>JBAYRN010000025.1:0-53133 GCA_041676625.1 Vulcanimicrobiota bacterium
CCGGTCTGCTAGAATGGTCTTGCTGTGTGTGCACCCCCGGAATCAAAAAAGTGGCATGATCCGAGTTTCGCCTTGAATGAGAGACTTTCAGATCCGCCCCAGGGCGTGCTGGGGAGGTTTATAAGTAGAGATCCGATTGGGCACAGTGGGGGATTGAATCTCTACGAAGCGATGACAAGCAACCCAGTGAGATTTACCGACCACACCGGGCTTGGTCCTAACGATCCTTGGTGGGTCCCCCCCTTCCTTCGAGAAGGAAAAAGCTCGAAATGCGGCCCTCTCAATTTTAAGCTGTGGTCGCAAAAAGATACAAAAGGGTGGATGGAAGAAATCTTTGATCCAGGCTATCATGACACGACCGACCCTCTCATGGAGACCGGCAAGTTTCCTCGAGATGATGTCTTCAACCGAGCAGAGATTTACGAGCAAAGAACTCAGTCGGGTGGAGGCAAACCTCCTGGTAAGATACCTCATCAGTCGATGGGTCGCTTCTCGGTAAATATCGTCTTCTCCGGTCCTTTAAAGTTTCTCAACTTTTTGAATAACGTGAATGACGCTCAAAGCATCTACCAGACTCTGTGCGATGGACCAGGAGGACCTGTTGAGATCCCTACCATCTATCGGGATGGAACTCAGATGTCGCGAGACGAATACATGGAGTCGCGCCTTAACGACCGGATTTACTTCTTGGGATGGAATGTTTTTCAGACAAGAACGGTAGGTCCATACGACAGCATCTGATGGAGAATAGCGAAGCGGAGAAAGGTCTGCCCGATCTAGTGATTAGTGGCGTTAGGCTTGGTCAGGAAGGTTCTACTCTTCAGCATCTTCTAGACCTCGATGCCTGCAGCAAGCATGTCGTTGGTTCTGGGCTCGAGCAGTGGAATTTTCTTCACGGAAGATCTGATCCTGGGTACCCATCCAGCATCAAGCTACTAGATGGGAAAGTAATAGAGGTCAATGGTCTTAATATGACCGTGGGAAGGCATACTTTTTCTAGAGAATCAGATGAAAAGGGCATTGAAAAGGTCATGGAGTTCTTCGGATTTAGACGAACTTCCGAACACATCAAAAAAGCCCTGTGCTTTAGAAAAGACGCTGTCGATCTTTTCATAAGTACTCGTCGACCTCTCACCAAATCCTATAGTATGAGCGACATGAAGTCGGAGTACCTGTGGACTAGCAGACACCGTCACGGGAAGAACTGTTAAGCTCTCCGGCCTATCGGCCGAAGGTCGTCTTTAGCTTACAAAGGGTGATCGGACCACCTTAAGAGGATCGAAGCCGAGAGGGAGCCGACCGTGCGGTCGTCTCCCTCTCTCACTTTCTTTTGGGCTGAGTGCAAACGAGAAACCGAGTGTTGGCGAGACTCCGCGCCTGATCACGGCCTGGGAAAAAGCCTGCGAAGGGTACGCTGAGACCACCGCGCGGGGGGTGCGACACCGGCAAGGCATAGACCTCATGTGCCGACCCACCGTGATCGAAGCCGGAGACCCTGAATTCTATGACCTTCTCGATGGTTACGACGAAGGATATCCCGGGGGAGAGGAAGGGTACATCTACTACAAACTCACTCAACTCTTTCCACCCTCAGAGCTTCTAGAACTCGACACCACTCGCGAGGAGCGAAAGTTCTTTTACGACGAACTGGACCGGCTGGTTCAAAAGACCTTTGACGATGGAAAATCTTGTACGAGGTTTGTGGTGAGGTGAGGAGGTTACAAAGAATTCAGAGAATCCAGCAAAGCTTTTTCAAAGCGTGGAAAATCTTCCACCTGAGGGAGATGGCCCAGGTCGTCGAGCGGGATAAGGCGAGCGTTGGGGATTTGCGACCTGACTTCTTCTCCCAGGCGGTCGTATCGGCCCAGTTCTTGGGCTACCGCAGGGGGCGCCAGGTCTTTGTCCAGGGCGGTGCGGTCCCGTAGCCCTAATATCAGCGTGGTGGGCACTTGAATCTGATCGAAGCGGTGAGCCACTGGTTGGCTGACGATCATAGCCGTGGTGAGAGCCTGCACGCGTGCCAGTCGAGGGTAATCCGGTGAGGAGAGCGGTGCGGCCAGCAAATTTGCCCAGCGAGCGTACCGGGGGTTCCACTTTCCGTCGTAGTAGAAATTCTTTTGATAGGCAATGATGGCTTCGGCGGTCGTCTTCAATTCTCTAGAATACCAGCCGTCGATCCCTCGATAGGGAACCCCCTTGGCATTCCAGTCCTCCAGGCCGATGGGGTTGAGCAGGATCAACTGCTCCATATCTTCAGGGGCCAGAAGAGCCCAGTGCATGGCCAACATTCCACCCATGGAGTGCCCTATCACGGTGACTTTCCCGAGTTTGACTTCCTGAACTAACGCCCGCGTGTTGCTCACGAGTTGGGCAAAGGTATAAGAATAGTCGATCGGTTTGGATGACTTCCCGAATCCTATCTGATCCGGGATGAGCACCCGAAAGCCCTGAGAAGCCAGGAGATTGGCGGTGCTTTCCCAGTAAGCTCCGTTGAAGTTTTTGCCGTGCAGCAAGACAGCCGTACGACCGGACGGGGTTCCAGTGGGCTCGACCAGCATGTAAGTCATGGAAAGCGAGCTGTCGGGTAGTTGAAATTTTTGTTCCCGGAAGGGGTAATCGTAACCCTCCAGATTGATGCCGGTGGTTTGACCGAGAGCGGTGGCCGTGAGGAGCAGGGTCAGAAACCCGGCTATGATAGATTTTAGATTCATAGTGCTTGCCTTTTACTTCCTGAGCCCTTCCTCCTATGTTGCACTGTTCAATGGGCGAACTCAAAGGCACCTTTACGGCGGTTTTCGAAGCATTGTCCATGGAGCAACAAGAGCAACCCGCCACACTCGAAGTCTTGAACGACGAAGCTGAAAAGAAGAAGGACTATCGCCGGGCGGTGATGGTCCAGATCCTCTTTCTGGCCCTCATCCTGCTGGCCGATGAAGGCTTGAAGCTGGTGGGCATCGGCCTGCGGGGTTTTGTGTTCGATGCGCTTTTTCACGCCGTGGGCGCCTGGTATCTGGTACTGCTCTGCGACATGCTGAGAAACTACACCCGGGCCAGGTGGCTGGTGCGGGGGGGCTTTGTGGCCCTGGGGATCGCTTTCTTGATCCTGGTCTGTGTGAATCTCCTGTTCGTGTTTTCGAACCCCGTGAGGGACCAACTCAGGCTAGTGGCCTACGGGATGCTCGCCCTGGTTCAACTGGTGGTGATCGCCTTTGCTATTCGCGATCTTTTCCGGGGCCGCCACCGCGCCACCGATCGCCTGTGGGGCTCTGCTTGCATCTATTTTATGTCGGGGTTTGCGTTTTCCACGGCCTTCTCCACCATCCTCATGGTCGACCCGGCCGCCTTCGGCAGTCCGTTGCCCCCCGACGCCTACGTCTTTTTCGAAACGACTTACTTGAGCTTTAACGCTCTGGTGGGTCTAGACACGAGCTACCCGGACGCCACCCGGCTGGTTCGAAATCTGGCGCTTCTGGAGGGTTTATGGAGTCAACTCTACCTGGTCCTTCTGATAGGTCGATTGCTGACTCCGACGGAAAAGTGACGCCATGTCCGCCACTTTCTGGTTTCTTATCTTCGCCTTACTAGCTGCCTCCCTGGATAACCTCGGCCAGGGCTTGCAAAAAGGTGGATCGTTGTGGTTCGAAAGCGGCCCCGGGGGGCTTCTGAAGGGACAGGGCTGGGGCTCGTTTCTGGTCTGGGTGGGTGGGATTCTGATGTGCATCGCGGCGCCGTTCGTGCTCGCCTCGTCTCTTTCCAGAGGACCGGCAAGTTTCGCGGCTGCTCTGGGGGTCTTCGGATTGGTGCCGCTCTATCTCTACGCTTCCCTGGTTTTGAAAGAGGCCATCACTCCCTGGCACTGGGCGGCGCTGGCCCTTATTTTGAGTGGAACCACCTGGATCGGGTGGTGCAGTCTGGCCCTGGCTTTCGAGGAGTCTGAGTTTCAGCCCGAGCGCCTGGGTGTGATCCTGGGACTGAGTTTGGGTTTGTCGGGTCTGTGGTGTGCTTGGTCGGTGTGGCGGAAGTCTCCTTATCTCGGCTTTGCCTTCGGTACTCTGTCCGGTGTGATCGGGGGGCTGAACCTCCTGGTCTTGAAGTGGGGTGCCCTGCTAAAAGCCTGGTGGGCCACCGGAGCGGTCTGGATCCTTCTGGCCATCGTGGCCTTCGTGGTGCTGCAGTACGCCTATACGAAGAGTACGGCACTGCAGGTGGTCCCCAGCAACACCGCCGTGGCGGTGCTTTTTCCCATGCTGGTTTCACCCATTCTTTTTTCAGAGCCGCTACCCTGGTGGCTGGTCGCGGGCTCCGTTCCCTCCTTCGTGGCCATCGGTCTACTCGCTTATGGAGAGCGGGGTTAAGGCTGAACACCATTCCACCAGGCTCTTGGTGAGTTTCACAAGGGCCGTGAGATCTAGGGTGTCGGGAGTATCGCCGGGCGAATGGTAATGAGGGTTTCGAAAGTTCGCCGAGTCCGTCAGCATCAGACAAACTCGCCCGTCTTCCCAGAATGCCAGGTGATCGGAGCGGCCGAAATCTCGTAGTTCCTGAGCCTCTTCTCGCTGGATCAAAAGATCGGGAACTTCGATAGGCAATTGGTCGGGACCGAGGTGCTCGCTAAGAGAGCGGGCGATCGAACTTGCCGACGAGAGATGGAGCAACGCCAAAAAATCTCCCCGGAACTCGCGCTCCTTCAGCCACTGAAAATGGGCTGGGAAGACCACCGGCAAGCTCGAGGGATAACCCTGGCTGCCGGCCTCTTTGCTCCAGTATCCCACGCTTTCCAGTACCACCGCCGGGAGTTCTCGCCACTTACCCGTAGACACAAAATGACGGGCCCCGAGTAGTCCCGCTTCCTCCAGGTCGGTAAAGAGCAGATGCACGTTCGGACACCGGCGCCCCACCTCCAGAGCAACCGCCACTGCAGAGAGGTTGTCGTCGGCCCCCGGGGAGTCATCCACGGTGTCGTAGTGAGCGACCATCACCACCGAGCCCTCGGTCGCTTCTCCTAACAGGTTCATTCCTACTGCAGGGATTCCATCGAGATTCACCGGGAACTCCTGGCGCAGCAATTTTCGGCTCATTCCCCGGATCTGCTCCGACAGATACTGCTGCGTATAGCGATGCGCTTCGGGATACTTTATCGGATTCCGGGGCTGGGCGAGGGCTGCCAGGTGGGCTCGAAGTTGCTCGACTAAGGTCATCTATCCAGGTTGTGCGGAGCTGCCGGTTTGAACCAGGCGGGTGATAGCCGCTGCAAAGTTTCTCAGAGAGAACGGTTTGGCCAGGTAAGCGTTGTGAGGGTTTGCGAGTTCTTCTTCGCCGAGCTTCTTGTCCGGATAGCTACTCACAAAGAGCACACAGAGTTGGGGATGGCTCTGTCTGAGGATCTGAGCGAGTTGCACTCCGCCCAATTCCGGCATCACGATGTCGGTCACCAATACGGCTGGGGGTTGTTCCAGTTGGTTGAACTTCACCAGGGCTTCGGTGCCGTCTTCGGCCTGCTCAACCTCGTAACCGAGTTTCTTGAGAAGGCCCGAGACGAGATCGCGCACCACGGCTTCATCGTCCACCACTAATATGGTCCGACCTGTTGTCATTTGAGTTAGATTCTTAGGGTCGTCTCACCGCCCTTCTAGTGAAAGGGCAGGTTTTTCGGCACGGAGTCGAACTTCTATATTATGAGTGAGCCCAACAAGACGCAATCCGACGCCCTCCAGCGCACTTTGGGTGAGATCCTGGCAGCCGAGCCGATCCTGGAGGGCCGAAATGCACAGCAACTCAAAGCCACCGTGGAACTACTCCTCAAGGAGCTGGTGGCCGACCCCCTGTTGAAGGCTAAACTGCTGGGGGATACCAGAATAGGGTTTGGTCTGTCCATGGGCAAGTTTCTGGCCTGGAAGGTCTGGACCGACATCGAGAAGTCCGATCGCCGCAAGAGTGGGGTCCCCCGCTCCGACGCTTTGACCCTCAAGCTCCCCCTGTCCAAACTCGAGGAGGTCAAAAACTCCTGGTCATCGGTCAAGGCCGGTTTTTTTGAGCGGGTGGGGTTTTTCCTCAGTGAGCCCACCCTCGCGCCCGATCCCCAGAACGGGTGGGCGTTGGAGATCCGGGGTGGCCTGCTGGGCCGAGAAGAGCTGCCGGAGGAATGGGAGAAGCCACTGGTCGGTTTTCTGGCTCGCCACGCGACCGATTTTTTGAGTCTGGCGATGGTCAAGGATATGGTCGACGAGGTTCGGGCGGAGTCTCCGGTGGTGGCCGAGGAGCTCGAACGCATACGCATGCCCATCACCACCATCTATCGGGTACTGGAGAGCCTTCTCGAGGAAGGCGTGCCGATCCGGGAGATGGAGACCATCCTTACTGCGATCTTGTTGGCCTGGGACCACGGGCCCGACCGGGGGGCTTTGCTGTCGGCTGTGCGAGGCACCCTCTCTCCTTGGATCTGCAAGAGGTTGCAGGCCGGATCCGGGGTTTTGAGGGCGCTCAAGATTGGGCGTCATATCGAGGAGATGTTCCTGCAGTCGATCCGCTACGTCGGTAGCGAGCAGTTGTTTACTCTGGATCTTCAGCAGAAGGCAATGGTTGCTTTGGTGGTCAAGCAAGCAATGGCCCGGTTGAGCAATGGTGAGCCGCTGGCTCTCCTGACCAACAGTGCTATCCGCAAAGAGCTTCACACAGTCTTAGCCGCCGAACTCCCCGATCTCACCGTCTTGTCCGAACCGGAGATCCATCGAGGGTGCAAGCTCGAGGTCTTGGCCGTGGTGGACTTCAAGGAGCCGTCCTGGAGCGACAACGAAGATGAATTCGATCTCTTTGGGCCGGATCGCTAAATGTCCACAGCTTCTAAGACAGAAGAGAGAACTCCCGAGGGAACGTTTACTCGACTGGAAGTCTCGGTAGTGGGAGTTCGAGTGGTGGTGGGGGAGAATTCCCCCCTCACTGTTAGCGCCGAGCCCTCCGTGGTGGACAAGATCGAAACCCGAGTGGTGGACGGGACGCTTCTGGTGCGGCCCCGGAAAGACACTTCGTTTTCCACCTCCGTGCCCATTCTGGTACGTTTTTCTGTCAGTGAATTACAGGCCGTGTCGGCCTCCGCCGGGGCCCGAGTGGAGATCGAGGGACTGAGCGGTCCGAGTTTCGAGGCGGTGGCTGAGTCCGGGGCCCAGGTGAAAGCGAGTGGGACGGTTGAGACCTTACGAGCAACGGCCAGGAGTGGAGGGATGGTGGACCTCACTCGGGTCCGAGCCGTGAACGTCTCCTCTCAATGCCAATCGGGCGGTGTGGTCACGGGCTCCTAGCCAGCCTCCAGGCCCTTTCGGCATCGCTGGGGTGGGTTTGCGAAGCGGTGTCTCCGCCGCTCAACCCGGTCATCTTGCGAATCATGAAGCTGACCGCGTGTTCTTTGCCCAGCCCATGGTGCTCCAGCACCCGCACCCCGAAGTCGTCGGCTTCCCGCTCGGCATCGTGGTAGAACTCCATCATTCGTTGGGCAAAATAGGCCTGAGCTCCGGCCGACTTGGCGGTTGCCAGGCGCTGCTCGTAGGCCAGTCTCCGGGCATCGTGCTCAACCTCCAGGTGGCCCATTTCGTGGCCCACCACGAAGAGTAACTCCTCGTCACTCAGCCGCTCCATCAAGCCGCGGCTCACGATGATGGAGCCGTCGGCGTTGGCCTGGCCCCGCTCTTCGTCGGTATCCAGCACCGCCATTTGACCCGAGTAACCGGCATTGGGCAGAGCCTCGCGCGCCATCTCGATGGCTTTCTCGAGGCGTTCTTGCAACGGCTTGTGGTCGCTGGTACCAAACTCTTGCTTCAGTGCCTCGTTTTCTTTTAGCGCCAAGTGCTTCGCTTCTTCGGCCGGCATGGGCCGGGGCAACTCGCCGTGCAGGAAGTGGCCCACCAGGTTTCGGGTGAAGGAGGAGATGCTCTCCCAGGCGCTCTTGAGAAGACCCTCACTCGGGGGAGTCAGGGGGGAGGGGTCTTCCAGCAACTGCAGGGCTTGAGCCTTGCGCTCAACGATGTCTGAAGGCCGAAAGCCGTCGGTCGGGGCCTCCGGTAGCGACTCTTGCATGGAGATCCCCATCCCTGCGGTTGGGCGGGGAGAGGGCGAGGGCGAGAGCCTATTTTGGCCAGGTATCAGCATGGAGCTAAACGAGTATAGCACGACACCCATTGGGGTGGCGACCTGACCGGTGTTAATTCTCCTCCAACACCCGTAGCAGTTCGCCCAACTCCCAGTACGTCTTACCCTGGTAAGTGGCCGACGGACGGCTGCCGGGGTCTTCTACATCCAACTGGATGGCTCGGTATTCCAGGCCCCGTTTTTCCAAAAGCTCCAGAAGCTCTTCGGCTTCGGGATCATCCTGCCAATAATAGACTTCGATCATTGGGTTGCCATTTGACCGGAGACAGAAGATGCCTCCTCCTTTGCTCGCACCTGAAAATTATTTGGGAAGAAAACATCGAAGACCGCGACTAGACCCGGTATGCGTTATCGAGAGTTAGTTTTTCTGATAGTTTTGGTTGCCGTTTCCGCCTGGGCTTTGGAAGTCAAGAGTGAGCCGGCTCTACCGGAGGAAGCCTCCGTACAAAAAGACCTGAAGGGGGTCGTCCCGTCGCTCGATCTGGTGGTTTTTAGAGAAACCGAGCAGAAGTGGCGATTTGAGATCAACCTCGACCATCCAGGGGATGAAAAATGGGAAGCCTTCTGGGCTGATCTCCAGCTTGGCGATGAAATTCTTCGTTCTAATGAGCTTTCGCAGTTGGACCACGACTCATGGGCCTTTGAGTTGGAGGTTCCCTCGGAGAAAGCCCGGTCGATCCTGGAGAGGGCCGATGATTCTCGGGTGAGCGCTCGGGCCACCGTGCTCGAGTCCGGCATGAAGATGTCTCGCTCGATGCGCACCTTTCAGGTGGAGTCGACCTCGATCGCCTGGGTCATGAAGAATTGAGGGGCGACTACTGGATTTTGCCACTGTTTTTGGTCTGTGCAGCTACAGCGGTGAGTTCGGTTGGCTATGTCATGGGAAGCCCAGAGGCTTTCGACTACCCCTTCACTGAAAAGTATCAAGAGAATCTCTGGCTGGTGAGAGCCCACGGGGTGTCCGCTTCACTCTGTCTTTTTCTCGGGCCCCTGGGCT
Source organism: Vulcanimicrobiota bacterium (assembly GCA_041676625.1). Lineage (GTDB taxonomy): Bacteria > Vulcanimicrobiota > Xenobia > Xenobiales > JADMJV01 > JAEXNA01. The sequence goes on from JBAYRN010000025.1 coordinate 9,137, forward strand.
TTGTGACCCGCTTACCGTATCACCGGCAGCGCGGACGAGTGTACGTCTTGTCGGTGCTGGTGGCCGCCCTGACAGCCATCCCCATGTCGTTGATGGCCGAAGGGGGCTTGCTCTCCCAAACCGGGTTTCTCTTACTCAGCGTGCTCTGGTTCTATAGCGCGCTCAGACTGTGGAAGACGGCCGTGCAAAGAGATTTTAAATCCCACCGGGTGTGGGTCATTCGTTGTTTTGCTCTGGCTTTCGGAGCGGTTTTCCTACGGGTGGCCCTCAACGCGGTCCAGGAACTGGGGTATTCCTTTCGAGACTGCTATGCCGTCACGGTGTGGGTCTCCTGGGCTGCGACCATGAGCATCGGGGAGTGGTACGCGGGTTCCGGTCAGGACCAATCGATCGAGTAGTTATTCCAGCCGGGGCCGTTGATAAGAGTTTTGTTCTCCGACTCTCGGATGAGCCAGTCGTTCCAGCCCGGACCGTCCACCCGGGCTTCTCCCTCTCGACGGGTCACACGAACGGTCTGCCAACCCGGTCCCGCGACCTCCACGGTGTCTCCCTTTTTGGAGGCTCGCCAATCGTTCCAGCCGGGCCCATCCACAGTGAGGGTGTTTCCGTCGCGGGTCATTCGCCAGTCGTTCCAGCCGGGGCCGTCGATGGTGATACAGTTTTCTTCTCGGGTGATCCGCCAATCGTTCCAGCCGGGTCCGTCGATCACCGTGGTGTTTCCTGACTCGCGGATACGCAGGTCGTCCCAACCCGGACCGTCGATCCGGGTGTCTCCGGGTCGTTCGGAGATCCGGTGATCGTTCCAGCCGGGTCCATCGACCAGGACGTTGGAGCCGCTGCGAGACACGTGAGTGTCGGTCCAGCCCGGACCGTCCAGGTGGGCTCCGCCGAAGTCGCTTCTTCCGGCCGATTCGCCCAGCGCTCGATCCGGCGAAATGCTGATATGGCCGGCCAGATCGTAAAAGATTCCGTCTCCCAGGTCGATACCGGTTTGGGAGTAGTCCACCGGTACCTGGTTGCCGTTAGGGTCGATTTCGGTCTTTCTCAATACATCGATGCGGGGGAAGCCGTGGGGCAAAATACTGGTTCTTCTGACAACGTCCATAGCGGTACTCTACTTCGAGTACCGCTATGGACGGATTACAGCGGTGTTAAAAAAGCTCAAGGATTGCTAAGTGGTACGGTTTCGATATAGGCTTTCGTGTACTTCACCTGATCTCCGTTGGAGTAAATGGCGGCGGCATAATTGGTGGCCACTTCGTCAGGCTTATTTCGCATCATAGCCAGGGTCAGGGCCTCCAGTTCGCTTTCGTTGAACTTGGCCGCATCGTCGACCCGCGCATAGGGGTCGCTGACTTCAGCCACGTAGCCGTCCACTCTCGTCTTACCGGGGATGACCTGCCCCAGATGAGAGACCAGACCCTCGGTGTTCATAATGAAGGTTTTGGTTTCCTCGCCTTTGCGTGCTCCCACAGCGTGACGACCGGCCGGAAACCCTTCGGGGTACGCAGGCGGCAGGCTGCGGGTGGTGTGGATCACCCGAATTTCATCGGCTGAGGCCAGGAAGTCGATGGCTTGTTGCACGGAGGGGCGAACTTCAGGCTTGTTCTCTACTTGAGACGATTCGTCGACCTTGTTCCAGCCGAAGGGGTCGGAAATGCTCGCGCTCGAGGGTTCGGACTGCACCAGCACGTCCTGAGGGATGCTGATGGAGAGCGTACCGTTGTCAGCTTTCGACATCATCTTGCCGAGATCGGCTAGAGTTACGGCACCTGGTTTGAATTGGAAACTTGCTTGAGGAGTGATTTTCATGTGTTTTTACCTTGTTCTGAATAGTGTAAACACAAGTTAATCGGTGCCCCTGTAAAATAACCTTACATATCAAAGATCAACTGATCCACCACCCGAGAATAGGTCTGCAGACTCTCCAGATCCAGTCTCTCATCGTGGGCGTGCATCCCTCCGCCGCAGGGGCCCCAGCAGATCGCGGGGGTGCCACTGGCGCTGTAGTAGCGGGCGTCGGAGGCGAAGTGCTCGGAGAACAGTTTCGGGGTGTGGCCCAGGACTTGCCGCCCGGTCTCCAGGGCTCGTTTCAAAAGTGGATTGTTTTCATCGGTGAAGAGCGGGACCGCTAACTGGACCAGTTCCAACTCGCAATTGGGGAAGGTGAGCTTGAGCCACTCGATGATCTCGTGGGGATCGTCCTGGGGCACGTAACGGATGTCGATCTTGCACTCTACCTGGTCGGGGACCCGGTTGTGCGAATTGGTACCCACGTCGATTCCGGTGACCGTTGCGGTGGTGGCCCAGACCGGCTCCACCGGCACCGGAAATCGACCGGTCAGGGTGTGGAGCCCTCTCATCAGGGCGTTCAATGGGTTTTGGCAGAGCCAGGGCCGAGCCGAGTGGCCGGGGTTGCCCTGCAGGTGCAGTTTGACCCAGAGCACCCCCTTGGCCTGATTGCAGACCTGAAGATCGGTGGGCTCTCCGGCCAAAAAGAGCTCGGCATCGAAGCCTTCCTTGACCATGACCTCGACGCCCCGATGACCGCCGATCTCCTCATCGGAGACAAACTGCACCTGGAAATGAGGGCGCTCGTCCACCGGTAACTCCGCGATCTTTTTCAGCAACTCGACGTAGCACGCCACCGCCCCCTTCATGTCGTAAACCCCGCGCCCCCACAGCAACCCGTCGGCCCGGATCTCGGGCGCGAACTGCTCGGGGGTAGCGGTCACGACATCCACGTGGCCGTTCAGGATCAAAGGAGCGGCCCGCCCCGCCCGAGTTCCGATGATCAGGCTCTGGTACCCCTGGTACTCAAAGACCTCGGTATGAAAGGTCTCCCAGCGGGGGATCATCTCTCGAATGATGGTGAGTACGTGGTGGCAGGTTTCCCGGTCGGCCGACACCGAGGGTATTCTGACCAGCTTCTCGGTGGTTTCTCGCAGGGCCGAAAGGGGGGTTTCGGTGAGGGTCAGCACATCTACATCCTGTCTAGCAGTTCACGCTTCTTTGTCTCGAACTCTTCTTCGGTGAGGATGCCGTCGTCACGGAGCTGTCCGAGTTTTTTGATCTGATCGGGAATGGAGACCCCACCGGTGGGTGCGGCCTGGGCCGGTTCCGGGTTGCTGGGAGCAACCGTCTCGGGACCGGCAGAAGCGGCCTGGACCGGAGCGGCCGCGCGCGCTTCGGTGAGACCTCGATCGCTTCCCAGATAGCTGTCCAGCAGTCCCAGCCGATACTGCCGCGCTTCTTCCTCCAGGGGCTGGTCGTAGAGACTGTTTCGAAACTCCAGGATCGCCGAGGTAAACTCCTGGTCTCCCAACATCGAGCGCTTCTTGGCGATCTGTTGATCCACGTACTGGGGCACTCCATCGGCCTCGGCTTCATACAGGCGCCCTGCCGTGTTTTCCAGGTCACTGGAAAATCGCAGGACTCGGCGCAAGCCGTTCTGGGTGAAGTCCAAACGATGTCCGGAGGAATCGGGCTCGGCATCGAAGACCGCGATTTGGGGGATGGCCCCCACCATGTACAGGGTGGCCAGGCGATTGATGTCTTCTCGGGCGGCCTTGATGATGGGCAGGTAGTGCTCGGATTTTCCTCCCAGATGAACCGGCACCCGCGACTTCTCGAGCTGTCGTTCATACGCTTGCTGCAGGGCCTTCAGGTGGGTCCACAGGCGGATCGGAAAGGCTCCGTATTCCCTATAAAAAATCACCTGGTAGCTATTGTCCAGGGGGATCAGCCGTTCGTCGTGGTGGCCCTCCACGCCCTCGATATACTTGTCGCACAGCTCCCGAAATCTGGTCTGGGCCGATGATCCCTCGCCCAGGGCACCGGCAAAACCCACCATGGTTTGCTGCTTGCCGGGATGATCGTCGAACTTGCTATCGCTGCGGTCGAGCTCCAGAAAGGGTGTGGATAGGCGAGCCACCTGCTGGAAGAGTTCGGTGGCTTCCTTTTCCTGCATAAACGCCTTGATCACGTCGGTGTCTTCCAGCCGGCCGTGCTGGGTGATCAGGCGGGTGGCCAGGTTCCAGAGCGACTTCTTCAGTTCTTCCAGAGCCACTCCTCGCCGCTCCATGCTCATGATGCCGGTCTCTTCACCGGGGGTCTCGTCCACGCTGGACTTCAAGTAGTCCTTCAGCTCGCGTTCAATAAAACGACCGGTGAGTTGGCGCAGGTCCTGGCCGATGATCTTTTTGTAGGCGGCATCCACCGGGTCTTGATTGTCCTCTTCCATGCCGGTGAGCGACTTGACCCATTTTCCGTTGATAGGAATAGAAGACTTCGCCACCGATTCGGCTTTCTCGGCGAAGTCGTCGTGCAGGTTGGAGAGAAAGAGATCGAAATTCTTGGCTCGGGTGTTCAGCTCGGTGAGCTTCGAGAGCAGGCTGTCCAACACCGCCGGCAGGCAATCAGGGGCGGTCAACTGCTCCTCGAACAGCATGTCCCAGAGGATGCGCGCATCCCGGGCGTAGCGACCGTTGAAGGCTTCCTTGAAGGCCAGACCGCCCCAAAAAGAAAAGCGCAGCAGCGGGTCACCGGCGATGGTCTCGAGCTCTCGGCGGTGGCGCTTTAGCGCGGCCGTCCCCTTGCGGATACGCCCTGAAAGCTCGCTGTGGCGAGCGACCATGCCGTCCCGCATCCCCTGCAGTTTCTTTTGCAGGCTGTCGACCACGGCCGAAGCCGCCAAAAGGCGCTTGCCCGGGTCGGCCAGCAGGCGTTCCACCAATTCCACCAGTATGGGCAGAGCCCGGGATTGAAGCTTGCGGGCGTTGGAGCGGATCTGGGCGGCTGCAAAGCCGCTCTTGCCCCCTTCGCCCTGGGCCACCGTGAGGGCCGCTTCGATCTCCTTTTCCAGTTTTCGGATCCGGTCGATCACGGGGCGACCGCTCAGTTCTTTCAGTTCGTCGAGTTGCCCGGTAAAGCCCTCGGACAAAGAGAGACGCCCCTCGGCCGGCTCCAGCAAGCGCTTCTTCAGGCCCGCCTCGTCCATCCTTTGTTCTTTCAAGAAGTCGTTGAGGTAGGCGGGGTCGAGATCGAAGTTCTGGGCGTCCTCCCGGTACTTCCCGTAGCGAAGATCGGCGATGGTGTCGGCCAGAAAGCGGGCTCCACAGGCGGTGGAAAAGTTGCGCAACGGTATCTCGATGGAGGAGAGACCGAAGGTGAAAAAGTTCTGGTTGCAGCCCCGATCGTCGGTGGCTGCCAGGTGCTTACGGATGTTGTCGCGGTTGCTTCCGATCTTTTGAGAGAACTCCGAGGTGGCTTCCAGCATGATCCGCCGCCCCACCATGGAGACTAACGAGCGGGGCCCGTCCAGGGTGCTCCGACCACTCTGGGTAGAGACCAGAAAGGTAAAGTCGTAGGGCGGCTCATGAGACTCGAAGGAACGGCCGTCGGGGTAGTCCACCCGGTACCGGCTGCCCGGGTCGCTATAGTGGTTGAGCTCTCTCAGGGCCGCGTAGGCGCTGGCCCTGGTGTCTACCCCCGAGCGGGTTCGACCGGCCAGAGGCACGGCGAAAATCCCGGTGGAGATGGGGCGCTGTCCGGCCATCATCGCTCGCACCGTGTCTTCCCGGAAGAGATAGCCCATGTCGATGAACATGCCGGAGCCGGTGCCGCCGATCAGAGAGCCCGTGGTGAAAATCCGCAGCGGTTTTTCTCGAATCTCGATATCTTTGGCCCCGGTTGACTTCAAGTATTCCAGGGTAGAGCGCCTGGCATCGGCGGAGGTAATGCTCTTGACCGCGTCGTTGATGGCCGGCACAACTTTGTCGATGTTGGCCAGCAGAGCCAGCCGGCCGATCTGGCGGATCTGGCCGGCTCCGGAGACCACGCTGGGGTGGATCAGTGACTCTTTTTCCAGCCAACTGGCAAAGGCCGGGTGATGGCTGTGGAGGTTCTCCCGGATGTCGGCCATCTTGTTGTCGCTGACGGTCAGGTGCACGTGTTCGGCAGCCGAAAAAGCCAGGGCTTCGGCCAGGGGATCCTTGGAAGAGGACTCTTCGTCGATGGCATCATCGGTGTCGAAGGCCAGAAATCCGATGGTTCTGAGGTCTCGATGGCTACCGAAGCGGGCCGAAAGTCGCTGTCGAATATCCAGCAAGATGGACTTACCGGTGCCCCCGATCCCGATCACCAGAGTTGGAAAAAATGCCGTCACGACTCAAGCCTCCTCTTGGGAGTCCAGAAAACCAGCCCCAACCACAGCAGTACGAACAAACCCCAGGCCAGCCATACCCAGTAGTTGTGGAGCAGAGCCACAAAAAGAACCTGCCAGAGCCACCAGTGGAAAACCACCATGGCCACCAACAAGCTGCCCAGATAGGCCAATCGCATGGAACTGGGGGCCTGCTGCTTCATACCCCGATAGAACAACGGAAAGAAGACCATCTGGGTACCCAGGACAAAGATCAAGACCAGGACGATGGCCAACCAATAGAGCGAGCTTTCGTACTGAGCCAGAAGCTCTTTGATGGGTTCCCACTCAAAGCTCCAGCCCTTCATCTCTTCCAGGACTTGCACCCCGAATCTCAGGAAAAAACTGTCAATCTCTCCAATCGGACCCACTGTCTCCCGCCTCCTCTCCACTTGACGACCCGAAGTGCTCCTCTTCTGCACCGGGTCCGGAACCGTCCTCTTTCACAAGGGTAAAGACCTTCTTGCGGCCGCGCTCGTCGGTGTGGGTGACGGTGGCTGAAGTCAGGAGCGGCTCGCCGGTTTGGCCCACCGTAAAGCCCTCGTCGGTTTCCACTTCCACCGAACCCTCTCGCACCTCTTCGTTACAATAAACTCTGGCTTTTCCAAACGGAAGACATCTCACCGAAGCGATACTCTGGTTCAGTCCGTCGGCCTTGAAGACCAGATCGGACTCGACCCTGGGAGCCCCCCCGACCCTCAACGACTTACCTTTGGGCAAGAGATAAGACTCCTCGAAATCCGGGCCGATCACCCTCACCTTGATCGGCTTATTACTCAGAAGGTAGACCACGGCTCCCGCCACACAGAGCAGCACGAAGGGAATGATGGGGGGTGAGGAAGACTCGCTCGGTTCTTCGGCTGGGACCGGTGAAGCAGCCGGTGTAGGCGGCGGCTCGGAAGTGGCGGCAGGCGAAGGGGTAGAGACGATCACCTCCATCTCCACGCTCCGGACCTTGCCGTCGGCCATCACGGCTTGAGCAAACAGCACGTGAGGGCCCGCCGCCAGCTCGGTCAGTTGCCAGCTCGCCACCCCGTTTTCGAAGGTTGTCTGGTGGGTCTCTTTGCCGTCCACGCTTAGAGTGGCCGAAGTCGGCTCCGAGGAGCCCAGAAACTGGACCGCCACGTCCAACTCTGCGCTCTCCACTCGAGCAGCAGCCGGAGAGATGAACTGCAGAGTCTGGCTGCCCACCCGCCGAGCCGCCCAGGCCAGTCGCGGGTTGTCCAGGTCTGCTTCGCCGTCGGGTCCGAGCAGTTTGCTGGAATTGGGAAAACTATTGGTGTAGAGGGTGAGCCACAGGTGGGAGACCCCCTGGCCGTAGAGGGGTACGGTCTCGGCCCGGGAGGCCGCGCTGGATTCCAGCTTTTTGAGACGCTCTCGCTCGTCGGTGCCCATCTCGATCTCTGAGTTGTTGTCGGAAAACAGCAGGACCACCACGTTTTTGTCCGTGCCGAACTCCCTGGCTTTCTCCAGACCGAACAGTTTGGCGCGGCCGAAGACGGTACCCACGGCGCTGCTCCGGGGCAAGGAGAGTAGACTTTCGTTGATGCCCGCCAACTGCTTGTCGGGATTGTCGGTGGTCAAGGTGGTGGGGGTGGAGGTGGCCTCGAGCACCGAGGGCTTGTCGGCGAAACCAAAGATATAGATGGCGTCGCCCGGGGCGGCGTATCGGCTCAAAATGGTTTGGGTGAGTTTCTTGGAGCGGTCGAACTCCACCGACATACTCTTGCTGGTGTCAAAACCGATGATGAAGAGAATGGGGCGGTCGGCGAAGTGGTTGACCGAGGTCAGTTTGTCCAACACCCTGGTGTAGGCCTCGTTGTCCTGGCCCCAGGTGAGTCCGGTCAGCAGAAAGAGCAAGAGATATGTCAGGGTAAACAGATTTTTCATAGCTCGAAGCAGAACATACTTCCATCCCGGCACGTACCAAAGATGCGGCCGTTGGCGTAGGAGAGCGCTCCCATGGGCGGAGAGCTCAACCTGGGCCGGATGGCCTCTTCGTCGCAACACAAGTACCGACCCTCTGTGCCGTAAAATAGTCTGGAGCCGAGTCGCAGGGCCTGGGTGGAAGGAGGGCCTGACAGCTCACAAATAAACGAAAATTTATCTCCGGTGGTGGAGCAACTGCGGGCTGTGCCGTCTTTGAGCAGCAAGGTCAGGCGGTTGTCGGAGGGGTCGTAGAGGGGTGGGGCGACCACCAACGAGGGCAGTTCCACCACGATGAACTCTTGTTCTTGCAAATAGGCCAGGCGGTTTCCCGCAAATAGCAGATAGCGATCGGCAAACAGACCGTATTCCAGGGAGTCGGCAAAGATCGGGTCCTGACAACGGAGCGGACCCTGATCCATCTCGAATAGGACGGCTTTTTTAGGTTCCCGGGAGACCGCCAGACACGAGGTTTTTCCGTTGCTCAACAAAAACTGGGGAACACCTTGCAGTTCAGCCTCGATGGTTTCGTAGGCTCCCTGGGCGTCGATGGCCCCGAACTCTTTTTCTCCCCAAACCACGATGTGTTCTTCCAGCAGACCCAGCAGCGCCGGTCGGCCGGTACTCTTGAGATCGATACGCTTTCCTACCGAAGGACTGGAGGACATCTCCAGCACGGAAAGGGAGTGAGAGCCGGGTATCATGAATTTGTCCTGCCAGTAAAAGGGAGGGCAAGGGGACTCTTCTCCCAGGTCCAGGCGGGACAAACAAACGCTGGTTTCGGAGAAGTCGGTACCCTCCTGAATGTGAGCGGGAGCGCCGCGCTCAGCCCATAACTCCACCACCCCCGACTCCTGAACCGAGAGGAGCAGTCCCAGGGTGTGCAGGCTGGGCCAACGCATGTCTGCCGCTGCGGTGGTCCCGCCGACCCAGGCCGGCCGGGGGCTCTCGTCGGTCTCAAACCCGGGGCCGTCAAAGCACCGCTGGTGGGGGTGCTGGAAAAACTGCTCCTTGCCGAAGCGAGTGGTCCAAAAGGTGCCTTTCTCCGGACAATAGCTGTTGTGACAGGCGGTGCGGTCCAGGTGGTAGAGACGCCCGCATGACTGGCAACTCCAAAAGTCGTCTTTGCAGGTCTCGCAAGTGATGAAAGGGTCGTCAGGAGTTGAGAGCGTGCAATTGCAGTGGGGGCAGGGCTGCTTCAGGGCCAATCCACAATTGGTACAAAACTGGTGCTGCGGGTCCTGTATGGATTGCTGGCACTGCGGACAAGCGGCGGACATGCGGAGTGATTTTTGCTGAGCCAGACGAAACCTGCAATTGTCGGATCTTAAAGAGATTCGGAGGCTGTGCTCACGATTTTTGAAAAATCGAACAGACCTTCAAGACTTCTTCGCTGCCCGGGAAGGCAACCGACTCGGTGGGGGTCAGTATCTGGCTTTCAGAATACTGCTTGCCTTCAGGCCTGGTGTAGACCTCCAAAACCTCTTCTCGGAGATTGACGAGCCAATAGGTGGGCACTCCCGCGCCGGCATAGAGAGCAGCCTTTTCCTTTCGGTCGTAAAGGAGGCTGGTCTCGGCGACTTCCACCACGAGATCGGCGGTGGGAGGGTGAGGGTCAGAATTCTCGACCAGGGAAATAGGAACAACAGCGATGTCCGGTTCTGGCTGGCTCTCGGTGCCGAGGTCCAGCGGAAGTTGCACTCGCACATAGTGGCTCGACCGGTAAACCAGGACCATGAGGGTGTTGAGTCGGCTGAGGGCAAGGGCGTGGGGTTTGTTCTGAGGACTCATCCTCACGATTTCCCCGTACAGCAACTCGACCCTCTGGTCTCTAAAGAATCCAAGCTCCTCAAGCCGGTAGTACTCGTCGCGATTCCACAATTTGGGAGTAAGAGTTGTCACAAGCTCATTATGCCACGCCAGAGAGTGCTGGGACAAGGTTCTTAGGTCGGAAAGTCGTAAATGTTGAGTTCCACGGGATGGAGCATCTTGGCCAAGAGCCGCTCTATTCGCGCCCAGTCGCCACCGGCTGAGCCGGTCCCTATCCGAGGTATGTGGATACTGGAGTTGTCCTTTAAGGCTACTCGGAGGAGCTTGTGAAGAGCGGTTTCGAGGGCTCCGTAGCGAATCGGGGGGACGCCCTCGTGGGGCAGAAGCCCGTGTTCAGCCACGATGCTGCTCACCTGGAGCAAGGGGCCTACCCGCACGGTCTGGAGAGCACCCAGGCCAAACGGCTCTTCTTCCCAGAGGCGATCCTCGTACCACTTCAGGTAGGCTCTCTCAGGTTCCGGCCAGCGGGCCGAAAGAGCTGTGGTGAGCCCACCTTCCCACACGCCACTGTCGTTGCAGACCTGGGCGATGATGGCTGGACCGTTGGCTACCGGGGTGGTGACATCCCCGGCTCGATAAATCAGCATGAAAAACTCACTTCCCTTTGAAAAGGAAAAGCGAGGCCTTTGAAGGCCCCGCTTTTCAGGAGCTTAAGCTCTGACTTTCAGTTTTGCGTCGAGGTGGATCTCGGTGCCTGCCAGGGCTCGGGAAACCGGGCAACCTTCTTTGGCGCCATTGGCGATCTCCTGGAACTTCGCGTCGTCGATGTTGGGAACCTCGGCTTCGGTTTGCAGTTCGATCTTGGAGATGGTGGGGGCGTCGTTGACCATTCCAAAGTGGACGGTGGCTTTGGTGCTCACGCTTTCAGGGTTGAAGCCGTTCTTGCCCAGGGCAGCCGAAAGGGCCATGGAGAAACAACCGGCGTGAGCAGCGCCGATCAACTCCTCGGGGTTGGTGCCGTCGGCACTTTCAAAGCGGGAGGGGAAACTGAATTTGCCTTCCCAGCCGTTCTCACCGATCTTCATCGTGCCGTTGCCCTCTTTCAGGCTGCCGGTCCATTTTGCTGTTGAATGTCTTTGATTCATGAACTTTCCTCGTTGATCTCTATGATTTAGACCCCGGATTCACCGGGTAGTGGTATATCTTTCCTCCAAAGACTGTAAAGTACACATGAGAGGTCACAAAAGGGTGCCCCCACTGTGATCGGGAAGCCGCCGCGATGGAGCAGCGAGGCTTGCCGCCTTGGATAAACTAAGAAGACTCTTTCCTTTCCTGGAAAAGTTGAACAGAGCCGCCTTTCGGCGCCTGAGCGTAGGCACGGTGGTCTTCCTCTTTTCGATCGTCTGTTTGGCCTCACCGTTTATGGTGCCGGCTTCTTATCAGGAATTGGTGGGCATGCTGATGACCATCGGCGGGTGTCTGGAAGTCATGCACAGCTTCCGTCTGGTGGGCGAACAGCAGAGGAAGTCCGGCTACAACGCCGGTGCCACCACGGTGGGCCTGGGGATCCTGGTGCTGGGGGCTCCCATGCTCTTGTCTTCGGCGCTCCTCTTGTTCATGGCTTTTCTCTTTCTGGCCGACGGGGTACAACAGTTGTGGAACTTTCCCGGCAAGCTTCGTGAAGGACACGGCGCCTGGCAAGCCGTGCTACCTGCTGCGGGCAATTTCCTGATGGCCTTCTTGCTGCTCTACAATCCGTTCTATATCCCCACCCTGGCCATTGCGGGGGGGCTTCGTCTGCTGGGAAGCGCTTCGATCATGTTGACCAGTCCGGTCCTGGATACGGTCGATGCCGGAGACCAGTTGATCGACGAACTGGAACTTCCGGACTATGTGGAGTTGAGAGAACTGGCCGACAAGATCTCCCAGGAGCAGGATACCGTCCGGGGGGTTGACCGTCGCTGGGTAGCGGCCTTTCTGGTGACTTTGTTTGCCATGCACGTGGCTCGGATGCCGGTGGAGTTTTCGGTGGTCGGGTTGATAGGCCCATTCGTGGCTGTTCTGGGCGATGCTTTCGTGGCCCTGATCTTTAGTTTCGGAATCTTCACCCCCCTCTACACTCTGGCCCGGAAAGTGGCGCGCAGGCCCCTGCGGGTGTTCATTCAGGTGGCTTTTGCGCCGGGCTCCAAACTCACTTTATGGCGTCGGGTTTTGCGCTGGCTTCTCACCCTCAGGCTGCGCTTTGCCATTCGGATGCGCCAGGCGTCCTATTCCCTTTGGGTGGCCCTGGAAAGGGGACTGGCGTTGGGTCTTCCAGTTTCCGCGGTGCTGGCCGGTACCGTCCCGATCTGGGGGATGAACTGGTACTTCGACACCGAGAATTGGGCCTCCGGGGTATGGGACAGTTACGCGGCCCACCGGACCTACGTCTGGCGGGAAGCCATGGTGAGAGCCTCGGTGCAAGAGGACGTTCGAGCCTGGCAGGGTGACGGTTTCAAGCTAAAGCCGGATCTGGAGGGCGGTGACTTCAGCTTTATCGTGATCGGTGACACGGGGGAAGGAGACGCTTCTCAACTGGTGCTCAAGGACCAGATCATAAAGTGTGGCAACCAGCCCGAGGTTCGGTTTCTGGTTATCTCGTCTGATGTGATCTATCCCGACGGCGCCATGCGGGACTACGAACACCGTTTCTTTCTTCCGTTCAAGGGGTTCGAAAAGCCCATCTACGCCATCCCCGGCAATCACGACTGGTACGACGCCCTGGAGTCGTTCAGCGCGGTGTTTTTTCGCCCCGAAGACGCCCGGCGTGCCATTCGAGCCCGGGTGGCCGCTGATCAGAATATTTCCACCACCACCGAGGGGAGGATCGAGTCCATGCTGGAGCACGCGCAGTCTCTCCGGGAGCATTACGAAATTGATGTTGGGCATCAATCAGCTCCTTACTTTCAGATTCAAACCGACGATTTCGCCTTCATCGCTCTGGATACCGGGATTTTGCGCAGAATCGACCTGGATCAGCGGCGCTGGTTTACGGCCGCCCTGCGGGAAGCCCAGGGAAAGTTTATCATGGTCTTGCTGGGCCATCCTTTTTATGCCGAGGGTCTGGACTGGACGGCAACCAGTGAGGAGTTCACCGAGATCAGAGACATCATCCACGAGGCGGGGGTGGATGTGGTGATGGCCGGAGATACCCACGACTTCGAGTACTACCTGGAGCCGGGCAAGCGGCCCACTCATCACTTCGTGAACGGAGGCGGAGGGGCGTTCATGAGCTACGGACCGTCGCTTTCTTATCCGGCCGAACCGGCCCTCTCCAGATCGGCCATCTATCCCTCCAGTAAAGACGTCATCGACAAGCTTGAGAGACTGACTCCCTGGTACAAGAAGCCCATGTGGTGGTGGACCCGCGACTTCAACGCCTGGCCTTTTTCCGCCAAGTGGCTATCCGCGGCCTTCGATTACAACTACGCGCCTTTTCACCAGAGCTTTGTGGAGGTGCAGGTCCGCCCTTCCGAAGGGGTGGTCCGGTACATCCCCTGGGGGGTCCACGGGCCGCTCAAGTGGTCGGAACTTCAGCGCTCTGCAGAGTTCCAAACTCCGGCCGCAGAAGAAGACACCGCGGTGTTTGAGATCCCGATGCTCTGAGGGGTATAATCAGTTCATGGAACCCGCGAACCTGGCCGCTCGACTAAAGGCCCTGGAGGTTGAAGACCCCCTTTCCCCGAGAAACCAATCGTCGGAAGCTTGCGCCCGGCGTCTCCGCCTGGCGGCTCAGCTATCCGATGACGGCATCCTGATGAAGAAGATGAAGTTGCGCCGCGAGTATCCGGATTCTTCGGACGAAGAGCTCACCGCACTGCTCCGGAGTTGGCTGCACGACTCCGCGCCTCCGGGCTACGTAGAGGGGTTTACGGTCTTAAATCCTAATCGGTTCGAGTGAAGTCACTCTTCCAGCTTCTGGCCGAAGTCTCGATCGATTTGCAGGGGTATTCTTGGGCGCTCATCGGTGGCCTGGCGGTGGGCATCAGGACGGAGCCGCGCTTTACCCGAGACATCGATCTGGCGGTGAAAGTTGAAAACGACAGCCAGGCCGAACAACTGATCTTCAGCCTCCGGGCGCGTAAGTATCGAATCGCCGCCGTTTTAGAGCAGGCTTCGAGAGATCGACTGGCCACCGTTAGGCTGTTGCCTCCAGACGATGATCGATTGATCGACCTACTCTTTTTCTCAACCGGGATCGAGGCTATGGTCGTGGGCTCGGCCCAGGAGTTGGAGCTAAGTCCCGGGTTCTCGGCTCCGGTGGCAAAGATTGGCCATCTGATCGCTATGAAGATTTTGGCTCGGGATGACCGTAAACGCCCCCAGGACCGGCTAGACCTGAAGGCGTTGCTTCAGAGTTGTGAGCAGAGCGACTTGAATCAAGCGCGGGAAGCCCTGACCGAGATTGAAAAGGTGGGGCTCAACAGGGAGCGAGACTTGATCGGTTCGCTCGCTGAGACCCTGGAGGAGTTTCGTTGAGCCGCTCCGGGCTACGTACTCACTTTTCTAGAAGCTCTCGTACGTCTTTGTAGCCATCCGAACCGTCTACCACTTCCGAGCGCGATAAGGCAAGCTCGGTGGAGAGCGGCACCCAGTCCGAAGCCAGGGTCACTCGTTCCACCCCCTCGGTGGAAAACTTCACCAGCAGCCCCTTGCTGGGAGTAGGCTTGGTCATGCTCCAGTAGCCCCAGTAAGCTCCGCCATGGGCGAACGCATTCGGTTTGCCCACTTTCGCCTTGACCGTGTCGTGGCTATCTCCCAGGCGGACTTTCACCTCGCCGTTGACCTCCAGTTCGGAACCCCTGATCAGACAGATCTTGCCGGTCTCATCAAATTCCAGAACGGTCTCTTCGGGCCAACTTTCGGGCCGGGGCGTACCCAATTCGTAGCCGTCGAGGAGAGTGACGGGCCGGCTTTGCGGGGAGGGGTCGCCGGTGGGCGAGACGGTACCCGGCAAAGGGGTCTCATCTGCCGATGTTCTGGGTCGGTTGAGCCACACCAGCACAACAGCGACCAGTGAAAGAACCGCCAGAAACTCAGCTAAACGTTTGGGCTTCATGTTCGGGTGAATTCGAGGGGAGGCGAGAGGCGACCTTGATTTTGGGCCTATTGACATTCAGCTTTCTGTCGCCAAACTTGTCCATTTCCCATCTCCCGAAGCGAAACTTTCCTCAAATAGGTCCACTATTCCGCAGAAAGTTCCACTTCAGGAGAAGAAAAATGTCCTGCGTTTGACTCCGAAAGCTGAATGTCAACAGGCCCTAGAAAAAGCGGCCTGGAGCAGAGGAAGGGCCTTATCCAGGCGGTCGAGCTTGAGGTCTGCCAGGGCAAATCGAGGGTCGTCGTAGAGGGCCTTTTCGGGCACCGCTATCACTCCCATCTGGGCTGCCCGGGCGGCGATTAGCCCGTTTATCGAATCTTCGATGGCAAGACAGTCCCGGGGGGCGAAACCCAGCTTGCGGGCCGCGGTCAGGTAGACCCCGGGATGAGGTTTGCCGTATTCCTCTTCCTCGGCCGAGTGGACGATCTGAAAGGTGTCCGCCAGACTCAGACTCTTCAGGGTGGCGTGAAGCAAGCGGTAGTTGGAAGAGGTGGCAAGGCCCAGCGGAACTCCCCACTCCGAAAGCCCATCCAGGGTCTCTCGCACTCCAGGTAAGAGCTCACCGTGCTCGCCCACCAACTCCACCATCCGATCCAGGATCTCTTCCACCACGGCCGCCTGGTCGGCGTCTGGAACCCGGTACGCCACCACTTCGTCGATCCGAATGCCCATCGTCTCCATGCAGTCCTCCTCGGTCAACTCCTTACCCAGAGCACCGAAAACCTCAATCTCGGCCTGCCGCCAAAACGGCTCCGAATCCAGCAATACGCCGTCCATGTCGAATAACACGGCCTGGTATGGGGGAAGAGAAATCCTCGACATCAGTCAGGCTCGCTTGCGAGCCAACCTCTCCAACGCTTCTCGAGCACTCTGGCGCAAATTCAGCTTTGGCGATGACTCCCAGCGATAGACGGTAGCGGGGGTGTATCCTAGCCGCACGGCAAATTCTCGCACCGACAGGCCCAACCGCTTGCGCAGAGTGGCCACCGCGTCTCCTGTTTCAAAATTGTCGACTTCCGTGCTCTGTTCTTGAACGAATTCAAAGTCGAGATCGATTCCGAAGATGGTCTCCAACTGTTCGTCCGGCAACTCCTCACCAACTCCGTCTGCGAAGCTGAGTTCGGCCGAGATCAGCTCTTCAGGGTTCACCCCTCGTAGAAGAAACAGTAGCTCGGGTTCGTCATCCAGACGGTTTCCCACTCCGTAGAGTACAGCCGCCACGTGTTTGCACATGGTGGCCCAGTCCGGACAACTACAGGATAGCTGGATCTCCCTAGGCTGAGGAAAGAGTCCGTGCCGGCGATCCGAAACAACCGACATCACTTCCTTGGAAAGCTTCCCTTGCAAGAGTTCCAACATGGATCCTATCTGCCCGCCGCAAAGCTTCTTCACGTCTTTCCAGGTGGTGTCGGCAAGAGGCATGATCTTGACTTCGATCTGATAGAGTGAACTGCCCGAGACCATCGCTTTCACCAGACCATCTTTGATCTCCAGGTGACACACCGACCCGTTTCGTGCGTAAGTCCGCCCTCGGGGCAACCGATTGGAGTAGTCGGAAAACGATTCCAGGTGCTCGCACCACCCCTTACCCCAGAAACTCCGGGCCAGGGCTCTCCCGGAGATCTGAACCGGTTGAATCCGTACTCCCTTTTTGCGAAGCTTGTCGACTTCTTTCAGGGCTTTAGCTCTACGCTCTGCCACCGAAACGTATCGGCCCCAGTAAGCCATCTACACCAGCGCTCGATTCACATCGAGTTGGACCAACTCCATGATTGCCTCATCGGTGAGTTCGGTCAAGTTCACTTCTGCCTCGCCCGACAAGACCTCGTCGGACAGCTTCTGCTTCTGGGAAATCATTTCGTCGATGCGCTCTTCCAGGGTTCCTCGAGTCACGAATTTATGTACCAGAACATTCTTTTTTTGTCCTATACGAAAGGCTCTGTCGGTGGCCTGATTTTCTACCGCTGGATTCCACCAACGGTCGAAGTGTATCACGTGAGAAGCCCTGGTGAGGTTGAGTCCGGTTCCTCCGGCCTTGAGCGAAAGGATGAAGAAAGGGGGGCCGTCCGGTGCTTGAAATCGCTCAACCATCTCGCTTCTCTTCTTCACCGCCGTACCACCGTGGAGCACCAGGCCGGAGCGGCCGAACACCTCGGATAGACACTCTGCTAGCGGCTCTACGATCTCTCGGAACTGGGTAAATACCAGCACTCTTTCCTGACGGTCCGAGATCTCCGAGCAGATCTCTTCCAGACGCTGAAATTTCCCACTTTTAGAGGGCTCGAACTCTCCACTGCCAGTCACCTGGGAGGGATGGTTGCACACTTGCTTGAGCCGCATGAGACTCTGCAGGACGATCCCCCGCCGGGCCATTCCTTCGCTTTTTTCTAGTTGCTCGCGCATCTTGTCCAGAGCCTTTTGATACAGCCCGACCTGAGTCTTGGTGAGGGTACAGAAACTCCTGATTTCTACCTTTTCGGGTAGGTCCGAAACCACCTTGGGATCGGTCTTGAGCCGCCGTAAGATGTACGGGCTAATCAGCTTTCGCAACGGTGCGAACTGGTTTTCGGTACGCGACTGGAGGTTTTTCACAAACGATTTAAACACCTTGGAAGAACCGAGCAGCCCGGGGTTCAAGAAGTCAAAGATGGACCAGAGATCGCCCAGCCTATTCTCCACCGGGGTACCGGTTAGAGCCACTCGGGCTCGGGACTTCAAACTTTTGACCGCCTTGCTTTGGCGAGCCGACGGGTTCTTTATAGCTTGGGCCTCATCCAGGACCACTAGGCCCCAATCGATCTCGGCGAACCACGACTGACGAAAAATCATGGAATAAGTTGTAATAACGAGGTCAATCCCGGCCAGGTTAGAGGGAAGCTTCGAAAGTTCATCGCGACCCATCTCCGAAGGGTGGGCAAAGGCCAGCTTCAGCGAAGGAGCGAAACGCTCGGCTTCACTCTTCCAGTTTCCCAGCAGGGAAGCCGGTACCACCAAGAGCGAGGGGATTTTGCCTACCTCTCGCTTCTCGTTTAGTAAAAGAGCCAGGATCTGTACAGTTTTCCCCAGTCCCATGTCGTCGGCAAGGCAAGCTCCCAGCCCCAGTCTGGTCAGAAATCGCAGCCAGTTCAGGCCCGTCTTTTGATAGGGCCGCAGGGTGGCCTTCAACTCCTCTCCGACATCCGCCTCGGCCAATCCGGCCGGGTTGCCGAGACCTGCCAGAATCTCGCGAACAGCCTGCCCGGCTTCCAGATGAATCCATTCTCGTTCTTGCTCTTCGAGGTCGTGCTCTAGATCGGTGGAGGCACCAGCCAAAAGGCGCATTCCCTCTACGAAAGACACTTCACCTTTGCGCTCCAATTTTTGCCAGTGTTCTATGGCCTGGCGTAATCGTTCGCCGTCGACCTCCACCCACTGGCCTTTCAAGAACATCAGGCCATCCTGGCCACTCAGGATCTGTCGCAGTTCTTCGGGGTCTAGAGTCTCTCCACCCAGCGCCACCTCCATCTGGAAATTCAGCAGGGCACGAGCATCCACTCCTCCTTTTTGTTCGCCGATAGTAACCGATACTCGGGGGCGGGGTCTTTTCTTCCACCAGTTAGGCAGCTTGATCGTAAGACCGCACTCTTCTAATTCTGGAGCACACCGTAGAAACTGATAAGCCTGCTCCACCGGCCACGGGACGGCTCTGTAAAGCGTACCGGAGTCCACCATTTCCGCCACCCAGGGCAACCGCTCGGCAGCTCTCTGTACCGGCGTCAGGAGTTTGACCAGGGCTGGTTTGTTCCGTGACCCGGCGTACTGTTCCAGAGCTTTTCGCAGTGGTAGATGCTTGAGCTTACCGGTGGTACCGAAACCGGTGGAGTAAGTGGCAAGAAAAGCGAACGGTCTTCCCTCATCCTGCTTGTTTTCAGCCAGATGGAAGCAGACGCGGCCGACCTGGTTCCACTTCGGAGCGCGGGTCTCAAGAAAGTCCGGCAACCGCGATACTTCGACGACTTGTTCTTTCAGCCACTCAGTAAGAGCTTCCCAGAGATTCTCTAGGACCTCCGAAGAGAGGTATTCACCACCTTCCATGGGGGGAGCCGAAAGCACCAGGCTGTCGTGCTCCGCGGGAGTTAGATGTTCCACCTCCAGACTCTCCGTCTGAGGCGGGATATGGCAAAGTGCAGTTAGAAAACGCCCGGCGATCGCTTGCCAATAGTGCAAGACAGGGGACTCTGTTCGCCGCTTATCAGCGGCCAAACAGAACCACGCCTCTCGCCAATCCGAGAAACCAGAGGGGTGGGAGTCAGGCCAGACCCATTGAAGAGTTCCTTCTGGCGTCAGACGGATTTGGGTTGCACGTATTTCGGTGTCGTGGGCCGAAAGTGTGGCAGTCATCGCCTGGGGTTTCAGGACCGAAGACCGAGGTCCTTTTATGCTCTACCGCACCCCCGCTGGGAAAGGATGATCCCTCCGCTTCTCGTAGGCTCCACATCTCCTGAGGAGGGGTATGCTCGAGCGTTTTTTTAGTCTGAAGAGTAAAGACACCTATGCCGGCAGGGAGGTTCTGGCCGGTCTCACCACCTTTGCCACCATGGCCTACATCCTCTTTCTCAACCCCGTCATTCTGGGGGCGGCTGGAATGGACAAGGGCGCGGTGCTGGTGGCCACCGCCCTGGCCGCGGGTCTGGGTAGCATTATGATGGGGTTGATGGCCAATCTACCCTTCGCCCTGGCCCCGGGGATGGGAATGAACGCCTACTTCGCCTACACCGTGGTCATCCATATGGGGATTCCCTGGCAGACGGCACTGGCAGCGGTGTTTCTGGATGGGGTGATCTTCTTGATCCTGTCGCTGCTGCCGTTTCGGCACCGCATGATCGCCGACATCCCCTACAACATCAAGCTTGCCGTGGCGGCCGCCATCGGGCTTTTTATCACTCTGATCGGTCTGAAGTCGGCGGGCTGGGTGGAGGCAAATCCGGAGACCCTGGTGCAGATGGGCCCGCTTTACACCCCCGCCAGCTTACTGGCTCTGGGTGGCCTTTTCCTCATGACCCTGTTGATGATTCGCAAGGTGACCGGCGCCCTCTTGTGGGGCATCCTGGCCGTGACCTTGGCCGGGTTTTTCGTGCCCGGTACCGACGGTAAGCCGCTGGTTTCTCTGAGCCAGCTGAGCTGGCCGGATCCGAGTTCTTTCGTGCAAAATATCGGCCAGCTCGACTTCACGGGGGCCGAGAAACTCGGCTTTGCCATGATCGTGTTCACCTTCACCTTTGTCAGCCTCTTCGATACGGCAGGCACTTTTGTAGGATTGGCCACCAAGCTCGGGTGGATCGATCGGGACAAACCTACTTTCGAGGAGGCTCCCCGGGGTTTGATCGCCGAGTCGTTCGCCATCATGATAGGAGCTTTGCTGGGCACCAGCACCGTGACCACCTACATCGAAAGTGCTTCGGGCATCGCCCAGGGAGGGCGCACCGGGTTGACCTCGGTGGTCACCGGGCTGTGCTTTTGCGGAGCCGTGGTTCTGGCTCCCCTGGCCACCCTGATCCCCGCCCAGGCCACCGCCCCGGTTTTGATTCTGGTGGGCCTCTTGATGATGGAACCGTTGCTCAAATTGGATCTAGAAGATCTGACCGAAGCCCTGCCGGCTTTTCTCACTCTAGTGATCGTGCCCTTTACTTTCAACATCGCCAACGGGCTGATCTGGGGCATTCTGAGTTACGTCATCTTGAAGACTCTCAGCGGGCGGGCCAAAGAGATAAAAGGGATCATGTGGATCCTGGCGATCCTTTGCCTGATCAGTGCGGGGAGAGGCCACTAAGAAATCGGGTTCATTCAAAAGAGATCGGCAGCCTCTATCGAAGAGAAAAGATAAGGGATGTTAGGACGGATGAAAAAGGTTGTGAAAGCTCGCAAGAATGGAGTCATTATACCCACCGCTTTGTTCGTGGCTCAGGTGGTTCTCTTGCTGGTGACCTTCATGTTTGCGAGCATCACCTACAATTTCAACATGTCCCTGGGACAGGTAGAAGCCACCGAGTTTCGCTACCTCAGCCTGGGTGCCGCCAATGAATTGATCAGTAAGCTCAATAAAGAGATCGAACTGAACGACGAGGTCGAGTCTCCCCCTCTGAAGGACGGCGAACTTCAATACGATGCTCCCACCAAGGGAGACCCTGAGCAGATCATAGAGCAAGGTCGAGTCATCGAGCGATGGATCGAACCCCTGGACGACGAGGTAGGGGAGAAGGTCCTGGTGGTGGCCCGGACCTATCGCCAGAGCCGGAGCAACGCCCAGGAAGTGAGGCTGCTGGCCAGGTTCAGGTCAAACACCCTGGCTCGGGTTTATAACAATTCCCTGGACGGCGATCGAAGCACCGTGGACCCCATTTACTTTAGCGAGAGTTCACCGTCCGGGGCCTGGGAGCAGTTGCCCGACGTCACCAAGGTGATTTATGGAACTGATGGGGCGCTGCAAACATTTGCAGGGGAGACCGCCAATTCCATCCCCTACATTTCCGGCTCCCCGGATGGGTCGGTCTACGTGCTCTACGCACCGGTACTGGATGGCTGGGAAGATCGAAAGGCCACTATGGCTCTGCCCCCCATCCAGGGGCTGGATCTGACCAAGCTAGGTCCTCTGATCGAGTTTACCTTGAGTGGGGGCCTGGCCGACGTGGGCGTGGTGCTGGAGTCTGTATTGGGGCTACTCAGCCCGCAACCGACGCTGGACATCAAACTGGGCAAGTTTGCCCTCAATACGATCGACACTGGAAACAAAATGGGTCTGACCATTGGAGACCTGCAGCCGATCAACCAGGTTCTCATCGAGTACGCCAGCGAAGTGACTATCGCCAAGGGCGCTTCCATGCTGAAATACGATCACGATAGCGACTCCTGGAAATCCTTGCCCCCTCTGGAAAACCTGGTGCTCGGTAGTGACGGACAGTTTGTGTCGGAAGCCGGCAACTACTACGTTCAGGGCGTGGCCGGACCACCCACCGGGTTCGAGGGCGGCATGACCTTTCCGCTGTACCGAAAAGGCCAGGATGCGGTCATCCGATATGATGACAAGGAGGGCACGGCGGAGAAGGTCAACCTCAGTACTCTGCCTGTTCTGCCTGCGCAGGGCGAGACCGGCACTCCGCCGGTTCCGGGTAAGGACATCTTGCTGCTGGCCTCCGATCAGACGGGTGCCGTTTACGCCCAGACCGGCGATTTAGAGCCAGTGGACTTTAACTACCTGCTGGACGTCATGCTCGGCAACCTGGATTCCATTTCCGCCGAAACGCTCACTTCTTCCATTCACAAATATGAAAACGGTACCCTGACGCATGTCCCCAACCCTCCAGCCAAGTTTTTCGACAAGTCTGGAAACCTCGTAGAAGATCCGTATCCGGGATCCCGGGGCCCTACCCTGGGGGGGATGGTGGGAGGCGAAACCGGAGAACTCACAGTGGTAAACCGACCCGCGGCGCCTGGTCTGGTGGACACGGTGTACCGGTTTCGGGACGATGAATGGGAAGTTGTTCCATCCCCTCCCAATACCTATTACGACAGTACCGGAAACGAAGTCGACGACAGCGGCCTACCCGATCGCCTGGAGATCGGCATGGGAGCTGAAGGGAACCTCATCCTGCGCATTCCCACCACTAAAGGCTCAGACTCTGTTTTCGTGGAGTCTGAGAACGAAGGAGAATACGACATTCTCCCCCCTGTCATGGCCTCTGACGGTGATTACGTAAAGTTCTTGTCCCAAATGTCTGCGGGTAAAAAGCGGGACGGAAGCAACAAAGGGAAGTTTCAGGTCTACGCGACCTATTTAGATTAGGGCCTGAACGGCGAAGTGATCAGAACAGTACGGTTGGGGTTCCGGGATGATTTCGGAGTGTTGCACGGTGAGCCCCGGGCTGGTCAGGATGTAGTCAATTCGCGGCCCATCCTGGAGGGTTCCGAACTCGTGGTAGGTGGGTTGCTCACTCCAGTTCAGGGTATCCTGAAAGGACTTGGACAAGATCTGCAAGGGTGGGTCGGTGGGGGTGGCGTTGAAGTCTCCCAGGATGACGGTGGGGCCACTCCCGAATCGGGAGACCAGCAACTCGGCGGAGTGCAATCGGGCGGCCGCCCCGAGGTGGTCGAAGTGGGTGTTGGCCACCAACAGGCCTGGAGGATCCAGCTCGATCCAGGTGCAGATCCTGGGTAGGCAGGCATCCCAGCCTACCGTCCCCTCCAGGCGCGGGTCGCTGCCTAGCCAGAAGGTGCCCTGATTTTTTACCTGCAGGTGCGGAGCCACCCCGATGGTACACTGCTCGCCGCCGCCTCCGAAGTTGCGACCTCGACCGTACCAGTGGTAGTGGGACAGATTTTGCTCCAGATCCTGACGCTGCTTCGGCAAAACTTCCTGCAGAGCGATGACATCAGCAGCAGTCTTCCGGAGCAATGCAAACACCCGATCCTGGCGGTGCTCCCAGTTGAACTCACCGTCTTCGCCGGTCGCGCAACGGATATTCAGAGTGAGAAACCTAAGGACGGCTCACTCCGATCAGCCCCTGCTCACCCACTTCCATTCGAAAGTTCACGGGGGCGTCGCTATGGGTGCCCACCGCCACGCTGTACCAGCCGGGTTCAAAGGTGCGCTGCATGTCCAGGCCTACGAAGGTCAGGTCTTTCTTTTCGATCACAAACTGGAACTTGCGAGTTTCTCCGGGCTTGAGGGTGAAGCGCTGAAACCCTTTGAGCTCTTTGCGGGGCGGGGTCACGCTGCGCACCTCATCTGAGAGGTAGAGTTGGGGGACCTCATCGGCGACGTGGGGGCCGGTGTTGGAGAGTTCGGCTTCGATCACGATGGGCCACTCCAGCGCCGCGCTGGTGATCCCGGGTGCAGAGATTCTGAAGGTGGAGATGGAAAGGCCGTAGCCGAACGGGTAGAGCGGAGTGAGGGGGGAGTCGTGGTAATCCACCCGATACTTTTCCACCCCTTCCACCGGAGGCCGCCCACTGGTCTTACTGTTGTAATAGAGCGGTATCTGCCCCACGTTGCGGGGAAAGGTCATAGGCAGCTTGCCCCCGATAGGGGCGTCGCCCACCAGAATGTCGTAGAGGGCGTTGCCCGCTTCGATGCCGGCGTGCCAGAACACCAGCAGGGTGGGAGCCAGTTCTTTGACCTCGGTGAGGGTCAGGGGACGACCGTTGGCCAGCACGGTGACGGTGGGCTTACCGACAGCCTCCACCGCTTCCAGGAGCTCCAGTTGAGAGCCGGGCAGCCCGATCCGGGTGCGGTTGCGGGACTCCCCGGTGGCGTCGTAGGGCTCGCCCAGCACCAGTACCACCAGATCACTTTCGGCGGCCAGAGCAGCGGCTTGGGCAATGCCGGAGGGGTCGGCCTCCCAGGACGGACAGCCCCGGGCGTGGACCACCTTGATGCCCCGCTTTTCGAAGTTTTCTTGCAGCCCTTGAAGAGGGCTGACCGCGTCCTCGGTTCGGCCCACCAGATTCCACTCGCCCAAAGCGCTGCGGGCGTCATCGGCCAGCGGTCCGATCACCGCTATTTGGCGGACTCCCTGCAGATTCAAGGGGAGCAGGTTCTCACGATTTTCCAGAAGCACGGCTCCTTTGGCCGCGGCCACCCGGGCGCTGCGGCGGAATTCGGGCTTTAAAATGGTGGCGGCCTCCCGCTCAGGGTCCAGGTATCGATACGGATCGTCGAACAGCCCCAGTTCTTTTTTGAGGGTGAGCACCCGCAGCACGGCTTTGTCTACCGCCGCTTCCAGTTCCGGGGTGCGAGGCAGGGTTCGATAGATGTCGCTCATCATGTCAATGTCCACTCCGGCCTCCAGGGCCAGTTTGCCGGCCTCGGGGCGCTCCCCCACGATGCGGTGGTTCAAGAGTTCTTCGATGGCTCCGTAGTCGGAGACTATCACCCCGGGGAAGCCCCACTCTTTCCTTAAGACCTTGTCCAGCAGAAAGGTGTTGGCGTGGGAAGGACGCCCGGCGGTCTCTTGAAAGGACGGCATCACGGTGGCCACCCCCGCTTCCATGGTGGCCTCGAAAGGGGGGAAGTACGACTCCCGCATGGTCATTTCCGAGATCTCGGCCGTGTCGTAGTCTCGGCCACCCTCAGCCGCCCCGTAGCCGCCGAGGTGTTTGGCGGTGGCAGCCAGAGTGTCCGGAAGGGCCAGATCGGAGCCTTGAAAGCCCCGGACTCGGGCTGCTGCAAAGACGGAGCCCAGGTGAGGGTCCTCTCCGGCCCCTTCGATCACCCGCCCCCAGCGAGGGTCCCGGGCCAGATCCACCATGGGGGCGAAGGTCCAGTTGATCCCGGCTGAGGAGGCCTCGATGGCCGCCACCCGGGCTGCGCTTTCGGCCAGTTGTGGATCAAAAGAAGCCGCTTCGGAGATGGGGATGGGGAAGACGGTGCGGTAGCCATGGATCACGTCGAAGGCGAACACCAGCGGTATCTTCAGCCGACTCTTCAAGGCTTCGTCTTGCATTTTTCGGCAGCGTTCCACTCCGGAAATGGAGAGAACCGAGCCTATCTCGCCAGTGCTGATGCGGGAGAAAAGCTCTTTCTTGATGGGCTGGGGGCCGGTCAGTTCGCCGGCGTACTGGGTGAGTTGGCCGCACTTCTCTGGCCAGGTCATTTTTCCGAGGAGCTCAATCAGGAATGGGTCTTCGGCTTGAAAAGCCTGACGGATGGCGGGAGGGGCCTCTGATCCCCACTCGGTTTCTTGAGCACCGGTGGGTTGGACAACCAGTCCGAGAGTGATTCCGATAAACAGGGTTCTTGATAGGAAAAGGCGGAAGGACATGGCAAGCACTTGTTCCGTCAAGGGCAGACTCCTGTAAGGATAATCCAAGATTCGTACAAAGTTTAAATATCCGTTTACCTTTTTAACCTGCACCATCCTATACGCTATCGGTGTGACCTCCACGATTGCAGACCCTATCCGGCCGATATACTCGGCCCGAACTCCCCGGGTGGCCGCCCAGCCTGCCAGTCCGGCACAGTCCGGTGTGCAAGACGCCGTCGAACTCTCCCATTCCAATCCTGAGACTCTGCCTTCCTGGCGCTTTGCCTGGAACTACCGGACCGACGACTTCAAGAATAATCCGCTCAAAGCCGAGCAGTTTCTCAACGAATATCTGGCCCACGAGGCAGACTTTTTTGCCCGGGCCCGCCACCCTGAGTCAGGCCTGACTTACGACGGTTGGAATCTTGACGAAAAGACCGGGAAGCCGCTGTCGGTACGGGATTTCAGTGCCGCCAGCAAGGAGTGTCTGGACCTGGGGATCTGCGTGAAAGCGCTCCGGGGTGATCCCGTCATCGCCAAAGTGGTGAGCCCCCGGGACCCTTCCAGGGCCCCGGATGTGGCTGCCGAGATCCTGGCCAAGAAGCTGAAGTCGTACCAGAAATACCAGCAAGACTTTCCGGGCTTTGCCGGGCACGTGACCTGGTTTCGCTCGGGGCAAGAGATGACCCCGCTGGGGGAGTGGCAGAAGGCCGTGCCCACCCTGGATATGGGGGAGATGGCCTGGTCCTTGCTGCTGGCCGAGTGGGCCCTGGAAAAGTCCGGGCGCGGTGAACTGGCCGCAGGCTACAAGGCGTACAACGATACTCTCCAGGCCCGAGCTAAAGAGATCCTCTTCGAACCCAAATCGGGAGGTGTGCGGGGCCACGTGCAGATCTCCGACCCCAAAGACCCTCACGCCACCTATTCCGGCGATGGCATCACCACCGGAGAGCACGGGGTGCACGAGGGTCAGATGATCGTGAGCTACCTGACTCTCTTTGGAGGGCTCACCCAGGACCAGCGGGATCATATCTGGGACGGCATCGAGATGAAACGGGTGGAGCATCGCTACGGCACCACCTGGGAAGGCTACTGGGGATCGCCCCACGAGGAGTGGGCTCATCTGTTTTTGCCCTATCACGACGTGAGTGGGTTCAAAGACCTCTTCAGCATCCGAGAGAAGATCCGCTCCCAAAACGCCGTCGACCGGGGCTATCCCGGGTTTGCCGCTTCGGCTCACCACCCCACCGACCACCGTTACATGTCGGCTGCCGGGGTGGAGGCCATCGGCAGCCAGCCGCTGGAGTTTCAGAGCACCTACACCCCATACGGCGCCTTTCCCATGCTCTTGCAGTTTGCCGGGGAGTTGACCGGAAACGTGGGTCTGGCCTGGCTCCACAACATGCTGGTGGGTCCGCGGCTACAAGGTCCCTTTGGAGCGGGTGAGTCGGGAGACAACGCGGGCACTGGGGCCGCCCCCGTCAAGACCATCGACGTGAGCTTCACCAACCTGCTGGCTGTATCCGGCGGGTTGCAGGTGGAGACCCGAGAGATGCTACAGGACAAGGATAAGTATCGCGAGTTTATAGCCCGCATGAACTCCGAGTACGAAGAAGCCTTCGGCGACGCGCCTTTGCGGGACCCTTCAGAGTTTGCTTACCCAACGGCCCCGGCCCCCCAGGGGACCCGGGAATACGACTTTAATCTCTAATTCTGGGGTTTGTTGTAGCTATCGACCGGGCTCTGAGTAGTGTGAGGGACGAGGCTGAACGGTAGCTGATAAGACTTTTCCCTGGTCTCATATTGGATGGTGCCCTCAATCCTTTGAATAGGGAGATTCGCGGGGTTCATCCAGTAAAGGTCGAGCTCGGCCTGCGACTTTGACTCCACCACATCAACCGTGAAACGGTCCTGATGGACCAACTGGCTTTCCAGGTCGTAATAACGGGTTATGACTTCAAGGTCCTTGAGTCTCCCGATACGGTCGTTTTCGACCACGACCAATCCGCGTACCGCAGTTTCAAAACTCTGCCGGACCCTGGGGTCCGCAGAGTAATTGGGTGGATAGAGGATGCTCTCCACGAGGGTCAAGGGACCGCTATCCTGGGCCAGCCCGAAGCTGGCCAGAAGAACAGTGAAAATCAGTAGCAGCCTTTTCAAGGCTCATCTCCTTCTGTAGGGTCTTGCGCGAACTGCTCTTCCTCGTTCTCCTCCTCTTCAACCTCTTCGGTCTCGATGCGGGCGATAGCCGTCACTTCGTCATCATCGCTCAATCGGATCACGCGCACACCCTGGGTGCTCCGGCCGATCACGCTGATTTCATTGACCTGGGTACGGATCAGGGTTCCTTGCTTGGTGGAGACCATCAACTCGTGACCTTCCTCCACCAGGCGGGCCCCCACGATGCCCCCGGTTTTTTCGGTGAGTTGGAGAGTTTTCACCCCGAAACCACCCCGATTTTGTACCGGGTACTGATCCAGTTCGGTGCGCTTTCCGTAGCCCTTTTCTGTGACCACCAGTAGCTGACTTCCCGAGGAGACCGAGTCCATGGCGACCACGAAATCGTCTTCTCGGAGTTTGATTCCTCGCACCCCGGTGGCGGTCCGACCCATCTCTCGCACGTCGTTTTCGTGGAAGCGGATCGACATCCCCAACTTACTCACGATCATGAGTTCCTCATCGCCGGGGGAGCGTCGCACGCTCACCAGTTCGTCGTCATCGCGCAAGGTGAGAGCGATGATACCGTTGACGTTGATGTTGCTGTAGGCGTCCAGGGTGGTGCGCTTGACCACACCCTTGCGAGTGCAGGTGCAGATGAATCCACCCTCTTCGAAGTTTCGTACAGGGATGATGGCCTGAACCTTCTCGTCTTTATCCACCTGCAACAGATTGATGATGGCCTGACCGCGGGCGGTGCGACCGAACTCGCCGATCTGGTGCACCTTCATCTTGAAGACTCGGGCTTTGTTGGTGAAAAACAACAAAAAGTGGTGGGTGCTGGTGACGAAGATGTGCTCCAGGTGGTCCTCTTCTTTCAGGTCCGTACCGGAAACTCCGCGACCGCCTCGCTTTTGCGAGCGATAGGTGTCGTAGGACACCCGCTTGATGTAACCGGTATGGCTGATGGTCACCACCATCTGCTCTTCGGCGATCAGATCCTCGATATTGAATTCGCCGAATTGAAATGGGATGATCTCGCTTCGACGGTCATCGCCGAACCTTTCGGTGGCTTCCACCAGTTCGTCTTTGACCACCCCGTCGAGCTTGACGGAATCACCCAGAATGCCGCGCAGATACTCGATGGTTTCCTGCAGTTCTTTGTACTCGTTCTCCAGCTTTTCGCGCTCCAGGCCGGTCAGGCGCTGCAGTCGCATATCCAGGATGGCTTGGGCTTGAACTTCCGAAAACTCGAACTTCGCCATGAGAGCGTCCCGGGCTTCGGTGGCATCGGCGGAGGCCCGGATGGTCTCGATGATCTGGTCGATGTGGTCGAGCGCTTTGAGCAGCCCTTCGACCACGTGGGCCCGGCGCTCGGCTTTGTCCAGCAGGTAGCGGGAGCGGCGGGTGACCACTTCCCGGCGGTGATCGATGAAGGCTTTTAGGATGGTGGGCAGGTTGAGCACCCGAGGTACGTTGTTGACCAGGGCCACCATGTTGCAGCCAAAGTTCGTTTGCAGTTCGGAGTGCTTGAAGAGTTGGTTCTTCACCACCTCCGGGTGAGTGCCGGAGGTCAGTTCCATCACGATCCGCATTCCGTTGCGGTCGGATTCATCCCGAAGATCCGAGATGCCCTCGATCCTCTTCTCCCGGATATTGGCGGCGATCTTTTCCAGTAGTCTGGACTTATTGACCTGATACGGGATCTCGGTGACGATCAGAGCCTGGCGGTCCCGGGGGCGCTCCTCCACCTCGATGCAAGCTCGCATGACTACCGAGCCCCGGCCGGTCTCGTAGGCTTCTCGAATACCGGCCTGC
Source organism: Vulcanimicrobiota bacterium (assembly GCA_041676625.1). Taxonomy (GTDB): domain Bacteria; phylum Vulcanimicrobiota; class Xenobia; order Xenobiales; family JADMJV01; genus JAEXNA01. The sequence continues at coordinate 38,928 of JBAYRN010000025.1, forward strand.
CCCAGGATCTTGGCCCCGGTGGGGAAGTCCGGACCGGGGATGTGCTCCATGAGTTCGGCCACCGTCATGTCTTCTTTGTCCATGAGGGCCAGGATGGCGGAGGTGAGTTCTCGGAGATTGTGAGGTGGAATCTTGGTGGCCATACCCACCGCGATACCGTCCGAGCCGTTCATCAAGAGATTGGGGAGCGCGGCAGGCAATACCGTGGGCTCTTCGGTGGAGGCGTCGAAGTTGGGCCTCCAGTCCACCGTGTCTTTGTCCAGGTCGTCCAGGGCGGCCATGGCCACTCGGCTCAGGCGCGACTCGGTGTACCGCATGGCGGCCGCGGAGTCGCCGTCCACGGAGCCGAAGTTTCCGTGTCCCTGGACCAACATGTAGCGCATGGAAAAGTCCTGAGCCATGCGAACCATGGCGTCGTAGACCGCGCCGTCACCGTGGGGGTGATAACGCGCGATCACGTTGCCCACCGTGCTGGCGGACTTCTTGAAAGCCCGGTCCGGGGTGATGTTTTCCTCCCGCATGGTGTACAGGATGCGCCGGTGCACGGGCTTGAGACCGTCTCGCACGTCGGGCAGAGCACGGCTCACGATCACGCTCATGGCGTAATCCATGTAGGCGTCTTTCATCTCCTCGATGATGGGTGCTGGGCGCAGTTCTCTATCTTCGATTGGCATAACTTAAATATCCAGATTCTTCACGTCTCGGGCGTAGGACACGATAAATTCACGGCGAGGAGCCACCTCGTCACCCATCAGCGTACTGAACACGCCGTCGGCGATGAGGGCGTCGGCCAGGGTCACCTGTTTCATAACGCGCTGTGCGGGGTTCATGGTGGTGGACCAGAGTTGTTCGGCGTCCATCTCACCCAGACCCTTGTAGCGCTGAATGCCTACATTGTCGCCCATCTCGGCGAGCACTTCATCCCGCTCGTCGTCGGAATAGCAGTAAACGATCTTTCGACCCTTCTTCAGCCCGTACAAAGGAGGCTGGGCGATGTAGATGTGGCCGTGTTTGACCAGTTCGGGCATCTGTCGAAAAAAGAAGGTGAGCAACAGGGTGCGGATGTGAGCCCCGTCTACGTCGGCGTCGGTCATGATGACGATGCGGTGATAGCGGAGCTTGGAGAGGTCGAAATCTTCCCCGATTCCGGTACCGAGCGCCGCGATCAGGGCCCGAATCTCGGAGTGCCCGAACATCTTGTCCAGTCGGGCTTTTTCCACGTTCAGGATCTTTCCGCGCAACGGGAGAATGGCTTGAAAGTGCCGGTCCCGGCCCATCTTCGCCGAACCACCGGCGGAGTCGCCCTCCACCACGAAGAGCTCGGCTTCCGCCGGATCGCGGTTGGAGCAGTCGGCCAGCTTGCCGGGCAGGCTGGCCGCATCCAGGGCCCCCTTGCGCCGCACCGTTTCTCGAGCTTTTCGAGCGGCTTCCCGAGCCCGCTGGGCGTTTTTCGACTTTTCGATGATGGCCCGGGCGGCGGTGGGGTTCTCCCCCAGATACTCCAGGTAAAACTCACTGAAGATCTGCTCCACGATGGTCCGAGCCTCGCTGGTACCGAGCTTGGTTTTGGTCTGGCCTTCGAACTGGGGGTCGGGGAGCTTGATGGACAAAACCACCGTCAGTCCCTCCCGCACGTCGTCGCCGGAAAAGTTTGGCTCACTGTCTTTGAGGAGCTTGTGATCCCGGGCGTAGTTGTTGCTGACCCGAGTCAGGGCCGAGCGAAAGCCGGTCTCATGGGTACCCCCCTCGATGGTGTTGATGTTGTTGACGAAGGAGAGCACCGTGTCCTGGAAACTGTCGTTGTACTCCAGGGCGATCTCCACCGCCACGTCGCCCCGCTCTTCGGACTCCACCACTCGGGAGACGTAAAAAGGAGGCTCATGCACCGGCCTTTTGGCCTCATTGAGAAAGCGCAGGTATTCCTGGAGGCCGCCTTCATAGAGAAAATCATCCTTTTGCGGGGTGCCTTCCTTGCTGATGATGATATTCAGGCCTTTGTTGAGAAAAGCCAGTTGCCGAAAGCGGTTGCGCAGGATCTCGTATTGAAAGGCGGTGATCTCGAAAATCGTGTCATCGGGCCAGAAACGAATGACGGTCCCGGTTTCCGTGTGATCGGAAGGCTCTTCGGTGACTTCGGTCTTAACCAGCCCCTTCTCGTAAACTTGAAAATATTTTTTGCCGTCGCGATAGACTTCCACTTCCAGTCGCCTGGAGAGGGCGTTGACCACGGAAACGCCCACTCCGTGCAACCCGCCGGAGACCTTGTAGCCTTTGCCCTCAAACTTTCCGCCGGCGTGTAGTTGAGTCATAACCACCTGCACCGTGGGGATCCCCTCGGTAGGGTGCAGGGCCACCGGGATGCCCCGGCCGTTGTCACGAACCTCCACGCCGCCGCTTTGTAGCAACACGATTTCGATCCGGCTGCAGGCTCCCGCCATGGCCTCATCCACCGAGTTGTCTACGACTTCGTACACCAGGTGATGAAGACCCCGCTCGGTGGTATCGCCGATGTACATACCGGGCCGAACCCGCACACCTTCCAGACCCTTGAGTACCTGGATATCCTGGGCTTCGTAGTGCTCGACCTGGGTGTCGAGTCCGCCCTCACGCGAGGCGAGCGCTGTCGGTCTTTCTGTATTCTCTGAGACAGCCTTGTCCATTAAAAAAACTCCTCTATGGGTCCGGATTTCCGCCTGGGAAGCTATAAAGTAACCGAACCGCGGGGTTTGTAGCCCCTACAAATCCCCATCTAAAATGATAAACGGTGGAATCGCAGGCCCTTCTCCCCAAAGGCTCGTGATCCTCCCGTTCTCTGTGGTATTAAAGCCCTATATCTCGGGCTTTCGCGCGTTTGTAATCGCCCTTTCGTATGTGGAAACCAGAGCTTCGCCCATTCTTTCTAAAGAGAAATTCTCGGACCAATTTCTAGCTTCCATAGAAAAATTTTCCCACTCTTCTTCATTGCTGAGTAATTGAACCGCGGAGTCGGCCATGAGTTCTTCGTTTCCGGTCTCGATCAGGTACCCGGTTCGACCGGATAAAACCGCTTCGTTGACCCCGCTGGCTACGAACGCCACCACCGGCAGTCCCCCGGCCTGGGCTTCCAGCAGCACCAGTCCCTGGGTCTCGGTGAGAGAGGTAAACATGAAGAGGCAGGCCGAGGCCACAAAGTCTTTCAGTTCGTGGCGCGGCACGAAGCCGAAGAAGCGGCAGACCTCGCCCATCCCCTGCTCCTGGGCCTGCTTTTCCAGGGCCGCCCGAGCAGGCCCGTCGCCCACCCACCAGAACCGGGTCTGGGGTCGGGCCTGGTGGATCCTCTGGTAGACCCGCAACAGGACCTCGGGCGACTTCTCGAAGGCCAATCGACCGATGTAAAGGATGATCTCGGTGTTCGGCTCACTCTCGGGTCGGGGGGTACCGTCACGAAACAGGGTTGCGTCGATGCCGGTGGGGATCACCGAGATGGGAGTCCTCACGCCCTGTTCGGCAAAACGCTGCCGAACTTCTTCGCTGGGGGTCACCACGCCCTGGCAGGTGTTGGCCAGGCCCCGGCAGAGACTTACTGAAGCTGCCGAACTCAACTTCTTGGGGATGGGGAGGTAGTCCACGTACTCTTCCCACAAGGTGTGATGGTGAAAGACCCTGGGGATGCGGCGCAGGCCGGCCGCGGTCAGGCCGATCATACCTACGGAAAAGGGAGTCTGCAGGTGCAAGACGTCGTAGGGCTGCTGCCAAAGTCGTTTGAGCACAGCGGGGGGCCAGGGCAGAGTGAACTGTTCTCTCTTATGAAATAGGAAGGGTCGCGCCCAGAGTCTGAAGGTGTGGGCCTCGTGGGGGCTTGGTTCGGAGTAGCTGGGGCAGTAGAGGTCCACCTCGTGTCCGAGTCTTCGCAACGCCTCCAGTTGCTGGGTGATACTGGTGACCACGCCGTTGATGGCGGGTAGGTAGCAGTCCGTGAGTACGGCTATCTTCATGTTTTGCACTTCGGCGCGGGGCCGCCCGAACCTCGCAATGCCTCTTGATTTCTGCTCCAGCGTACGTGGGAGTTTTAGGCTCACTCTTGAATTCGGCGCTCACCACCATGGTACTCAAGAGGCTTCGTCTGCATAATTTTCGGGTTTACTCCGAGCAAGTCTTCGAGCCTTCGCCGGGGCTGAATCTCCTGATCGGCCCCAACGGCTCCGGCAAGACGGCGGTTCTGGAGGCCCTGCATCTGCTTTCGGCTGCCCGCTCCTTTCGGGCCAAGCGAGAAGCCGAGGTGGTGAAGTGGAACAACGACGCCTGCCGCATCGAGGGGCTCTTTCAGACCGACGCCGGGCATTCTCGGGAGTTGTCGGTGGGTTGGGTTCGCCGCCAGGGCGAGTGGAAGAAGCAGGCCACCTTTCAGCGCGACGAGGTGGCGCGTCTGGCGGATTTCCTGGGTTGTGTTCCTCTGAGCCTCTTCACCCCCACCGACTTGAGCCTGATCAGCGGCTCCCCTTCGGTTCGTCGCAAGTACCTGGACCTCATGCTCAGCAAGATGTATCCGCTGCATCTGCAAGAGATGTTTCGGTTGAAAAAGGTGCTCGCCAGTCGCAACGCGCTGTTGCGGCAGCAGCGACCGCCGGCCGAACTGAGGCCCTGGAACAAGCTGCTGCACGAGATCTCCGTGCCGGTGGGACGGCGTCGTCAGGAACTGGTGGCCCAATTGGGAACGACTTGCCAGGAGTTTTTTGCGGCCCTCACCGGGACCGAGCGCAAGGTGAAGTTGGAGTACCGTCGTTGTTGGCCCGAAGAGGCTGACGAGTTTCAAGAAAAGCTGAGGGAGAGCCAGCAACGAGAGCTGGCCCTGGGCTCCACCTTGCTCTCGCCCCAGAAAGACGAACTGGGTATTCACCTGGGAGGGAAGTCGTTGCGCACCTACGGCTCCCAGGGAGAGCAGCGCCTGGTGGCTCTGTGCTTGCGACTGTCCGAGGCCCGACGCCTGGCGCTGCAGAAGAATGAGCAGGCCATTCTGCTGCTCGACGACGCCTTCAGTGAGCTGGACCCTGACCGGCGGGAGCGTTTGCTTCATCTGCTTCCCACTTTTTCTCAGGTGTTGCTGACCTCGGCGACTCCTGTCCCGCTACCTCGAGTGGAGCACCGGACCCACCAGATCGAGGCCGGGGAGGTGGTGGCGTGAAGCGAATGGGCGGGTTCGTGAATAGCTCGATCAAGAGCCTGAAGGCCGGCAAGGCTATCGAACTTCATCGTCTCAAGAGTGACTGGCTGAATGCGGTGGGACCCTTCTTGAGCAGTCAAACCGAGCCCATCAGTCTCAAGGGCAATATCCTCTACTTGCGGGTCAGTTCGCCGATCTGGGCTCAGGAGATCCATCTTCAGCAACGTCTGGTCATTGAAAATCTGGCCAAGCGGATGAAGCACCCCCCTAAAAAGATCGTATGCTGGGTGGGGGAGGTTCACCAGAAAGCGGAGCGGCCGATCTCCGGGGACGGACCGGGTCAAGAAGAAGAGAAGGTGCCCTGGAGCGAGCTTGCGATCCCGGAGGAGCGCCTGGCCAGGATCCAGGAGACGCTTTCCACTATCGACGATCCAGGTCTGCAAAAGAAGATGAAAAAACTGATGGAACTGTCGGTCCGGCGAGAGCTGTATCTGCTGGCCCAGGGGCAGTTACCGTGCCCTCTGTGCGGCAACTTCCGCTCTCCCGAAGAGTCGATCTGTGAGAACTGCCGCAGAGAAAGAAAAGAAGAGCGGGAGCGTGCCGTCCTGCGCCTTCTGGCTCGGGAGCCCTGGCTCACGGCTCGGGATGTGGCCGAACGGCTACCCCTAAAAGATAAGGCCACCTATATGAGGCTCCGCAAAACCTTGCTGGCCAATTGGATGCTGGACGCCTGGCAGCGGACCAGCGGCCTGACCGGGGAAGAGTTGGATCGGGTCATCGATCAGGATCTGAGAACACTCCTGTTAGACATCACGATGCTGCGCTGCTCGGTGCCGATCCACGCCCTGCAGGCCCGGCACTTCTATTTCGCCCTGGGAAAACGTCTGGCTTCAGCCTATCTGAGCGATCAGTCGTCCACCGAAGAGAGCCACTGACGCAAGACGTCGGACTTTTGGGGGTTCGGGTCGACTCTTTTTTCCCTGTAGTGACCGATCAGGTCCACTTCCCGCACCTGGGGAGAGGTGGCCGGCGGGCGAGGAGGCTCTGGCGGCCGATAGCCCTGGGCTGCCTGGCTTTGTCGGGGTCCCGGGGCCGGCCCCAGAGGGTGCATCGGTTGAGTCGTACGGGGGGTATTTTGCAAAGGAGGTGGTGCCTCCACCAGGGTGTTCTTCCGGGCCTGCCTCATGGCTTCCAACCGGTTGGTGGTATGGGTCTCGGGGGTAGCATCGGTGGTCTCGGGGAAGGGGATCGCCTCGTCCTTGATCGGGTGTAGGGAGGCTTCCAGCATAGTCTCGAACTGCCGCCGGGTCATGCCTGTCATGTCCAGCATTTTTTCTTCCGCGAAGTCGCCCAGGACCGGGAGTCGGAGCATTTCCCCCTCGGTGGCTCTCCAGCCCAGGAACAGCGCCGCCAGAAGCACGCCCAACAAGAGAGCCCCACCGCCGCACATCACCAGCAGTCCAAAGGTAACCGAAGCGTAGTGGGTGGAACCCGGCATGACGCGAAAAAACAAGAAGAGGGCGAGGGTCAGGGCCGCCAATGACACAGCCATAACCCCTCCCGCCAAAAGAGCCTGCCAGGCGTGATAATTCAGGAAGGGCTCCTCTTTCTTGCGAGAGAGAAGAATGAACGCCGAACCGATGGGCCAAACCACGTACGGCAGACCGGCCAACATCTTATCGTCGTGGGATATGGGTGGTAAAACCTTCAGACGGATAGCCCTCTCTAAATTCGCTGCCCCCAGTATACAGGATGGGCGGTCAAAGATAAATTGGCTATCGCGCTAGTTCGCCCTTTACTTAGAAGCGACTACGCCCTTGAGGAAGTCTTTCGGGTCGATCTGCTTTTCGCCCTGATGAACTTCGTAGTGGCAGTGCGGACCGCTGGAAAGGCCGGTGCTACCGACTTTGGCGATGAGCTGGCCTTTGTTGACCGGGGTCCCTTTGGCAACCAGCAATTCACTACAGTGGGCGTAGAGGGTCTTCAGGTCGTTTCCGTGATCGATTTCAATGACCTGTCCGTATCCGCCCATCCAGTCGCTGTGCACCACGGTGCCGGCGGCGGTTGCCCGGATCGGTGTTCCGTGAGGGGCGGTGAAGTCGCAACCGCCGTGAAAGCGGCCGTAGCCGTAGACAGGGTGGATGCGATTGCCGAAGTCGGAGGTCATTTCGCCCTCACAGGGTGTGATGGAAGGGGTGCGATTGGCGAGATCCCGACGATACTCTTCTAGCTTCTTCTGCTGGTAAGCCCGGGCCGCCACGGCAAGTTCCTGGATCTCCAGACCCCGGGTCTCCACCTGGGTTTCCAGGCGGCTATAGTCCACCTTCACGGCCAGGGCGCTCCGTTGTCGACCGGAGCGGGAGCTCAGGAGAGAGCTTCGGGGCTTTTCGCCTCGAGCCACGCTCTGCCCGGGCTTTTGGCCCACCACGTGCCACAGGCGGTTGATCTCACGATCCCGCGATTCCAGCTCTTTCCACAACTCCTCGGAGCGGGCTTCAGCCAGAGACGCCATTTGAATTCGCTCTTTTTCTTTGTGAGCGATGGTCTCCTCGAGTTGTTGTTTCTCGACCTGCAACTCGGCGATACGCTCTTTTTGTTGCTGGGTCGTGGAGACGGCGTTGAGATGAGCGACTTTGTAGCTAGCCATTCCAAAAAGTAGTAGCAGAGCGAGCAACACAGGGGGGATGCTCAAAGTCACGCTCTTTTCACCGAATTGGAGATCGATGTTTAAGTAGTAGGTTCCGTTTCTAGAACTCATTCCCAATAAACCTCATTTTCTTGGGACCGGCTCCCCAGTCCGGTCTTGATTTGCCGCTACCGGTAGACCCCGGCTTCCGAAATGCGGACGGTGTCCGGCTCCCCAAGTAGGCCGGACGCTCCCTAACCCTACCAACCATGTCGGATGGGCTAAACATGTGCTTTCCTAGTTATAAAGGGAAAAAAAAAGCGGTTGGACTCCCAAGGGGGCTAACCACCGCGTTACCCGTCACGCGGTCTCCATCCAGGCGAATCCGCTTCACATGCAACATCTCGCTTACGGCTGCTCGTTTCCACGCCTGACCGGGTTCACGAGCGTCGCATTGAGCGGGGCCCGGATTTCAACAACCGTGCGGCCGGGTCAGCCGGCTTAACGGTTAGCCCCCACGGCAATCCAACCGCGGGCGAGGTTTATACAAAACCCCAAAAATGGCGGAGAGGGAGGGATTCGAACCCTCGATACCGTTTGAGGCGGTATACACGATTTCCAATCGTGCGCCTTCAGCCAAACTCAGCCACCTCTCCAAGTGGGTGCGCAACCTGGCGATGTCGCGCGTTGGCGGAGAGGGAGGGATTCGAACCCCCGAGGAGCGTAAACCCCTACTCGATTTCGAATCGAGCGCATTCAACCAGGCTCTGCCACCTCTCCGCGGCTGCTGTGTATCGGGGTCAGCCGACACACGGATCCTTTACTCACTGCTCTCGGAGCAGCGAGTAAAAACTCTTCAATTTTCTAAGGCACTCCGTTTCCAGAACCCCGCCGATCACCTCGACCCGGTTCCTGCCCCCCGGCAGGTCTGCCAGGTTTAACAGGCTTTGACAACAGCCGGTTTCGGTGTTGTAGGCGCCGAAGACGATCTTCGAGACCCTGGCCTGGAGTAAAGCTCCGGTGCACATCGAGCACGGCTCCAGGGTCACGTACATCGTTGCTCCAGGGAAACGCCAGTCTCCCTGACGGCGGGCCGCTCGCCGGAGCGCCAGAATCTCCGCGTGTTCAAGCGGGGACTGGGTGGCGCTTCGACTGTTTCCGCCGATTCCGATGATCCGGTCTCCCTCCACCAGGAGGGCGCCGACCGGTGTTTCACCTGCCGCACCGGCCTCTTCGGCCAGCACTAGAGCTTGTCTCATCCATTGCTGATGGGTCAACAGTGGAATCAACTCCTATTCTCTTCTGGCGCGCAGTGTAGCACAAGCCCCCGGGGATGACAAGCCAATTTATACGGCCAGGCTGGGGGTGATGGAGGGGACTTCGCTGCGCACCTGATTGATGTGTCCTTTGTCGTAGACCTTGAGGAAAGCCGTGACCAGGGCCGGGTCGAGCTGGGTGCCGGCGGCTTTCTTGAGCCGCAGCAGCGCTTCCGAATCGTTCATCCCCGTGCGGTAGGGGCGGTCGGAGGTCATGGCGTCGAAGGTGTCGGCCACCGCCAGCATCCGGCTCACCACGGGGATCCGCTCTCCAGCCATGCGATACTGTCCGCTGCCGTCGAAGTTTTCGTGGTGATAGGCGGCCAGGTGGAAGGGAAGGCCCTTTTTCAGAGCGACCAGTTTGTGGCCGAGGTCGACCGCCCGGTCGGTGTGGGTGCGCATGACCGCCCGTTCTTCTTCGGTCAGAAAGCCGGGCTTTCTCAGGATGGCGTCGGGAACGTCGATCTTGCCCAGGTCGTGGATCAGGCCGGCCCGGTGGGTGGTCTCGATCTCATCGGCGCCGAACCCGATCTCCCGGGCGATGGCCGCCGCGTATCCCGCTACCCGCCGGGAGTGTCCGGAGGTGTAGCCGTCGCGCTCTTCCAGGTAGGTGGAGAGGGCCAGGATGGTTTGCTCGGTTTCCACTTCAAGCTTCGCGCTTGCCTCCATCACCGCGTGGATCAGGATCACCGGTACAAACAGCAGGGGCACCAGAAACGGATGGGTAGGAAGAAAGACCGACATCAGCAGGCCGATGGGCAAGAACAGCCCCGCCGTGGACAGGTTCTCTCGAATGTTGTCGAGGGCTTTTTGCGACCAGGCTCCGGGGGTGCCCAAAAAGATCGAGAGGTGCACCGCGTTGATCACGAAGAGGGTTAGGAACCAGGCAGCTCCGGCCAGCAACGCGGCCCCCGCCCCGGCGGCTCCGGTCAGGGGGTGGGGTCGGCCCAACAGGTCCAGAAAGCAGCCGGCCATAAAAGTGGCCAGGCTTACGAATACGATATCGGAAAAGTGATAGAGAACGCTACCGGCGGTCACCCGATCCCGGTGCAGCCGCAGTCCGCGGCTCAGACGGGCCAGTTCGTAAGAGAGTCGAACCGCGCACACGGTCAGGACCGCTACCGGGGTGCTGAATAAAAACACCACGGCAAAGGTGGGGGCGTCGTCCAGAGTGTAGACGGAGTGAAACTCGCCCTTGTTCAAGCGCACCGTCCGGTGCAATCCGAACCAGATCCCCAGGGCCAGGAGTAGTAAGGACCAGGGAGAGCTTACCGCCGGAAGGTTTCGGACGCCTTCCACCATGACCGGGAGCAAGGTCAGTGCGGTGGCGCCCACCAGCAGGTACCAGGCTCTGGTTATGCTGTTGAGTGAGGTGGTCATGGCTACTCGCTTTTACCTTTTCCTGAGGTAGGTCTCTTGTTGGTGTTGGCGGCTTTGGGCGTAGCGTCGCCCATAAACCACTCTTGCCCCAAATAGTTCGCAGTACTGGTCCAGGTGTCGCCCAGGCCACCCGAGACTTTGAAATAGCCTCCTCCGGCTCCCGGTCCGTCGTAATAAGAGTCGCTGTAGTCGGGTTTGTATCCGCCGCCCGCGCCGGGGCCGTCGGCGTCGCCGGTGTCGGCCGGACCGTCCGAAGGGGAGTCGATTTTGTCGTAGCCGCCGCCCGCTCCCGGACCGTCGGCGTCGCCCACGTCGACGGAGTCGTCGTAGCCCCCACCGGCCCCCGGACCGTCGTTGTCGTTGTCGGCCACGTCATCGGTAGAAGCGGCGGCTCTCCGGCTTTCAGGTTGGGAACTCAGAGTTAGGTAGCGAAACAGGTTTCCGCAGGCTCCAAAGATATTCATATCAGGCGATTCTCTTTCTAAGCACGATTTTGAATGCGGCCACAACCGTTGGGTCGAACTGGCGCCCCTGGGAGACTTCGAGTTCGGTCATTGCAGCTTTGGGGGTCATCTGCCCCAGGCCGTGGGGGGTGGAAATCATGGAGTCGAAGGCTTCGGCCACGGCCAGGATTCTGGCTCCCTGGGGGATCTGCTGACCGGCCAGGCCCATCGGGTATCCGCTTCCGTCAAAATTTTCGTGGTGGTGGTGGATGAACTCCGCCTCTTGCTTGCCCAGGGAGAGGTGAGAGGCGACCCTGGCACCCACTTCTGGGTGGCGGCGCAGACGCTCGATCTCATCGGAGGAGAGGGAACCCTGCTTGTTGAGGATGCTCTCTTCGATCCCGATCTTGCCCAGGTCGTGCATGCGGGCAGCCGAGATGATGCGGCGCACGGCGCGCTCGTGCAGGCCCATCTCCCGAGCGATGGAGCCGGCCCAGTCGGCCACCCGAGCGGCGTGTCCCTGGGTGCCTGACTCCCGGCGTTCCACCGCCTCCACCATTCCGGCTACCACTTCGCGGGCTTCCCGCAGGGTGTCCACGTAAGTCTTGATGCCGTGAAAGGCCAGGGCCAGCGGCACCAGCAGTAAAGCGGTGGCCACCGCCCCTTGCTCCAGGCAGGCGGCCAGCAGGAGCCCCAGCGGGAGAAGCGCCACAAACGACAGTCGCAGGCGGGCCCACTCGATCCGGGTGGACATTCGGCCCAGGCTGTCCTGCAGCAGGTAGAGGTGATAGGCGGCGAAGGCCTGGTCGGCCAAAATGGCGACCACCGCGGCGGCCAGTAGAGCCGGTTCGGTGCGGATGGAAAGCTCTTGCAGCACCAAAAACGGGGCCGCGTAGCAGATGCCCACCTGACAGAAACTGTAGAGGGAAAAGTTCAGGCGAAACTCGCTGCCACGCCGGATCGCCCGGGAGAGAAGGCCGCAGGCCAGGACCACAAAAGCTCCACCCACGTGGCCCAGCAGCAAGGAGGCAAAGACCGCGGATTCGAGTCCGGAGACCACTCCGTAACCCGGCAACTCCAGGGGGTAGCGCTCGGCCAGAAAGGCCAGGCCGGCCAGTAAAAACAGGTAGCCGCTGTCTGGTCCACCGGCCCACTCGGCGTGAGTGGTGGTGGCAGCAGCGGCCAGTCCTACCAGAATGACGAGCAGTCGAAATCGGAATGCCGGCATACTATGGGATGAGAGTCCTGTCATTGAAACCATTATGGAGGCTGAAACAGGGAAAAATGTTAAGGAACTGTTACGGGACCGTCCGAGCCATACTTAAAAATTTCAGAAACGGGTATAAAGGATCTGGTTCCGGGCGGTGGGAACTCACTCGCCGCTTTGTACTTACGAAAATTTGGTTACCAGGCCTTTTGGGAAAGAGAGACTCATGGAGACATACGATAATATTTTGCAACTGATAGGCGACACCCCCCTTATAAAACTGTCTCGGATTTCAAAGAACGTTCGGCCCAATATCTATGTGAAAGTCGAAAGCTTTAACCCCGGTGGAAGTATCAAGGATCGCATCGGTATCCGCATGCTAGACGCCGCCGAGCGGGATGGCCGGATCGAAAAGGGTGGCACCATCATCGAGCCCACTTCGGGAAACACCGGGGTGGGTCTGGCCCAGGCGGCGGCTCTGCGCGGCTACCGCTGCATCTTCGTGATGCCCGACAAGATGAGCCAGGAGAAGGTTCGCCTGCTAAAAGCCTACGGAGCGGAAGTGGTGATCTGCCCCACCGCGGTGCCCAAGGAGTCTCCCAAGTCCTACTACTCCGTGGCCGATCGTCTAGAACGAGAGATCCCCAACGCTTACCAGCCCAACCAGTATTTCAACCCGGAAAACCCCAAGACCCATTACGACTGGACCGGCCCTGAGATCTGGCGGCAGATGGACGGGAAGATGGATATCTTCGTGGCGGGGATGGGAACCGGCGGGACCATCAGTGGCTGCGCCAAGTATTTCAAGGAGCAGAACCCCAAGGTTCACATCGTGGGGATCGACTCCGAAGGCTCGCTCTACACCTCGGACACCGTTCGCCCTTATAAGGTAGAGGGAATCGGGGAAGACTTCATTCCCGCCACCATCGATCTGGAGATCATCGATGAGATGATCGCCGTCTCCGACCGGGATAGTTTCCTGACCGCGCGCCGACTGGCCCGGGAGGAAGGCATCCTGACCGGCGGCTCCTGCGGTTCGGCGCTCTACGGGGCGCTGCAAGTGGCCCAGCGTTACGACGAAAACACCAACATCGTGGTGATCATGCCCGACGGAGGCCGCAGCTATCTCTCCAAGTTCTACTCCGACGAGTACATGAAAGAGAACGGCTTCTGGGATCCCGAATACGACAGCTTTTCGGTGGAAGACCTGCTCCGGCAGCGAGGCCCCAACAAGCCGGCCGTGGTCACGGTAGAGGCCGGGGCTTCCGTGCGCGACGCGGTGGCTCTCATGAGAGAGCACAGCATCTCTCAGTTGCCGGCGGTGGAAAACGGAGAAGTGGTGGGCTCGGTCCAGGAGACGGTACTCATGAACCGCATCTTCGAAGACAGCTCCTGCCTGGACCAACAGGTCCGCCAGGTGATGAGCGAAGCGCTCCCCACCATCAGTCAGGACACCAAGGTGGCCTCGGTCTACCAGCTCCTGCTGGAAGGCCGCCCGGCCGTGCTGGTCATGGACGACAAATGCTCCCCCCGGGGCATCGTGACCAAGATCGACCTGATCGACCACTTCAGCAAGCACTAGAAAACCCAGAGCTGAAACCAATAAAATAAGGGCCCGGTGGTATGCCGGGCCCTTGTTTTGTGTGAGGGATGGTTTGGGTTATTGGAACAAGCTGGGTTCCAGCTTGTTCCCGCCACATGGTATGCTCTTTGGCATGTCAAGGTTGACACGCTACTGCAAGGGATACGAACTCCCCCTGACTTCCGGAGAGATTCGCAGAGGGCTTCGGATGAGTCTGGGGCGCCTCTATCTTCATCACAGGGCGTACGGATTAAAGAAATCCTCAGAGGCTCTTTTTGAAGCTTGGGTTTGCGCGCCGCGAGTTCGAAGCATGCAGCCTGGCATTGCATGCCCTAGCAGAGGAGGGATCCGGTTGTTTCCCTCTCATCATTGGCTCCGTATTCGTGGCGTATTAGGGCCTGTGGACATTCAGCCTTCGGTCACCAAACTTGTTCATTTTCCACCTCCTGAAGCGAAATTTTCCTCAAATAGGTCCACTATTCCACAGAAAATTCCACTCCAGGAGGAGAAAA
>JBAYRN010000026.1:0-52820 GCA_041676625.1 Vulcanimicrobiota bacterium
ATTTTTCTCCTCCTGGAGTGGAATTTTCTGTGGAATAGTGGATCTATTTGAGGAAAATTTCGCTTCAGGAGGTGGGAAATGGACAAGTTTGGCGACTGAAGGTTGAATGTCAACAGGCCCTAAGGTATCGAAGGCTTGAAGTGCTGCTCAGCCATACTCTGGATGTCCTGCAGTAGTTGCTGAAACGCTGCATCCTGCACCAACTGTACCTGTGACAGGTCCTTCTTGAGTTCATCGCAGTAGACGATTCCCCGGAGATGGGGTATGGGGAACGCGTCTTCCGGGAGGCGAAAATTTATCCCTTGATAAACCAGGGTAACCCAGGGCGCCAACCGCCCACCGACTGCCAGCAGTCCGGCAAGCCCCTTCTTAGCCGGGCGAGGGGTACCGAACTCGGTCAGGATGGGGGGGATGCATGACCGATCAGAGGCGAAGATGAAACGAGGTACCTGGCCCAGAATGACGGGCCGGTTGGCTGGATGACCGTTGAACGTCACGCTGATAGGGCAACGGTTGCAGTAGCGAAAGATCGCGTCCTCCTCGGAGTCGGGAAGCATAGCTCCTCCGATCCGAGCGGCCATCTTGCGTACAGTCCTCGTTCCGATCCGCTCCTTGACGTAGAGCTTCAGTCCGGGCTTCAGCGGCGCTTCATCCAGATTCTGGTACAGGTATCGTGAGCCGTCCCACTCCACCCGAGCCCGTCCTTGCGGTCCCGTCACCTCCAGTTCCACCCGGCTGGGCTTCAGGGGTAGTAAACCTCGCAGTCCGAACACCAACTCACGCAATACCGGGCTGGAGTCACTGGAGAAGAGGATCCCCTCCAATTCTTCTAACTCGTGCAGGTCCTCCAGGGTGGCGTCAGTGGTCATCTCCAGTTCGTCCACGTCGGCCTCAAATTTCACAAAGGTGGCCTTTCCAGTGACCGCCCCGGCCACCAGATTTAAGACGTACAACCGGGCCTCGGGCAAACTGAACTCACGCAGCTTTTTCTGAGCGTGCTCCCGACTCAAGGAAAACTCCCCGGAAGAATCCAGTTGACCAGCCTGTCGAAAACCGTCCAAGCAGGCGATAAGATCATTGCTCATAGGTACAATAGCACCCAGGCCAGGATGGGAGTCAAGAAAATCATAACAGCCCAGAAAACAACCGCCAGGCAGTCGGCAGCCTTTAGATGAAATTCATGGAAGCGCAACTCCGGTCGCCCCTCACCCATAACGACTTCGACCTTGTGGTCTTCCTTGCCCGGGAAGATCTCCACCCCCAGTTCTTCCCCCAAACGGCGGGTCGCACGCTCGGCTTCCAAAAAACTTGTTCCGTGAGAGGCTGCCCGAAATCTTTGCCCGGATTTCGTGATCAAAAGCGTCACGTAGTCCCACCAGTAGTTGACCGGTGCGGCCGGAACTTCACCCGCGGTGACCACCGCCCAGAGGTCCTCCACTCCGGCCAGACTCTTCAGGTGAGTCATGCCGAAAATCTGGCGACGCAGCAAGAGTTGCTGCCTCTCTCTATCCAGGACCAACTGAACCTTGATGAAGAACCTGGCTATTTTCACAACCACGAGTAAGCCCACCACCGCAATGAGGATGAGGCTCAGAACCCCTTTAGCCCAGAAATCCGTGCTAAGGGCGAGGATGCCCAGAAACGGAAAGGCCCACAGGTAAGACATCATGAGCTTGCGGCAGGACCTCAAGGCATCCTCAAAGCCGGCGTGGTCTCCAAGATGGATCAGAGTGTCAGAGCGACGGTGCTTTTTCATTAAGACTACTTCTCTAACCCCGGCTTAGATCTTTCAAGAGGCTCGGCAAACCTGATTGCGACCGTTTTCCTTGGCCTTGTAGAGAGCCTGGTCGGCCCGTTTCATGACTCTCTCCCAGTGCTCGTCTCGAGTACGGGTGGCCGCCCCGATGGAGACGGTCACGCTGACCGAGGGCTGCTTCTTACCCCGCTTTTTGGGTGCTTTGGGTTTTTGTTTTGGCCGGTCGGGGGAGCGAAGGACCAGAGGAGAGTCTTCCACCAGCGTCCGTAGTCGCTCCAGTTCCGATTCGACCTGTTCCACGGTTTTGCCAGGAAAGACCACGGTGAACTCTTCGCCACCATAGCGGTAGGCGGTTCCCCCCTCCCCCACCGTGGCGATCCGGGCTGCCACCATTCGCAGGACGTGGTCTCCCACTTCGTGGCCGTGGGTGTCGTTGAACTTCTTGAAGTGGTCCACGTCCAGCATGGCCAGGGTAAAGACTTGTCCGGGATCTTGCATGTCTTCGACCAGGGCGCGCCGCCCCGGGATCTCTGTCAATTCATCGATGTAGGCCAGCCGAAAGCTGTGTTCCACCACGCTGACCAGGCAAGGCAGAATGCTCATGAGCTGCAGGAATCGGAAACCCGCCAGACTGAGAAATTCCGGCCCCAAACCGTAGGTCCAACCGGCAAACGTTGCTCCCACCACCGAACTCATCATCAAGCTTTCCGCCTTGCCACCACCTTTGGAGCAGCGCAGGGCCAGGGTTGCGGCCCCCCAGAGAGCAACCCCCAGAGCCAGAATATTGAGGGAGGTATGGCCGTAAAGCTCTCCCACGGTCACTAGCCCCACCGCAAAAATAAGAGCCAACCCCGACCAGATCAAGCTGCTGGCTTTCAACGCCTTCTTTTCAGGGGCGGCGATCAGGCAGACACCGGCGGCCAGAAAGGCCAGGCAAAGGGTTGACCCGTGGTACTCCAGGCCCAGCAGTGGGGGGAGTCCGAAAGAGAAGGCGACGGTCAGAAAACCCACCGTGATGGCTCGGGAGCGAGCGAACAACAGACTCAAAAGAGCCGTCATGAGCCACAGGCAAATGTGCATCAGTCCGATCTCTCCTGCCGTAAAGCCGTAGAGCGATGGCTGCATCAACTGTGGGTGCCCAGTCAGTAAGTAAACCGCAACCACGGGCAGCAGCAGGCTCAAAATCCATCTATACACGTCGGGCTAGTTCGAGAAGATGCGGTGGCTTGCTGTCTGGGAAAGGAAAAGAGAGGCCTTTTGCCTCTCCATTCTCAAAAGCTCTTAATCGGACCGAGTGTCAGTCTTGAAAAAAGGCAGCGTTGATTTCCAAAAACTTCTCCTGGCCTTCCGGGATATCGTCATCAGGGAAGATGGCTTCCACAGGACAAACCGGTAGACAGGCGCCGCAATCGATGCACTCCTCGGGATCGATGTAGTACATTTCGGCGTCCTCTTTGGAGTGGATACAATCGACGGGGCACACTTCCACGCATGCGGCGTCCTTCACTCCAATGCAGGGTTGGGTGATGATATAGGTCATCGTTTCCTCCTCATAATAATTCCTTGTTTCATGGAAAAACTAACTAGCCGTTCGCGCTGCGATGGCCTCTCACCCTTTTCTATCGGACCATTTCTTTAAGCCAGGCCAGGTAGCTACGGCTTCCTGATTGGATCGGTAGAAAGATCAGCTCAGGCTCTTCATACGGGTGATGCGCGGTCAAAACCTCAGCGACGGCCTGCCTCTTTTCGCTGGTAGTTTTCACCACCAGCAAGGTCTCCGGGTCTCGACAGATCTCCCCCTTCCAGCGGTAGACCGAAGTCAAACCTTCGATGACATTGACGCAGGCAGCACTCCGGCTCTCGAGTAAGGCTGAAGAGAGCTTCTCGGCGTGCTCGCCGGGCACGGTGATCAGTGCCACCAGGGCTTCATTTTCTTCCGTGACTTCTAATTTTCCGGCCAATCTCGGTCCTCCAATGATCCGGAATGAAGGCGGTGCTCCTTGAACCTGCGAGCAATCTCGGCGGTCAACTCTTTGTGCAACTCAAAGACATCGCAAAGCTCGATCATCAGTTCGAGCAGCTTATCTTCCTCAAGATCCTTCAAGGCGTTGTAAAAGCGGGGATACTTGGCTTCGTAAAGAGCCACCAGATCGCTGGTCAGTTCGCCCATCTCCCGTTTTAAGCGCTGGTCGGACAATGGCATAGGCATAAAGTTTCGCTTCCTGCCCGAGATCCGTAATCCTCCAAAGGTGTGGCCGCGCCGGTCGGGAATCACCAGCCCATGAAAAGAAGTGACGGTCGGGCAGCAGACGCTCTGCGGGCCTGGAAGTTTGAAACAGGTTACCTCCCCTACGCGGCCGGTTCGGTTATGATGCACGCCGGTCAAACTCGCGTCTTGTGCGCGGCCACCGTGGAAGAGCGCCAACCGAGTTGGATGAACGAACCCGGCAAGGGCTGGGTGAAGGCCGAATACTCCATGCTGCCCGCCTCCACTCACAGCCGCAGCCGTCGGGATTTCAACCGCTCCAACGGCCGCAACCACGAGATCCAGCGCTTGATCGGTCGAGCTCTCCGAGGGGTGGTTCAGCTAGAAAAGCTCGGCGCCCGGACCATCAACCTGGACTGCGACGTGATCATCGCCGACGCCGGCACCCGAACCGCGGCCATCTCCGGTGGCTGGGTGGCTCTGGCCATGGCTTGTCATAAACTGAGGCAGGAACGCAAACTCAAGGAGATCCCGTTTACCGACCAGGTGGCCGCGGTCTCTCTGGGGATCATAGACGGTGAGGTCTTTACTGACCTGGACTACCTCGAAGACAGTGCCGCGGGAACGGATCTCAACCTGGTGATGACATCCTCCGGGGGCCTGGTGGAGGTCCAGGGGACCGCCGAGGGTGCACCCTTCTCCCGAGCCGAGCTTGACCACATCCTGGACGCTGGTTGGAAAGCCCTGCAGATGATCTTCGAAATGCAGCGCCAGGCACTCAACCAGGCCGGAGTACAATGGGAAGTGGTCAGGGTCTAGCGCTCGGTGCGCTCTCTGACCCAGTTGGAAGCCCAATTTCTCGACCGTCTTCGGCACACGGTCGAGGGTGGCACTTCACGGTTTGGGCGCGTCTTTCTCACTCAAATTTCTCCCCAAAGTCCGGCCTTGCAACTGGGTCTTGAGACCAGCGACTCCTCCTCACTTCTTTACTACAATATCCTCATCTACGGAACTCACCCCGTTCGTTACCACCTGGAAACCGGGGCCGCCGAGGCGGAGCTCTCCCGAGGTTTTTGGAACAAGTTTTTCGGCGCCCTGAACCTGGTTGAAGAGAAGAGCGGTCTCAAGAATCATAGGCTCCATCTTTTTTATGAGATCCCCTACCCCGACAAATCAAGTTGATTCTGGTTCACCCCAGACAACATTGGTCTCTCGGAGCAGATCCCGGACCCGTTTTTCAACCTGACGATGTCTTTCTTCCATCTCTTCGGCTTCATCGTGACGACCGATCGCCCGTAAGACCAACCCTGAAAGCTCCAGACACCTTTGCGTCTCCAGATGATAAGGACCTTTGGCCGACAAACTGATGCTGAGAGCCCGGCGCAGCAATTCCTCACACTCCTGAAACTCACACAAGAGATAGGAAAACTCCGCTTGCTTTCTCAAGAGTTCGCCGCAAGAACAGTGGTACGGCCCCAACAGTTGTTCTCGAATATCGAACGCATGCTCGTAGGCCTCGATGACCGAACGCCGTTTTCCGGCCAGGTCCATCTCCGTTGAACCGGACACGCTTCGGCTAGCCTGGTACTGGGCCGCTCGGAGATCGCCCTTCAGGGACAGGATCGAACTTTTCCACAGCAACTGCATCTCCATCCGATTGGCCAGGAACTCTTCGGCGTCGTGGAGGGCTTGCTCCGCCCGGTGGAGTCGGTCCTGGCGGATGGAGCAAAAGGCGAAGGTCAAACGGTAGAGCATCTCACTCTGGGCATCGGGGAAACTCATGGATGACACCCGGTTGAGCAGAACCTCGGCCTGGCTATACCTGGCCTGGTCGATACACAGTCTGGAAAAAAGGGTGAGGGCGGACACCAGAAGCTGTTCGTGGTAGCCGGTCTCTAGCAAACGGATCCCTTTGGAGTAGAGCCGCCGGGCTTCCCCCCACCTTCCTCCCTCATGATAGAAGGCGGCGGAGTTGAGCAAGGCTTTGCCCATCAATGGTCCCTGAGATCCGATCGATTGCAAAATTCGCAGGGCGATGTTGGAGAGATCTTCGGCCCGGTCGTACTGGCCTTTCTGCCTCTGAATCACCGCCAGGTTGGAAAGGGAGATCGCCAGGCGAGGTTCGAACTCGCCCATAACCTTGGATTTGGCCAGGCTTTCCCAGGCCAGTTCTTCAGACTTGGAAAGCTCCACTCCGTGAAAAGCCGTCTCGGCGGCTTTTGTTAGGGACTGCCAGTCACGCACCAGGGTTTTTGTAGGCGGTTTTCTTATCATATGGCACCGAAAGTCAAAGCATCATTCAAGCTAGAACCGGCAGGGGGTCCCTTCCACGATCCGGCTCTGCTGGTCACGCCGGCAAACTCCTCGGAGTTGGTCCTGCTGGATGCTGGAACCCTCCACGCTTTGCGTACGCGCAACTTGATGAAAGTTCGCTGGCTGTTCTTGACTCATCTTCATATCGATCATGTTATCGGTTTCGATCATCTGCTCAGAGTTCGCTTATTCTCCGACCTTCCGCTCCATATCTTCGGCCCACCAGGCACCGCGAAAGCGATCGGCCACCGGCTCCAGGGTTATGCCTGGAACCTCACGAGCGGTTCACCGTTCGTGATTCACGCCACCGATCTACCCACTTCCCCTCAGAGCCAATCGGCCACCGTCCGTTACGCTTGCCAGGATCGGTTTCTAGCCACTCCGGGTGAGCCACCGATTCGGGGGGCGTCGGGAGAGGTTTGCCTTGAACCGGATCTGAAAGTTTCCTGGTACCCGGTCAATCACGGGGTCGCCTGTTACTGCTACCGAATCGACCAGAGCTTCCCACCTCAGTTTTCCCTCCAGAACTGCCATCGTCTAGGTCTGCTTCCCGGTCCCTGGGTCAGAAAATTGACTTCCGGACAAGAATTTTCCATGGAAGTCGAGGGTCAGCTTCGAGATCAGAGGTGGCTGGCCGAGCACTTACTCCAGGAGCGTCCCACGGTTAAGCTCGGCTACCTGACCGACACCCTCCTGGATTCGGTACTGGCCAAAGAGTTGAGTTCGTTCTTTAAGAACGTGGACGTCCTGGTTTGCGAGTCGGCCTATTTAGAGCAAGAGCTTGAAGCGGCTACCCAGAACTTGCACATGACAACCGCGCAGGTGGCCCGGTTGGCCGGCCAGTGCGGGGTCGGTCAACTGTTGCTCTTTCATCTCAGTCGGCGTCACCAGGAGAAAGGTCCCCAGGTTCATCTGGCGCAAGCCCGTCGGGGTTTTGCCAACACCGATCTACTATCTGCTCCTTGAAGCTCCTAGCCTACGGGAAAGTCTGCCGAGAGGCAAGAATGGCCACATATGGCAAAAATTGAAGGTCTCAAGATAAGCTACTCCGGGGTCCGGGGGATCGTGGGCCAGGGATTGGACGAAGAGGTGGCCCGGAAGTTTGGCCAGGCCTTCGGCAAACTGGTAGCCCGTCGCCATTCCCGCCCCACCATTCTGCTGGCTCGCGACACCCGCCCTTCCGGCCCGGCGCTCCTGGAAGCGGTGACTCGAGGAGTGGCTCCCTACGCCGCACGCCTTCTGGATCTTGGAGTAGTGGCCACCCCCACCGCCCAGTTTGCCATGGGACCGCTGAAGGCCCAGGCTGCTGTGGTGGTCACGGCCAGTCACAACCCCTCCGAATGGAATGGCTTCAAGTTCATGCTGGGGCCCGACAATACTGTACTGGACGGGGAACAGACCGACGAGCTATTTTCCCTCTATCTCACCAGTGAGGCTGAAGTCTCAGAACCCGTTTTCGTGGAACCCTTTCACCAACAAGCCATCGAGCAGCACATCGCCCGAGTGGCGGCCCAGGTGGACGTTGAAACGATCCGAAGCGCGGGCTTCAAGGTGGCGGTGGACTCCGGCGGGGGGGCTGGAGAAGAGGCGGCTCTGGGCCTGCTAAAGGAACTGGGGTGCCAGGTCGTTCGGGTGCAAGCCTGCCGAGAATCGGAGCCCACTCCGGAAAGTCTGACCGAGTTGGGAGAAGCGGTCCGCGCCTCGGGTGCGCAGGTGGGGATGGCCCAGGACATGGACGGTGATCGGCTGGCCCTGGTCGACGAAACCGGGAATCCGCTGGGTGAGGAGGCGACCCTGCTGCTGGTGGTGGATCATCTGCTGCGCAAGCACGGCCCTTCAGTGGTGGTGCGGAACCTCTCCACCACCCACGCCATCGATCGCGTGGTGGGGGCCCGAGGGGGCCGCCTGGTGGAGACCCGGGTGGGCGAAGTGAACCTTTCCCGGGCTCTGGCCGGGCAGCAAAGCGCCGGGGTCTGCACCTTCGGAGGTGAAGGAAACGGTGGCGTGATCTATCCCCCCGTCTCCCTGGGGCGAGACAGTCTGGTGGGAATGGCTTTTATCCTGGAAGACCTGGCCCAAAGCGGGCTCCCTATTTCCCAGCGTTTCTCCGCCATGCCCCAGTTGGTCATGCTCAAGGAGAAGCTGCCACTGGCTGACCCCAATACCCTGGAAGCCCTCTACGCAAGAGTGACCCAGGCTTTCCCGGTACCCACCATCTCCAGGGTTGACGGGCTCAAACTGGTGCAGCCGGACGGGTCCTGGCTCCTGCTGCGGCCGTCCAATACCGAGCCAGTGGTGAGAGCGGCCGTGGAGTCGGCCGACATGGAATGGGCCCGGAGCACTATGAAGCGCGTCCGGGCCCTGTGGACTGAAGCCTAAGAGGTTCTAACCGTTGTTCTTCTGAAACTCTTTCATGAACTCCACCAGTGCGTCCACCCCTTCGGGAGGGAAGGCGTTGTAAATGGAGGCCCTCAAGCCACCCACCGCCCGGTGACCTTTGAGGCCATCGAAGTCTGCCGCGGTGGCTTCTTTGATAAACTTCTTCTCCAACTCTTCGGAGGGGAGTCGGAAAGTCACGTTCATAAGTGAGCGGAACTCCGGTTTGGCGTGCCCCCGATAGTAGCCTTCGCTCGCATCGATGGCATCGTAGAGAACTTTTGCCTTCTTGCGGTTTCGCTCATAGATGGCATCCAGGCCGCCGATCTCTTCCTTCAACCACCGGGTCACCTTTTCGATCACGTAGATGCTGAAGGCAGGGGGCGTGTTGTGCATGCTCTCTCCTGCCACCATGAGCTTGTAATCCAGCATGGTGGGCAAACTCTTGCCGACCTGTTTCTGCAAGAATTCGTCCTTGAGGATCACGATGGTGGCACCGGCCGGGCCCACGTTTTTCTGGGCTCCGGCGTAAATCAGAGAGTAGTTTTTCACATCCAATTTCCGGTGCAAGAAATCCGACGAGGCATCGCACACCAACGGAACCGAACCGGTGGAAGGGTCGTAGGGAAACTCCACCCCTTCGATGGTCTCATTGCTGGTGGTGTGGGCATAAGATCCACCCGACACCTTCTCGAAGACTTCGGCGGTGGGCATCTCTTTGTAGCCGCCCGACTCACCGTCCCAGAGGATGTCGACCGGACCGACCTTCTTAGCCTCCTTGATAGCCTTGTTGGCCCAGGCGCCGCAGCGCACGTAATGGGCTCGACCTTCGGAGTGGTGGAAGTTCATGGGGATCATGGAAAACTGAGTCGTTGCTCCACCCTGCAAAAACAGGACGTGATAGCCTTCGGGCAGGTCCAGCAGATCACGAATGTTCTGTCGGGCGCCTTCTATGATCTCTTCAAAGTTCTTGGAACGATGGGAGATCTCTAAAACCGATGCGCCCGCCCCGGGCAGACACATCATCTCGTCTTTCACCTCCTGCAATACGGAAACAGGAAGGACGGCGGGACCCGCCGAGAAGTTGTAAATTCTTTTTTGGGCTTGTGCTGTGGTCATCGAAGCCAATTCTCAAGGCGCCGTGGTTCCCCTTCTCTCTTCGATCAAGGAACGCAGTTCTGCTTCGGCCAAAATCGGGATACCCAGTTCTTCGGCTTTCTTGAGTTTGGACCCGGCATCGGCCCCGGCCAGCAGATAGTTGGTTTTCTTGGAGACCGAGCCGGTGGTCTTGGCGCCATGACTGCGCAAGAGAGCGGTGGCATCGTCTCGGGTCATGGTGGAGAGAGTGCCGGTCAGCACGAAAGTCAAGCCCTTGAGAGCCTCGGAACCATTTCGGGTGCCGCTCGGCTGCTCCGCCTCCATGGTCAGCCCGGCCGCCACCAGGCGGTCCACCATGGCGCTGTTGACCGGGTTGTCGAAAAAATCTCGTACCCGCTGGGCGATCTCCGGGCCGATCTCGTGTACCGAGGCGATCTCTTCCACGCTAGCGCGTCGCAGGGCCTCCATGCTGCCGAAGGCCTGGGCCAGGACTTCAGCGATCCGTTGGCCCACGTGGCGGATCCCCAGGGCCACCAGAACCCGGTCGAAGGGGCGCTTTTTACACGCTTCCAGTTGCTCGATCAACTGGCCCGCGCTCTCCTTCATTCTGGATTCACGCCCTCGCTTATCCACAAAGACGATCTCCTCTTGCAGTTGCTCCACGGTGAGATCGAAGAGGTCCGCCGGATCCTTCACCAGGCCCGCCTCGATCAGCTTGACCACGAGTTTTTCCCCCAGTCCCTCGATATCCAGAGCGGTCCGGGAGGCGAAATACCGGATCCAGCCTTCCAACTGCGCCGGACAATGCGAATTCGGGCAGCGAGTAGCGGCCTCTCCGGGTACCCGCTCCACCGCGGTTTTGCACTCCGGGCATTCGGTGGGCATGACAAAGACCCGCTCAGTACCGTCTCTCTCTTCGGCAACCGGTCCCAAAACCTGAGGGATCACCGCTCCCGCCTTGTGCAACCAGACCATATCCCCGATCCTGAGGTCCTTGCGACGGACCTCGTCTTCATTGTGCAGGGTGGCTCGGCTCACGTTGGAGCCGTCCACCAGGACCTCGGTGAGAATAGCCACGGGGGTGAGAGTGCCGGTACGACCAACCTGGATTCGGATGTCCTCAAGTCTGGTGCGGACCTGCGACGAGGGGAGCTTGTAGGCTACCGCCCAACGCGGACTGCGGGAAACCGAGCCCAGCAGCTCCTGCAAGGCCAGGTCGTCCACCTTGACCACCACCCCATCCACTTCAAAATCCAACTCTGACCTACGGGAATGCCACTCCTGGCATATCTCTTCCACCTGGTGGATGCCCTCGACCACGCGGTAGTGCCGGTCCACGGGAAATCCGAGCGCCTCCATTCTTTGTAGAGCCTCACTATGAGTACCGCAACCGGCTGCGGCGGGGCCCTCCAATGAGTAAGCAAAAAAGCGGAGGGGGCGGCGAGCTGTTTCGGTGGAGTGCTTCTGGCGGACGAACCCGGCGGCGGCGTTTCGCGGGTTGGAGAAGACCTTGTCCCGTTTCTCTCGCTCTCGCTCTTTGAGGGCAGAGGCCAGCCGATTTTTGTCCTCTTCGGCGAGGTCTTGCGGAAGGGCAAAGGGGAACTCAGGATCGAGAGCTCTCTTCAACAACTCCGGTACCGAAAGTTCACCGTCGTAAAGGGGAGCCTCTCCGGCCTGGAGCAGCTCCAGACGGTGCCTCAACTCCCGGGACTCAAGTTCGTTCTGTTCGGCTCGGCCGTTCATCTCTTTGAACTCCGACCAGGCCATATAGACCTCTCCGCGCACCTCTCCCGACACTGCCTCCGGCAAGCGCAAAGGGATCTGGCGGACCGTGCGGAGATTGACCGTGACGTCGTCTCCCCGGCGCCCATCGCCTCGGGTGGCGCCCCGGACCAGAAGACCATCCTGGTAGAGAAGTGAAACGGCCAGTCCATCGAACTTGAGTTCGGTTACGTAACGGATTCGGCTCTCGTCCACGCCTTCTCGATCCACCTCGGCCAGGCGCCTTTTGATCCTCTCCTCCCACTCTTGCAGTTCAGCCGCGTCAAAGGCATTGGCCAGACTGAGCATGGGACGCTGATGTTCCACCGTTTCAAAGCCATCCACGGGGGATGCCCCCACCCGCTGAGTGGGTGAATCCGACCGAGCAAGTAGAGGATACTCCTGCTCCAGTCGCTGCAGTTCCCGAAACAATTCATCATACTCGGCGTCTGAGATGGTTGGATTGGAATCGATGTAGTATCGACGGTTATGCTCCCTGAGTTGCTGAGCCAACTCCTCAATTCTTTGCTCCATCATTGTCCCTCTACACAAAAATTGCTCGGGCGAAACGCACCGAGCAACCTCTGAGATCTCCTAAATCGGAGGACTAAAGGCCGTGTTGTTTGACGGCCGAGTCGTGCCACAACCGATCATGGTTGTACTCGCGGAAAGTCTCGTGACCCCAGCGCAGCCGATCCATGTCGGTATTGAGCCTCCAACCCCGTTGCCGAGCCATGTATCGGTACCAGGCGCCGGGCATCTGGTGCCCGATGTAGTTGCTACCGACCTGAATGGTCTGGTTGCGGAAATTGTGGTGAACCGGTAGGTCCAGCGCAGCGGCCGCGGAGTAGAGGTCGACCATGGTCACACCGCCGAAGCGGATGGTGTCGACTTCCTTCTCTTCAGCAGTGCTCATCAGCACCAACGGATCGCCCACTTCGGCAGCATTCTCCGCCAGGTTCCAAGATTTATAGTAGTGTTTACGCGGTACACCGAGAGCATCCGAAAAAGCCTCGATCCCCACGAAGGGCCGGTCATTGACGAAAGCCCATTTCCCAAAAAACGGTTTACCGTTGACGTTCAGGTTGACTACGTAGCCTCCGTCGGTGGGATAATCCCAGTCGGCGCTTGCCACTCCACCCATAGCCAACATGATACCAGCGGCCAAACCAGCTATCATTTTTCTCATAACTTAACCTCCCTCGGGTCGTCGTTTGACTACCCGACACGAGTCGGTTCGTCGACTCCACCTTGAACCCTTCCGAGGCAAACGGCAGGAATGCTCATGAGGCCAACTGTATACCCATGCCGGCATAACCGGCAAAACCCTTGGTAAATTTTCCTTTCCTGGGAATGGTTCTGGGGGGCCTTTGAGCCCGTGCAGGCATTAGAAGCGAATTGCCAAAAACTCGCCTTGTGAAAGAATCGCCGTTACTCGTTTTCTCCACGCAAAAGTATCTCTACTTGCGCGACAGCCTCTGCACGGGCGGAGAGTTTCAATCGGGGCGCATCGAAACCAGGATCTTCCCCGACGGAGAGCGCTATCGTTGCCTGCTCGACAACCCCGACGCCCGCCGGGTGATATTGATCGGGGGTACGATCAGCGATACCGATACCCTGGAGCTCTATGACCTGGGATGCGCCATCTCCAAGCTGGGGGCTTACAGCCTGACCATGGTGATCCCCTACTTTGGTTACTCCACCATGGAACGGGCGGAAAAACCTCTGGAAGTCGTGACCGCCAAGACCAGGGCTCGACTCCTTTCGACGATTCCCCCGGCCGGTATTTCCAACCGGGTCATCATGGTGGATCTCCACACCCCGGGCCTTCCCCACTACTTCGAGGGCTGTATCCAGACTCGCCATCTCTATGCCCGGCCGGTCATTCTCGAAGCCTGCCGACGGCTGGGGGGCGAGGAATTTGTGCTGGCTTGCACCGACGCGGGAAGGGCCAAGTGGGTCGAGTCGCTGGCCAACGATCTGGGAGTAAGTGCCGCCTTTCTGCTAAAGCGGCGTTTATCCGACGATCGAGTGGAGGTCACGGAGGTGCAGGCCGAAGTGAAAGGCAAGAAGGTGGTGATCTACGACGATATGATCCGAACCGGGGGGTCTCTGATCCAGGCGGCCCGAGCCTACCGAACTGCTGGAGCTTCTGAAATCAGTGCTCTTGCCACCCACGGGGTGCTGCCTGAGGGGGCCCTGAAGAAGCTTCAGGAGTCCGGTCTCTTTCATCGTTTGGTGACTACCGACACTCATCCGGCTGCGGTCAAGCAGGCGGGAGATTTTCTGGAACTGGTCTCGATTTCCGGGCTGCTGTTGAAGTGTTTGAGGAGCTTGCCGTGAGTGAGACTAAGAACGAAAAACTCGGTCTTGCCACCGATCAGAAGAGTACCGAGCAGTTTCGAAGAATTCTCTCGGTACTGCTCCTGGGGCTGTTGCTCCTCGCCTTTTACGTGATCTGCCGACCCTTTCTCAGGGCGGTGGCCTGGGCTGCCATCGTGGTCCTGGGAGCCTGGCCTTTCCATTCCCGATTGAGGGCTCGCTGGCCCCATTGGCCGGGAGTCACCTCGGCCGTGACCACCCTTCTCATGGCCTTGCTCCTCATCGGCCTGGCGGTTCCGATCGCCCGGGGGCTGGGGCCGGAGATCAAATCCGCAGGCGAGAACGTTTTGAATTTCGTGTCCCACAATCGGGGGAATATCCAGGAGAGAATGGTCGAGATTCCGGTGATCGGAGCCACCCTGGCCCAGGCGGTCGAGGGATTCGAAAATGAGACCGCCAATCTCGTTCCCTTACTCCAGGACTATGCCAAGACGCTATTTGGGACAGCCACGGTGGCAGCTCAGGGGGTCTTTTCTTTCCTTTTTCAAGCAGGCGTCTTCGCTATGGCGGTGTTCTTTTTTCTCTACCACGGAGAAGACTTTGCCTCTCAGGTTCGCTCGGCACTGCTAAAAACGGACCACCGAACCGAAAAGTTGCTCCTGCTGGTGCAGCACACCGTCACCGGGGTTTTGTACGGACTGATCTTCACGGCCATCTGCCAGGGTGTGCTGGCAGGGGTCGGCTTTGCCATGGCCGGGGTCGGGGGATCCACCCTACTGGGTCTGGCCACCGCCTTTCTCTCCTTCATCCCCTACGGCCCCCAGGCCGTCTATATTCCGGTTTCCATCGCGTTGGCCCTGGGAGGCTCCCCCATCAAGGGCGTGCTATTGGCGGTCTGGGGTTTTTTGGTGGTGAGTTCGGCGGACAACGTGATCAAGCCGCTCTTCATCGCCCGCCAGGTCAACCTCCAGCTTCCCCTGACCTTGCTGGGTGTGGTGGGGGGGGTACTGGGATTCGGGCTCCTGGGAGTTTTCATCGGTCCGGTGGTCGTGGGTCTGGTCAAAAACCTGTGGCTGGCCTGGACCGACGGAGTGCTCCTCCCCGAGAACCAAACGCCCCTACCCCCGGCCCCCGAGGTGGTTGAAAAAGAGGACGAAGAGTCTCCGCTGGTCGTGGAGGCTGAAGAGGTCGTGGAGGAAGAAACCTCGTCATTTTAGACCAGCCTCGATCTCGTCGATCTCTTTTTGGAGGAAGGCGCTGTCGCTCTGGGGTAGGCCGAGCAAACGCTGCTTGGCTGACGCGAGCAAGTTCCGCGCGGTGGGGAGATCCTGGGTCGCGCCCGTGTAGCGCGCTCGCATGAGTTCCACCACCACAGGGTGCATCACCCATTTATAGGAGACACCCTCTAGAATCTTCCTGGCCTGCTCGAGCTCTCCGGCCTTGACCGCCTCTCGAAAGTTTTGCAATAGCGCCACCACACCTTGAACCGACGGCCGGTAGAGCCCGTCAGGGGCAAGACTCGCTTCTTGGTACTCCCCGAAGGCCTTGAGATACTGCTTCTCCACTCGGTACACCTCGCCGCTCAATAACGCCATACGCGAGTAGACCTCGTCGTGAGCGTTCATGGCTAAGACCATCTTGGTGTGATTCACCACCCGCCGCGCTTCGGCGAGGTCTTTCTTGATCAGGTAGATGACCCGTTCCCGGCACGCCTCGTAGAGCGTGTTGTCATCGGCCTGCTCGGAAGTCTCAAGCACCTTCAAGACCTTTTCCGCCTGGTCCGGTTTCTCTAGGCTGTAAAAGCGACGTGCCTGCTCTAGAACCAAAGTCTCCTTCTTAGCTGCCGGGATCTTGGGATGAGCGATCAACTGACCCAGAACTGCCAGCGCTTCTTGGGGACGCTTGGCTGCATCGAGAAGCTCTATCCTCTGCCGCGCGATCTTTTCGCTGAACACGAAGTTCTCCGCGCGGTGCTTAGCCGCCTCAGATAGCGCAGCCAGGGCCGGTTCTGTCTCTTTGCGCTCTCGATAGACTTCGGCCGCTTTCAGCCAGGCCTCTTCCCGTGAGTCCGCCGGAAAGTCGCCCCTTCCGACCTCCTTCCACACGGCCAGTGCTTTTTCATGAGCCTTCACGCTCAGGAACCTTTCCGCCAGGGTAAGCTTGACTCGCGCTAGCCCAACCTTGCCTGAATCGGGAGCCATAAGAGTCAGCTGCGTCTTATGCAGACGCTCAAGCTGAGCGATCGCCTGTGCCTGCTCCGGGATCCTGGTGGCGACGACCATGGCCATGCCGATCTCAGAAGCCGCCTTGGGGCGATCAAACTTGGCGAGCTCCGCCGCCTCGAGCCAAGAGTACTCCACCGCCTGAAGATATAGCCGGGGATCGTTTTTGGCCTCCGGCGCTAAGGCGGTTCTCAGAGCGTGGTAGGCGGCGGCGCGCTGTTGGGGGGTCGCCTCGGCGACCCCCAAGACAAAATGATAGTCCTCTTTGGCCCGGGTCCGCTTGGCGAGTTCTAGCCCCACCCTGGCTCGTTCGGCTGCCGGCGCCGAAGCGATGTCTCGGGCCGAGCGGTACGCCTCCACATCGCTTTTTCTCAGGGCCGAGGAGAGGTCGTAGGCGCGACCGGCGCTGTCGTAGGCCTCAAACCGTTCAAGGTCATTCTTACCCAGCTCAGCGGCCTGCATCCAAAGGTCGCCAGCCTGGGCTGCTTTGTCCCGTTCATCCCAGGCAACCTTGACATTCCTGGCCTGGTCGATCTGATGTTGAGCCAGAAGCTCGGTGGCCCGGGACTTGAGCTGTTCGTAGGTCTCGGCCTGGGAAGGGTCGACTAGAGCGAAGAGAAGCAAAATGGTTATCAGACGAAACATCACGGTCAGTTCTGCTGTCGTGCGGCATCCCCTATTTGATCCGACCTCTATTTACTGGGTGAGGTCTTCTATCTGTGCTAGAGTATTTTCATGAGGCTTTCACGTGCTGGAATAGCACTCATCTCCACGCTCTTGATGGGCGTCATTTTGCTAATGATGCTGGCGGCCTTGCTGGCGGCGGCCCGACGAGGCTCTTTCAGCAGCGATCACTTCCGTCGCCGAGAAGCTACCCGTTACGTGGCCGAGGAAGCGGTTGCGGTGATGCTGGCCAGGCTGCGAGAAGATCCCGAAGGGGAGACTGACCTGGTGGACCAAGCGACGGTCTTCGGGGGCGGTAGCTACACCGTGAGATTCAGTGAGACGGAGTCGGTCAACAATCTGAGGGGCGACGATCTCAAACCCGGGCCTTACGGCGACGTGGCTCCAGGCAACGCACTGTTGCGCATTCACGCCCGAACCCAGGGATACGAACGCATTTTCGATGTTATGCTGGGCCCGCCACCGAACCCACCGGGGCAGGTAGACGCCCTGGTGGCCAGTGGACGGCTGGAGCTTCACGGAGATGTGGAGGTCGCGGCAGATGCCGGCTTTACCGACCTGACCCCGGTGGACGCCAACATCGTTTCCAATTCCATCGACGACACGGACGGGCTCATCAAGTGGACCCCGCTACCCACGGGCGGTTCCATCTCTGTGGAGGGCGCGGTCCAGTTGCCGGGAACCAACCCCGACGCCCTCGATTTTTCAGGATTCACACTAAATACAGACCGGCTGAGCGGCCCTAAGCCACTGGAGAGGGTGGATATACCGTTTGAAATCGCCCGAGCCCGGGATCGCGGACTCGGCACTGTGTCTATTACCTCCGGCACCCCTCTCCCTTCCGGGGAATATTACATCGATGGGCCTATCGATCTACCCGGCGACCTGATCCTGGAGAATACCAAACTTTACGTCTCCGGAGACCTCACGGTTCATGGTTCGATCCAGGGCCGCGGTGCGCTCTTCGTGGGCGGTTCGACCACCTTCAAAGGGAGCGCCCGGGTTATTCCCAACGCCCAGGAGTCTATCGCCCTCATGAGCTACGGGAGCGTAGAACTCACCGGATTCAACGGGGGTGACTACATGGAGCAGATCACCGGACCCCTGGGAACTCCTTCTCGCCAAATCTGGGAGAATACTAAGCAAGATATGCACGCGATCCTGGAGGAGATCGAGCAACCTGGCTACACCTTTTTGGCCGACAGCGCTGCCGATAAGCGGATGCAAACCCTGGGACACCACTTTACGGATCATCCTGATGGTCCGGACCCATTACAGGACAATAAACTGCTAAAATTGCGGGATATACTGTTGCTCCAACCCTCCTCTGAAACGCGAAACTTTATGCTGTCTAAGATCGAGTTCCTACGGGATCACGACAATACCGAAGGAGCAAGCTCCGGGGGAATTTTCGGTTTAGCCGAAAAGTACCATCATCCGCCGGGTTGGCGCGCGACTCTGGAGGCAGCCCTCAGGGAGATCAAGGATGGCCACACTCATGACGGTCTGTTCGACACGGTCAACGACATCTTGGCCTATGGAAATGCTACCCTTCCCCTCACCGAATTCGGAGGCCGAGACGCGGTAAAAGCTTTGCTGATCAACGGGCTTCGAGCCCTGGACATGAACCGTCCCGGTACGGCTTACTTTCAGGGGCGGTTGATCACCAACGGATGGCTTTATGCCGGCCACGAGATCGCCGTGGTGGGTTCCATCACCGTACTCGGAGACCCGGAAGTCAAGGAACTCCCCTCCTGGAGTGCGTCCCCCGCCTCGGCCCCGGACCTGGTCCTTGAGCCCGGAGACGTTCAACTCGACGGAGGTACCAAGATCACGCATACAGAGGACGTGGTGAAAGCGGCCCGAGAGACTCAAGGTAATCTGGGGGTACTCCACTGGTTGGGGCACTGAATGTTGAATCGTAGAGGGTTTTCCCTGGCAGAATTGGTGGTGGCCCTGGGCCTGCTGGCGGCCGCCAGTCTGGTTGTGATCGGGGTCTTTACTTCCGGACTCAGTTACATGGGGCAAGCCGAGCAGCACACGGTGGCCCACGAGATAAGTCGGGAGTTGCTGGAGCGCGTGAGAGCCGGCGGTGGATACACAGCGTTGCCGGCAGGACCGAGGGTATTTGATGGACGAGAGGGCCAACCGCCTGATGGAGCTTTTCCCCCTTCGCCTTACCCCGGCGTGGTTTTGGAGGGGCAATCCTACGATATGGTCGTGCGGGTGGCCGACCACCCGACCCTGGTCGGGGTCAGGGCTGTTCGAGTGGAAGTCTACTGGGGCAAGACCGGAAGGACCGTGATTGAGACAGCGTTCGGCGGCTAGAAGCCCTGGGCATACTCTGCTTGAACTGATCGTCTCCATGGGCATGCTGTCCCTGGTCATGGCGTCTCTTTTTGTCATCTACCAGATCGGCACCTCGGCCTGGCAGCAGGTGGGGGTGCGAGCGGACCTGGCCGGGCAGATGCACCTGGTGAGTGCCGCTCTGGCCACGGCCTGTGACCAGTCTCCGCCAGAGGGAGTGACGATCTCGCCGGACGGTCGAGCGGTGGCGGTGTGTTCGGCTTTGACCGACGACGGAGTTATAGCCTTGAACACCGTGACAGGCACCCTCACCTGGCAGCGATGGATCGTGATCTGGTTCGACCCCGCTCAGCGAGAGATACGACGGGGCGAACTACCCATGCCCGCCCCCCAACCGCAGGTCAGTCCGATCCAGCACACACTTCCCGACTGGCCCGACGATCTACCGACCAGTTTTACCGTCTCAGCACGAGAGGTCGACTCTTTCCAGGTTCAGTGGGCCGGCTCCGACCCCCCGATACTTGAGCTAAACATGGTGGGTTCCAAAAGGCGCTACGGCAGGGTCGATAATGAGGTCGTGACGACCAGAACGAGTTTCAGGGTGGGTCGGCCTTGAGCCGGTGACATCGAGTCGTCGAAGCTGAAAATCCCATTCAGTGCTCGTGCCCTTCACAATTGAAGCTGTTGAGGGAATAGCTGTTGAGGGCTGCGCGGGTGTTAGTGGCCCCCACCACCGGCACGTAGTCGGGCTGGGAGTAGAGCCAGTGGAGCATCTGAATGTCACGGTTGCTGAGGGCCAACTCACCCTGCTGCTCGGAGCGGTACATCATGTCGCCACGGTGCTGTGAGTGGTCCAGACCCAGCACGTGGCCGAGTTCGTGGGTCATCACCCGGGCCAGTTCGTAGCGATCCCGCCCCTCGGTTCTCACGCTGATGCTGCTGGGAACCACCACGTTGCGAGAGGTGTGTAGTCGGGTTTCGGCGCGGGTTCCGGGGGTTACCGAGCGACCGCTCCAATCCACGGTCAGATCGGCGGGGCCGCTGGTCACCTGAAAGAGAGCGCCCATTCCGGCGTTGTTCCAGATCTCGACTGCCTTCTCCACGGTCTGGTAGTGGTACTGGTCTCCCGGATTGATGGTGAGGGGCAGATAGGAAGGATCGAGGCGGGTGGTTTTCCCCCCCACCGCGATGTACTCGTAGCCGGCCGGTCGCCCACTCACGGTGGCGGGGTGCTGGGGAGGCTGAGGGGCTGGGGTAGGTACGCGCAGGTCGGGATAGCGAGGCTGGTGGGGATAGCGGTTGTAAGGAACCCGCTCCTGATAGCTCCCGCGACTGCTCATCTGGATGATCACCCCACCCAAGCGCAGAGCGTTTTCCAGATCCGAAGAGCCGCGGCGGCTCTGCAACGCCTGCCCGATCTGAAACAGGTCGCTCAGAGAAGGCTGGGCAAAGGCAGGAAGGGCCAGCAGAAATACCAGGGTAAGAATTATTGATTTGGACCATCGCATATCCGCATCATATCGGAGGTCGATCAGGGGGAAATGACAGCTTGTGACAAGGGGGCAGTTTAGCTCATGGCTTGGCGAATTGCCAGAGATCCCCAGCCCTGCTCAAGGCATGCCTGCACTCGTGAATTCTTTGTATCCGCCCCCGCATCCAACAGCAGTTTCGCGATCTTTTCCTTGCTGTCGTCGGGCACCTCGGTACCGTAAAGCAACTCACTCAGAGGCACTCTACCCTGGGGGTCGGTGTAGTTCGGATCAGCTCCGCCTTCCAGCAAAGCCTGGACCAGCTTGAACCTTCCCAGGCGCGAGGCGGCGAGAAGTGGGGTGGAGCCGTGCTGATCGATAGGGTCGGCTGACCCCCCGGCCCCAAGAAGTGCCTTCACCACCGAGGGCTCATCGGCGTCGTGTAGGGGTGTTCGGCCCGCGTTGTCGGTAACCGATGGGTCTGCCCCCAACTCCAGCGGCCGCCTGGTCAGTGCGGCCTTCCGAGACTTGTGCAGTAACGATTTCCCGAGCAGATCCCGCACTTCGTGATCATGGCCGGCCTCGAGCAAGACCTCGAACACATCTTTGGAGCCAAAAAAGACCGCCTGAGTCAGGGCGTCCACGCCGTTCACCAGTGGGAGGGGTCCCGCTTTCAGAGCCTGTCGAATACCGACAGCGTCGTCGGACTTTATGGTCTCAAGCAAGTCCATAAGTACAGATTTCGATAAGCAAAAGGATTCCCTTCAAGGCTTTATGATGACTAGCGAGACCACCCCCGCCAGAATCAGCACCAGCCACCAGACATGGGTACGCCCCTTTTCCGTCGGTTGCTCCCTTCTCAGGCGGCCCACCATCGCGCCATGTACGGCCGACAGTGAAATGACCAGCAGAAACTTCCACAAAAACCACCGATGGTTCCACCATCGGGCGATAACCGTCATGCCCATTCCGGCACACCAGGCGCCGAGCATCGCCGGGCTCGTCCAGGTGGAGTCGAAATCCAGTACTGCCTCCAACTCATTTTCGCGCGTCTCTCGGTGTTGGTAGAAATCGCAAAGACGAAACATGCCCGCGATCCATATCAAGATCGAGACGACATGAAAAACTTTAAGAAACAGATAGATGGTCACTTCCAAGGACTCCTCATTACCCAAAACGTTCCGCCCGGAAAGAAGCTCGCGGTGATTAAGACAACTCCCGTGCGCCGGTTGATCTGCCCCCGGGCGAGCGACTTAAAAACTTGATAGGTGTAGGCCAGAAAAGCCATTCCGTGGAGTGGTCCGAGGAGACGCACCAGAGTGGGATCGGACCCCACATACTTCATCGGCACCGCCACCACCAAAAGCAGGAGCAAACTGGAGCCTTCAAGCCAGGCTGTGAGCCTTAAGCAGTTGGATAGAGTCTTCATCTGCCCGAGAGCCTACCCTGTGCGGCTCCGTTCCGGTATCCCTCGAAGGGGTGGTCTACAAAGCGGCTAGCTGGGTTCTAGAGTTGATATTCAGTTTATTGAAGATCGACTTGAGGTGATGCTTGACAGTGTGTACGGAAAGTACGAGATCGGCCGCGATCTCCTCGTTGCTTTTACCCTGCTTCACCAAACGAGCAACTTCGGTCTCCCGGGGCGAAAGCTTATTCTCAAACTCGTCGGACCAGCCAGAGAGATGGGTGGAAAAGAAAAGACTCAGCTGAGTCATGCGAGTTAGGGCCTGTGGACATTCAGCCTTCGGTCACCAAACTTGTTCATTTTCCACCTCCTGAAGCGAAATTTTCCTCAAATAGGTCCACTATTTCACAGAAAATTCCACTCCAGGAGGAGAAAAATGTCCTGCGTTTGGCTCGGAATGCCAAATGTCCACAGGCCCTAGTTCAGCCTGAGTGAAGACTCCTTGATCCTGATGGCGGGTGACTGCCAGCACCCCGATCATCTCCGCTCCCCGCAGCAGTGGCCCGACCAAAACATGTCCGTGATCGGCTCTTGGGCAATAGGCTCTCCAAATGTCCTCATGGATCACCATGGCTTCGTGAAGCGGGGTTTGCAACTCCTGAAAAGCCTGAATCACCGGATTTAACGGCATCTCTGATCCGTTTCGCATGAGAAACACGCGCCTGCGCGCATGCACGAATGACTCCGCCAGGGCATCTTCTGCTAAGGCCAGTAAGGATTCCATCGTTGCGCATTTTTGCAGGTCGGTTTTGAGTTGGGTGAGTGTCATGACTCAACGCTCGCCCATACTGGCAATTCCGTCGTACACCGGGTAGTTGGAGGGCAGCTTCATGTCGCGATGAAAGTCCCCTTCGCACGCCCCGACCAGTCGGTGGAATACATTTCCATCGCCGTGCCCAGGTCCTTCAGATTCTCCTTGCAGTTCACCAGATCGCTGTCCGCGTTTTGCATACGAGCAAAGCGAACAGCCAGCGCCGAAGCCACCAAAACCGAGAGAATCACTAAAATCTGTTTCTTCATAGTCTTAAGGCGCCGGGTTTATGACGACGTAGACTCTTTTCAGTCAGGAACCTTGCCCACCACCGAGCCGCTGGGAACGCCCTTCTTTTTGCTCTTCTTGAAGTCGGCTTCGCCGGTTCCGGCCTGCACCGTGACGTTTCGCCCCAGGGTTATCCCGCCCGGGATGACAGCCTCTCTCCCCACCAGGGTGAGTCCGGTGTTCAGGTCCCGGGGTAGGGCCTGGTTGGGGGTGTTGTCGTCTCCGAAGCCCACTTTGGCGTCGGCTCCAATGTGACACTGCTTGTCGATGATGCACTTGTCCACCACCGCACCGGCTTCGATCACCGTTCCGTGCAGCACGATGCTGTTGGTCACCACCGCCCCGGGGGCGATCCTCACTCCCGGGCTGATGATGGAGCGCTCCACCCTCCCCTCCACGACGCAACCGTTACTGAGTAGATTGTCCTCCACCTGGGCGTCCTTGCCCACAGAGACCGGACCGGACTCCTGACTACGCGTGTAGACCCGGGCTTCACTGTTATAGAGGTCTAGGGCCGGGTCTTCAGAGAGAAGCGCCATGTTTGATTCCCAGTACGCTTGCACCGTCCCGATGTCGGTCCAGTAACCGGGGAAGGTGAAAGCCCGAACATTCTTGCCCCCCTTGATCATGGCAGGCAGGACGTCTCGGCCAAAGTCGGTGTGAGAGGGGTCCTTCAGTACCTCCAACAGGGCCTCGCGCTTGAACACGTAAACCCCCATGGAAGCCAGGGTCTGGCGGCTCCGCTTCGGCTTTTCTTCGAACCCGGTGATGCGCTCGTCGGAAGATTTTACGATCATTCCAAAGCGGTGGGTTTCGTGAGGGCTCACCCGTCGACACGCCACCGTGAGGTCAGCGCCGGAACTGTTATGGATGCTGAGCATGGTGGTGTAGTCCATGGTGTAGACGTGATCTCCGGCCAGCACCAACACGTGATCCTCGGACTGCTCCCCCACGAACTCCAAATTCCGGCGAACCGCGTCGGCGGTGCCTTTCTGCCAGTCCCCGAATTTGCCACCTTTGAAGGGGTGCAACACCCGCAGGCCACCTTTCATGAGGTCCAGGTCCCAGGGGGCGCCGGTGCCCAGATGTTGACTCAAACTGTGGGGCCGGTACTGGGTCAGGACCGCCACGTTGTAAATCTCTGAATTGACACAGTTGGAGAGAGAAAAGTCGATCAGGCGATACTTGCCCCCGAACGGGATCGCCGGGGCTGCTCGCACATTGGTCAATACCGAAAGTCCGGGGCTAGGTCCGCCGGCCATTATCAAAGCAAACGCTGAACTCATTTTGCACGCTCCACTGTCTGTCCGTCAGCCACCACCAGGTCATCGGGAAAATCGCTTTCTTCAACCTCGGATTCGATCAGGACGTTGAGGCCTATCCGACAACTGGGCGGTATGATGGCACCCTTTCCGATTACGCTGATCCCGGCACTCAGCTTGTCCGGCATCTTCTCATTGGCCACGCTCGGGTCGCCGCTACCCAGGACCGCACCCGGCCCCACCCGCACCCGCTTGTCGATGACCATATTGTTGATGTGCACGCCCGGGCCTACCCAGACGTCGTTCATCACCACCGAGTTCTCGATGACCGCACCCGGCGAGACGTAGACCCCGGGAGAGAGGACTGAGTTCTTCACCAGACCTTTCACCACGCAACCATTGGAGACCAGGGATTCGGTCACTTTCCCCTGGGGGCCGACCTTCACCGCCGGCCGCTCTTCGGATTGGGTCAGGATGGGCCATTTTTCGTCGTAGAGATCCAGAGCGGCCCGACCGCCGATCAATTCGAGATTGGTGTTCAGATAAGAGTCCACGGTTCCCACATCCACCCAGTATCCACTGAAGCGGTAGGACATAACGCGGCTACCATCGGCCAGCATGGAAGGGATGACGTGCTTGCCGAAGTCGAGATCGGTGTGGTTCTCATTCTCCCGACGCAAGACCGAGTCCAGGGCGTTGGCGGAGAAGATGTAGATCCCCAGGGAGGCCAGGTTGCCCTTACTCTTGTCCTTAGGCTTCTCGGCGAACTCCACGATGCAACCGTCCTGGTCCACCTTCATTATGCCAAAGCGAGAGGCTTCCTCGATGGGCACCTCCATGACCGCCACCGTGAGGTCCGCTCCCCTTTCGACGTGGGCTCGCAGCATATCCCGATAGTCCATCTTGTAGATGTGGTCACCGGACAGAATGAGCACCGCCTCGGCCCGGTGGTCATTGATAAACCCCAGGTTCTGATAGATCGCATCGGCGGTCCCAGCAAACCAGCGCTGGTGGTCGCGGCCGTGATAGGGCGGCAGCAGACGCACCCCACCGCGAGACCGGTCCAATCCCCAGGGCTTTCCGATACCGATGTGCTCGTTGAGACTGTGGGGCCGATACTGGGTCAAGACGCCCACTGTACCGATCCCGGAGTGCACACAGTTTGATAGGGTAAAGTCGATGATGCGGAATTTTCCCGCGAAGGGCACCGCAGGCTTGGCTCGTTGTTCGGACAAAACCGTCAAACGACTACCTTCACCTCCGGCCAGAAGCATGGCTACAGTTTTCATGACTCTGGCCGTTCGCGGATACACCCGGGGTGGTCCTGCCCCTTCCATCTTAAAAGGTTTAAGACCCCTGAAGGGCAAAGAATTCTCTGAAGTTCAAGAAGCCAGGTCAGCGCCATGAAAAAAGTCACAAATTCCCTTGTCAATCTGGGGGCAACCACAGCTCTCTTCTGGGGGCTTACCGCGGCCGTTGTGGCCCAACCGTCCAGTCCTCCGGTGGGCGACACCCTTCCGCCCCCCGAACGCCTGCCCAACCGCGTGATTGTAGAGGTCTACTTGCACCCCACCGAAACGGAAGTCAGAGGACCCGAGTTCGCCCAGGACAACCCCGATATGGTGGAAGACGCACTGGGTACTCCCAATTCTTTTTTCGAGGAGTCGGACGATTTGATACCCCTAAACTGGTACCCAGACGATGGTAAGTTCTTGCGAAAGAAAAACCACTAGGAGCCTGACCGGAAACCCCGTTGACAGATCGCGAAGGACATTTTGGTCCTCCGGAATTGGACATTTTCGAGTAATATCGGGAATATTTCGCGACAAATGGACTATTTCGGAGGGACAATAATGAACGAGTGAGATGGCGGCGGAGTTTCCGGTCAGGCTCCTAGGCGCCCTGTTTTCGGACGAATTTGGTCAAGATGACGATGAGTTGGCCTTCGATCCGACCTTCGATCTGGTCGGTATTGTTTGGGACCAGCCGAATGTTCTTGACCACCGTACCCATCCGGGCATTGAGGGTCGAGCCCTTGACGTCCAGCGATCTGGTCAATACCACCGTGTCTCCGTCCTGCAAGAGCTTACCGTTGCTGTCCTGATGAAACTCAACCGAGGCCGGAGCGTCGTGGTCACCGGTGGCTTTGGCCCACCCGAGCAGATTGTCGTCGAGGTATAAAATTTCCAGGTTGTCGGCGGCCCAGCTTTCCGTTTTCAGGCGGTGCAGCATGCGCCAGGCTACTACCTGGACGGCGGGAACTTCACTCCACATGGACCCGGTCAGGCACTGCCAGTGCGCGCCGTCCATGGGTTCTTTTTTTTCGATCTGCCGCAAGCAAAGCTCACAGATATAAATCTCGGGATCGCTCGGCCCGGGAGCGGCCGGAGGGACATCGTAAACAGACAAGTTCTCCGTACCAGTGCACAACTCACACTGGCCCTGGCTGCGTTCTTGTAAAGTTGCTAATGGCATTTAGTTTCAATCCTTTCAATGCAAAACCGGATCACCGGTCATCGATCTTTTTTAAGAAGCTAGACTTTAGTTTGCGAACCGGACCGTTCAGGAAATCCACGGTGATGATATC
Source organism: Vulcanimicrobiota bacterium (assembly GCA_041676625.1). Taxonomy (GTDB): domain Bacteria; phylum Vulcanimicrobiota; class Xenobia; order Xenobiales; family JADMJV01; genus JAEXNA01. The sequence goes on from JBAYRN010000026.1 coordinate 26,868, forward strand.
ACCACCGCTGGTTTCGCGTACCTGGCCCTTGCCGAATACCTTGTGCTCGACCTGGTCTCCCGCGGAGAGGATGGGGCCGGACTTACCGGATCCAGGTCTCGATACCGGCGCCCCAGAAGCGGTGCGTCCCCAGCCCTTCCACCCGGAAGAGCCGATGGCTGGTCCGTCGTCCTCCCAGTAGGGGTCCCGCTGCGGTGAAAAGCCGCCCGCGGGCATGACCTCGAGTTGGGGCGAAACTTTGAACAACTCATCTGGAATCTCTTCCACGAATCTTGAGACCTTCTTGACCGTAGTGCTTCCGTGGACAGTGCGGGTGGAAGCGGCGGTGATATAAAGTCTTTCCATGGCCCGGGTCATGCCCACGTAGCAGAGACGCCTCTCCTCTTCCATCTGGACCGGGTCGTCCTTGGAGCGGATGTGGGGAAAAGTCTCCTCTTCCAGTCCGGCCAGAAACACCACCGGAAACTCCAGTCCCTTGGCCGAGTGCAGGGTCATAAGGGTGACCTGCTCCTGGGGCTCTGCAGACCGGTCCTGTTCCGAAAACAAGGAGACCTCCACCAGAAAAGCCTCCAGGGCTGAATCGGTCACCTCGGCCTGCTCGGTATACTCCCCGGCGGCCCGGGAGCGGTCGAACTCGGCGGTCACGTTGGCCAACTCTTCCAGGTTGTCCAGGCGAGCCAGCGACTCCACGGTATTTTCTTTGACCAGGTCTGCTTTATACCCGGAAAGCTCCAGAACTCGCTCCAGGAGTTCGCTGATGGTGGGTGGGTTTGCGCCTGCCATCGACTGACCCAGACCGAGCATCCAGCCGAACATCTCCTCGGCTCCTTTGGCCGCTTTGCCCCGCAGGCCCGCCTCCTGGGCCCGCTCCAGGGCGTAAAAAATGGGCATCTGGCTCTCCTGGGCGAACTCCACCAGGCGCTCCACACTCTTGGCCCCGATGCCCCGAGTAGGGGCATTGATCACGCGCCGCAAAGCTACCGCATCCGATGGGTTCTGCAGCACCCGGAAGTAAGACAAAATATCCTTGATCTCTTTGCGCTCAAAGAACCGCAAGCCCCCTACGATCTGGTAGTGGATCCCGGCCTTGAGCATCTCTTCTTCGAGCAGTCGCGATTGAGCATTGGTGCGATAGAGCAAGGCGAAGTCGGAAAGCCCTCGGGGCTTCGATGGGTTCGAACGCAAGTCTTGAATGGTACGAGCGATAAAACGCGCCTCCCCCTGGCCATCTCCAGCGCGATAAAACTCCAGCCTGTGACCACCCTTCTGAGCCGTCCACAGGGTCTTTTTCTTTCGCCCCTGGTTGTGGGACACCACTTTGTTGGCCGCTTCCAGAATGTACTCGGTGGAGCGATAGTTCTGCTCCAAGCGGATGATCCGGGCCTTGGGAAAGTCCTGTTCAAAGCGCAGAAGAATACTGATATCGGCGCCCCGAAAGGCGTAGATACTCTGGTCGTCGTCACCCACCGCGCAGACATTGTTGTGGGGCGGAGCCAGCAGGCGGATCAGTTCGTATTGGACCGGGTTGACGTCCTGATACTCGTCCACCGAGAGATACTTCAAGCGGGTCTGAAATTTTTCCCGGAGTTCCTTGTCCTCTCGCAGCATCTGTACCGCCTTGACTAGGATGTCGTCAAAATCCAGCGCCTTGTTTTGCTCCAGCCTCCTCTGGTAGCGGCGGTAGGCATCGGCCTGATCCTTTTCCACCGTATAGCGGGCCGTGTCGATGGCCCGTTCCGGGGTGATCAGCTTGTTCTTCCAGCCGGACACCACCGACAAGAAGCCCCGCGGCTTGTAGCGTTTGGTGTCCAGACCCATATCCAGCATGACTTCTTTCATCACGATCTGCTGTTCGGAGCCGTCGTAGATGGTGAAGGACGAATCCAGTCCGATGCTGTGGCCGTGGCGCCTCAGCCAGCGGGCGCAGACCGAGTGGAAGGTGCCCAGATCCCAGAAGCGGCCGGGGCCGCAGAGGTGTTCGATCCGTTCGGCCATTTCCCGGGCGGCTTTGTTGGTGAAGGTGACGATGAGCATCTCCTGACGCCTGGCTTTACCGCTAGCCAGCAGGTAGGCCACCCGTCGGGTCAACACCCGGGTCTTTCCCGATCCCGCGCCCGCCAGCAGCAAGAGAGGTCCTTCGGTAGCGAGGACGGCTTCGGCCTGGGGGGGATTGAGGCCTCGGGTAAACGGATCAGCGGAAATGGTAGTCGTCATCCTTTCATGTTTTGTTGGCGACCCGGAAGCCCTGTCGAACAAATGTTCAGAAAAACGTGCGGAACCAACGCTTGAAGAAGGCCGCATCAAACACCTTGAGCTGCCTGGTGGGCTCCACCGGTAGCTCGGTGAGCGCCCGCAGGCAGGGCCGCAGGATCCTGGTAGCCCGGTCGCGATTCGGTTTCAACTCTCGGTACATTTTGGTCAACTTCTTGCGCACCAGCTCTATCGAGGCGGGCCGATCCTGAGGCTTAAGTTCCAGCATGCTCTTGAGCAAAAGAGAGAGGTCGGTCGCTTCTCCCCCCGGTAGATGGTCGCTCAAAGGTGGAAACTTAAAGGCGTAGGACTGAACGTCGGCCCGGGTCAAGAGGAAATAGGCGGTGGTCGCCAGAGCGTAGATGTCGCTACGGGCGGTGGTTTGCCCTCGGCCGTACTGCTCCGGAGAGCAAAAGCCGGGCGTCCCCAGTTCTTGAGTGTCCTTTTTTTTCTTGGGGTCGTAGCGGCGGGCGATGCCGAAGTCGATCATGACCACCGTGCCGGTGTCGGTGAGCATGAGGTTCGAGGGTTTCAGATCCCGAAAGATCACCGCCGGATTCTGCTTATGGAGATGCTCTAAGATGTGGCAGACCTGGAGCAGAATCGGCATGGTCTCGTGAAGCGAGAGGGGGCGATCGACCTCTTCCACCAGGACATCGAGGGGTACCCCGTCCACCCGCGTCATCACGAAGGCCGGAGCCCCCTTGTCGGTGGTAAACTCGTGAATCACCCGGGGGCAACCGGGGTGGCTCACCCCCGCCATGATGTCCACCTCCCGCCTAAAAAGAGCGATCGCCTCATCCTTCTCTTTTTCCAGGACCACGCCCAGATCGAGTTCCTTGAGGGCCCAGCGGACGCCTTGCAGTTTCTCGTCGGCGACTTCGTAGACGTGCCCCATGGCTCCGTGACCGAGCACGCTCAAGAGGCGGAAACGATCGTCGAAACGAGTACCCACCGAACGGCCTAACATTCATTCCCACCTTTCACAAGGTGGGTGCTTGGCCAATCCCCGGACCCCACCCTTTAAACCCGACAGGTTGGAGGAGAAGCGAGCTTCGGAAAGTAGGCTCCGTCATGAAAACCGCAATTTTCTGCGTCGTCATCCTGGCCCTCATGCAAACTCTTCTGGGCATCTCAATCTCGGCTTGCCGCTGGATCTACAAAAAATCGGTGGGCCGACCCGATGACCCGAACCATCTAATGAATCGAATCAGCGTAGCCTATACCAACTGTGCCGAATGGCATCCGGCCTTTTACGCGCTGCTCCTGGTGCAGCCCATGCAGGGCGGCCCGAAGTGGGCCCTCTGGTTGGGTCCGCTGGCGGTCACGGCTCGTTGCTTGCTGGTCACGGGCCTTCTCACTTTTAGCCTAAAAAAGCCTAACATTTTTCGTTTTGTGGGAGCGGGACTCACCTATTTCACCCTATTGGCACTGTGTGGAGTTCTACTATCGACCTATCGCTAAAACGCTGAGTTCCGACTATTCAAAAGAGGCATCCCCTGCTCCAGCGCGGAAGCATTTTTCATGCTCAAAAAGTTTGCTTCAGATATCACCAGAGGGCTCCGTTCTATGGTCCGGGGGGTCGACGCCGATTGGCAGTTCGATGAACGGCGCCGCACCATCCGCATCAAGAGTCGCCATAAAATCGATCTTTTAAAAGACGCCGGCGACGGTAAACAAGAAAAGTCCATCGCCTACGTTCTGAACTACTCCATGGGTGGAGTTCGAATGAGTTACAACGGTAACTTGAAAGTTGGAGAAAGATTTCAATTACACTTCCCTCACCCGCTTCCCGGAGTAACGAAAAGCTCCGTCAACTGCGAACTCGTCTGGCGCCGCAAGAATCCCAAATCTCTGGAAATGGTGGCGGGAGCAAAATTTCTGGACTCCGGAGAGTACATGATGCAATCCTGGGTCTCTTACTTTTTTCGAGAGCGGGGGTCGGGCTCCAGCGATCTAGTAGAACGCCGCAAATCAGTCCGCTGCCCCTGCGACCTGGACGTACTGGCTCGTTCAGTGGAAAACGCCCAGGGGAAGGTCCTGAATATCGGGATGGGGGGAGCCCTCCTGACCCTCAACCGTCCAGCCGAAAAAGGCGACCAATGGGGCCTGGATATCAGTGGGCTTTCCAGCTTCGACGGCTTCCACGTGAAAGCCGTCGTGCAGTCTTGCGAAACCGGAAAATCGGGGCTTTTCAACCAGCGGGTGGTGTTCGAAAAACCGGCTGAAGACCAGGAGAAAATTTTCAAGAAGTATCTACTGGCCCTCAGCAAGGATTACTGGGATTAGGGATTCGAGATGAGCGCCATGAGGATATCCAAAGTGGTCACCAAGACCGGCGACAGGGGCCAGACCGCACTCATCGGCGGACTGCGGGTGAGCAAGGGCTCACTCCGGGTTTGCGCCTACGGCGAAGTGGACGAACTGAACTCCGTACTGGGGTTGGCCGCCTCCCACCTGAGCGATTCGGATTGTCTGGAAAGGATTCACGAGGTACAGCATCGCCTCTTCACAGTAGGCGCCGACCTGGCCTCACCGTTGGGAGTGGAAGTCCCCCGGGTTGCCCAGGAGCAGATCGACCGACTGGAGCAGATGCTGGATGAATTGATGGACGAGTTACCGCCCCTGGAAGAGTTCGTCCTTCCGGGTGGAGGCCCCGGAGGAGCGGCCCTCCATCTGGCCCGCACGGTGGCCCGCCGCTGCGAGCGAACGGTGGTTCATCTCCAAGAGACGGAAGAACTCAATCCCCTCACCATCATTTATCTGAATCGGCTCTCGGACTTTCTTTTCGTGCTGGCCCGCGTAGCCAACAAGCGAGAGTCTCAGCCCGAAACGCTGGCCGACTTCTCCCAACGCAAAGAGCGCCGAAAGAAGAAGTAATGCTGGGCCAGATCGAGGCCCGATACGCTCCCTCGGGCTTTCCCGTCTCGGAATGCCTGGACCGTCTGGTGGCCGCGCTAAAGGATCACCCCCTGGTGGCCCTTACCGCCCCGCCGGGCAGTGGCAAGACTCTACTGGTACCTGCTGCCTTGCTGGCCAGGAGTGCGGCCTCCCGGGTGTTGGTCCTGGAGCCCCGGCGGGTCACGGCGCGGCTGCCGGCCCTGGCCCTGAGGGAGGTTTGCGGACCGCTGGTGGGTTATCAGATCCGCCTGGAGCGCCAGTGGGACGAACAAAAGACCCGGATCGGCTATCTCACCTACGGGACCGCACTGCGGGTCTTCTGCAACAGTCCGCCCAGCCCTGACGAGATCGTGGTTTTTGATGAGTTCCATGAACGACAGTGGGAGGCCGAACTGCTCCTGGCCTATCTCCGCTCTCTATCCCGCTCTCCCCGCCTGCTACTGATGTCGGCCACCCTGGATCGAGCCGGGCTGCCCCTCGACACTCCGGTGGTGGAGAGCGAAGGCCGCCTGCACCGGGTGACCATCAGCCACGAAAAAATCGAGCCCCAGCTTTTGAGCAAGACCGAACGTCTGGCCTCGCTGGTGGCCGATCGGTCAGCCGAGTGGGCGGTCCGAGAAAAGGGAGAGCAGCTCATCTTTCTTCCCGGGCTTTCCGAGATCCGGGCGGTCCAGGAAAAGCTGCTGGCCGACCCCTTCGGGGGGCCGGTGGAGATCCTCCACTCCAGCCTTCCCGAACCAGAGATCCGGCGGGTGGTGGAACAGAAAGCGCAAGGACTTCGCCGCATCCTCTCCACCGATCTGGCCGAATCCTCGGTCACCCTGCCCGGGATCAAGGTGGTGATCGATAGCGGTTTGGTCCGCCGCCCCAGTCGAGACCGTTTGGACCTGGGAGTCACCCTGCAGACGGTGGCCGCACCGCTCTCCTCTCTCGAACAGAGGGCGGGGAGGGCCGGGCGGCTGGGCCCTGGTTTCTGCCATCGACTCTTCAGCAAACAACAGGAGCTTCACCGAGAACCCTTCGCCCGTCCCCAGATCGAAGAGGCGGAGTACAAAACGGTGTGCCTCTTCCTGGCTTCCATGGAACTCCTCGAAGGGTGGAAAGCGCTGCCCTGGCTCTGGCCCCCAGTATCCGAGCGACTGGCTCGAGCCCGAGAGTGGGCCGGCGAGGCAGGTCTCTTGTCCGGCTTCGCACTGACCGCTCGAGGTCGAGAGGTCCTGGGCCTTCCCCTGGAACCACGCCTGGCAGGATTTGCCGTGTCCGCTCGCCTGGGAGGGCAGCCGGTAGAAAAGATCGTGAAGTGGTGCCAGGCCCTGGAGCGGCCGCCCGGGGGGAAGGAGTCGTGGGCCCTGGAAGACTGGGCTCCACGGGTGGAGATCGATCAACGCCTCCAACGAACCCTGCAGGACCGTCTGCAGGCTCTGAAACCCGGGAAAAAAAAGAGCCTGCCCGAAGCGTTGCTGGCAAACTACCGAGACACCATCGCCATGCTGACGGCCGAGCGCGCCGTCTGCGCCAATCCCGCTCAACCTGCCATGAGCCTGAAGACCCGATACCCCGTTCACAAAGAGCCGGCCCTTCTTTTGTCCGCCTCTCCCCAGGGCGGGGCCGGACCCGATTCCTTCTGCCGTCTCTATCAACCCATCGAGGCTGATCTGCTTTGGGAACAGATGTTCGATCGTTTTGTCGAAACGGTGGAACTGTTCTACGACCCGGCTTCCAGGGGGGTCAAACTGCGACGAGAAGTGGCTCTGGGTAGTCTGGTCCTGGAGTCCGGGACCGAGGCGGCCCGGCCGGGGCCGGAGACTGCTCGGGTACTCCTTCAGAATTTACCACAGTCGGAGTTGGGGGAAGAGTTCCAGACTTTGCAAAGGCGGCTGGAATTGTTCCGCACCCATCAACCCGAGCAAGCCATTCCGGAGGTGGAGGAGCTTTTGCTCTCCTTTCTGGAAACTCAACAGTCCTGGTCCAAGAATTCCCCGGAGCAACTCATGGAGCATCTCCAGGGCCTCCTCCCCTACCCGCTCATGCAAGCACTGGACCGAGAGTTGCCCTTGACCGTCCGCCTGCCCGGCCGAAGCAGACCAGTGCCGGTTCAGTATCCGACCGACGGCGATCCGTACGTGGCCAGTAAACTCCAGGATTTCATGGGCTGGAAGCAACCGCGATTGCTGGGTGGGAAGCTCCCGCTGGTCTGTCGACTGCTGGCCCCCAACGGGCGCCCTTGCCAGATCACCACCGACCTGGACGCCTTCTGGTCCGGCAGCTATCAGCAGGTACGAAAGGATCTGCGAGGCCGATACCCCAAACATCACTGGCCTGAGGATCCTTCCAGGAATCCGAGCAGGTAGCACAAATGACCGTTGCCCCCATGGAAAAAGCCCTTGTCATAAAAAACCTCAAAAAAACCTACCCCAATGGCCCGGAAGCTCTCAAAGGTGTCAACCTGGAGGTGGACGACGGTGACTTTTTTGCCCTCCTCGGCCCCAACGGTGCGGGCAAGTCCACCACCATCGGAATCCTCACCGGTCTGGTCAACAAGTCGGCCGGTACGGTCTCGGTCTACGGACACGACCTCGATGAAGAGTTGAGCAAGGTGAAAGCCAGTTTGGGCGTGGTGCCCCAGGAATTCAATTTCAATCTTTTCGAGACGGTGATGAACACCGTGCTCTTTCAGGCCGGCTATTACGGAATACCTCGGAAGGTGGCAGCCGAACGCGCCGAAAGACTGTTGAAATCGCTGGGCTTATGGGAGAAACGAGAGGAGCCCGGGCGGAACCTCTCTGGCGGCATGAAGCGGCGTCTCATGCTGGCCCGAGCACTGGTCAATCAGCCCCGACTCCTGATCCTCGACGAGCCCACAGCAGGTCTGGATATTGAGCTTCGACGCGAGCTCTGGGACTTTTTGCTGGAACTCAACCAAAAAGGGACCACCATCATTCTCACCACCCACTACCTGGAAGAAGCCGAAAAGTTGTGCCGCCACATCGCCATCATCGACGAAGGCAGCCTTCTCACTTCAGAGCCCATCGGCTCCTTCTTGCGCAAACTGGAAAGCCAGGTCTTTGTGTTCGAACTGCTCGAGCCGCGGCAAGCGGCACCAGACCTTGGACAAGGCATGCCTTGTTGCTTGCCGACCCCGACCAGACTGGACGTGAGAGTGCACAAGGGAACCACCCTCAACGAGGTCTTCGAACGACTCAATACCGCCGGAGTGGTGGTGGAGGGCATGCGCAATAAGTCCAACCGAATCGAAGAGTTGTTCATCGATCTGGTTCAGAATAAGAAGGGAGAAGAGCGTTGAGTAGCCAGCAGCAGTGGGTCGCTTTTTGCACCATCGTTCGAAAAGAGGTGGTGCGGTTCATGCGGATCTGGACCCAGACCTTGCTTCCCCCGGCGGTCACTATGAGTCTGTACTTCGTGGTCTTCGGAAAGCTTCTCGGTGATCGAATCCAAGACTTTGGGGACTTTACCTACATCGAGTTCATCGTACCCGGCCTGGTCATGATGGCCGTGATCACGAACTCCTTCTCCAATGTCTCCTCCTCCTTTTTCTCCTCGAAGTTCCAACGCTCGGTGGAGGAACTTCTGGTGAGTCCGGTACCGGATTGGCTGATCGTGGCGGCTTACGTAGTGGGCGGAGCCGCCCGGGGCCTTATCGTGGGAGTGATCGTCTTGCTGGTTTCGCTGTTTTTCACCGAACTGCAGTTGTACTCGCTGGGCTGGGTTTTGCTGTTTTTTGTGCTGGCGGCGCTCACCTTTGCAACGGCTGGATTTACCAACGGCATGCTGGCTCGAAACTTTGACGATATCGCCAGCGTGCCCACCTACGTACTTACCCCCCTTACCTACTTCGGAGGGGTGTTTTACAGCATCGAACTACTCCCAGGCATCTGGCCCACGGTCAGCCGCGCCAACCCGATCCTCTACATGGTCAACGGTCTACGCTATGGCTTTCTAGGGGTGAGCGACATACCGGTTCCGTGGGGCCTGGTCATCCTGGTATTTTTTCTGGTGGTCCTTTTCAGCCTGAACCTCTGGTTGATGAAACGAGGCCACGGCCTAAAATCTTAGGAGCGCACAAACTTTCGGAAGGCCTCTTTTTTCCACGCACGAAGCGACCCAGCATGTCTACCACTGAAGAAGAAACGACCGAAGAAGATGTCACCACCGAAGAGGAAGATTCCTCAGAAGAGACCTCCGATGACGAGGCCGATGAGGAAGAGCTCGAGCAGGAGACCTTCGCCGGCAAACACCCCATCGGAGAGTTGCTCGACACCTGGATCGACTGGGTTCCGGAGGAGGGCAAGGGTGAAGTCTTCGTGGATTACGATGAAGACGAGGATGTCTTCCACGTGGACCGAGACGATCGCGAAGCTGTCATCTACGTCTCGGATATCGATGAGGAGTTTTACGGAGATTCGCAAGCGATTTTCGTGGAGTCGATCATCGGCAAGCCTCCTGAAAACCTGGATCTCAGTCAGACCTTAAAATTCAGCGGCAACGAATTGGTGCTGTCGCGCATCTCCCTGACCGAGCGTAACTCCAAGTTTATTCTGCTGGTGGAATCGGCCACCCCCCTCACTCGATTCACTCCCGCCACCTTCGATCTCATGGTGCGAGAAGTGGCCACCATCGGGCGCGACCTACGCAAGCACTTAGAGGGACACCTGGAAGAATAGCCGGCCTTAGGGCCTGCGCAGCTCCTAAAGAGTAGGGTTTCGAAACTTCTTACCGCGCAGCCGCTTAGGCGGCTGGTTTTGTTTGACTTCCGCTTCTTTTGGAACTTCCAAGACCTCGTTTCCTGAACCGGCGGGCGAGGCTTCGGTGGGAGAGGTTTCTTCCGGGGGCTGGGAAGCGGCCGCGAAAACTTGCTGGTAGGGGCTGGGTTTGCTGGCCGCTGGTTTCTTTTGACCAAAGTTGGCGGCTCGCATGTGAAAGACCCCCTGGGCGGAACCAAAACCTCCCGGTGGCACGGCTGGAGGAGGCGAGGGTTGCCCGCCTTCCTGGGTCTGACGCTCCAGGCGCATGCGGTTAGCTAGCTCCATCTGGGCCATTCGAAGATGCAGGGCACCGCTGGGGTCGGCGGGCCGAGCCGGTGGCATCGGCAGTCCGGGGTTCAGAAAGCTGTTGAGATTTTTACGGATAACTTTCTGAGAGTCGAGTGACGTCGTCTCTTTCTCTTCTGGAACCCCCTGCTGCTCGTCCTGTGAATCACTCATGCCGTAAGAATCCATAATTGGGCGCCGAGATAGAATTGGCCTGCCCCGAGCAAACAGTTGAACTCGAAAAGAAGGTACTCCCATGCCTTTCCATAAGTTGATCCAAGTGGACGCATTGCGACAAGCCGAGGCCGTGACTTTCCTCCGAGCACTTCGTGAGGTCGGTAATCTGCGCCTGGAAAAGATTGGACGCCAGGCGTTCGTCCTCCGCTTCGACGCCATCACCTCCATGGAGGATTTGAGAGACAGCCTCTTTTTCGAAGGCGAAGTTCCCCTGGAGCAACTCTTTGAAAAGTACGGTCCCGACCTCTTTAAACTGTTACAAGAGGAAGCCAGCTAAGATCCTTAGATCCTCACCGCTTGGCCAGGACGATCTCTTCTAAGAGGTCGAAGATGACATCTTCCCGGCGCCACAGAAATCCGTAAGCTTCTTCGTAGGCGGTACCTTCCTCCACCGACGACCGCTTGGCTTTCTTCGGATCCTCTCCAAGAAAGCGACAGGCCAGCCAATCGTTGTGGCTAACCGCCTTGCGGAGTGCCTTCTTGGCTTCCCGGCCTTCGGGGTCTTCCAAGAGGCCCGCCAGCGCGCGGTGATAGAGGTCCTCAGTGACCGAGGCGCTGGGGAAAGAGTCCAGCAATCGTACCACCATGTCGTGACGATCAGTGTCGAACAACATGACGAAGAGATCCTCCCGGGTCGCCGGATCCTCCGGGTCGAGTTCGAAACAATGCATGGCCTGCTCGATGGCCTCGTCGTAGCTACCCGCGTGCCAGAGTGCACGAGCTAGAAAACTTCGGGCCTCAAGATAGTCGGCGATGACCTCTTCACCGGTGAACTCCTCACCCGTGATCAAGGACTCCAGCAGTCCATGGGCGATCCGGCGCTCGGCCGCCACCACCGACTGGCCGGCCAACTCGAGCGCCTCGGTGCGAAATTCCGAGGTTTGGGAGAGGAGCGCGTAGGCCGGAGAGCAGAGGCGGGAAAGATTCAACACATGGATGGCCAAACCGGGGGTGATGTTGTCGCTCTCCTGGAGCATCTTGAGGGCTTCTTGATGGGCCTTTTCATCAGGAAGCTCCCGTCCCGTGTTAAACGGAATCTCCAACGCCACCAGACTCTTGGGATGCTCGTTCTCCGCATGAGTCTCCAGGGAGTCTTCAACTTTCTTGGGAAACGGGATTACGTTTGAATCTTTAGAGTCAGGTTCCGGCTTGCTGACCTCCACCTCGAAGTCATCGGCTGAAACTCGGGCCCCATAGCGCTCGAGCACCTTATCCGGCAACAGATTCGAGAGGGACTGGGGCGGAGTAGAATCGTGGTAGGCCCGGCCTGCGACCAGGGAGGCCATGATCTCCCGGGGTTTGGCTACGTGGTCTCGCTGGGTAGCCAGAAACTCTTCCATCTTTCGCTTGATCGAGCGGTTTCGCCCACCGATCAGCTTCTCGTTTCGCTCCGCTCGTTTTTGATAAGAGACTTCGAACCGGTGCTTGGCCGGATCAACACAGACCACGATCAGGTCGTCACCCGCCTGAGCTCCCACCTCTTCCAGCCAACTCCGCAACACCGGACCGCTCTCGCTGAACAGGACTTCTTCGTGCTCCTGCAAGGAGAGAGCGACCTGGGCCCCTGTCTCCAGGACCCAGGTTACGTCCTCGCGCTCTCTACGCGTCTCCGGTTCATCGAAGGAGGGCCACAAAGCCAGCAATGCGTCGGTATCCCAGTGGAGCTTACCTTCGCAAAGATCCTGGGAGTGCAGGGTGACCCGGATCCGGGCTTCTTTCAACTGCCGAGGCATCCAACTGTACTGGTCCCGCCCCACCGACTGGATCAAGATCGAATTGCGCATCGCCGAGCGCGTGGTCGACCTGGCATTCTTGGGTGGGTTATCTTCCGTTTCTTTGCTGAGTCGTTCGACGATTTCATTTAAGGAGAGGTTGTCTTCGGCCTCTCTCACGATCTGGTGAACGATGTCGGTGTAGCTACTTTTCTGGGCCATTTCCGGAGATTTTCCACCCGGCCACGAAACCCTCCGCCTGCAAAGAGGTAGCTGCAGGTCCTCGGGCCCTGGAGGAGACCTGGTTTCAACTCATAATTCTGATGCCAAAATAACTCGGGGTTTGCGCAGCAAGCCCTTATTGGACCGCAATGAAGCAAAAGACAAAACCCCGTCCTTCTCGGGTGGTATGCGAAGAGGGAGTGCCGTTTGAAAACTCCATCCTCTGGAGTTGGATGCGAAACTACTACAGCGAAGGCGGGGTTGCGGTTTGGAACAGCGGAGACGTCCCGTTTCACATCACCAATACCCCGCTGCTGGCCAGGGAATGGGCCCGCTCTATCCTGACCCTGCTGCGGGACTTTCACCGTCTGGGACAGGTAGCGCCCGAACACCCGGTCGAGGTCTTCGAGTTAGGACCCGGTACCGGCCGGCACGCCTTCTATTTGTGGAGAGAACTGGCCCGGCTGAAAGACCTTACCACGGCTATTTTTGGCCGAGATTTGAAATTTCGACTGCATTTAGCTGAACTCGGCCGGTCAGGGCTGACGACGCTAGCCGAGCACCCGAATTTGCAGGAGCCCTTGGCCAGCGGTGAGATCGTTTTGCACCAGTTCGATATCGAATCCGACTCCCGCCCGACCCTGTTTCACCCCCCTGACGCTGTTCTGTGCCTGCCCAGTAAAAACCCGGTCTTCGTAGTCAGCAACTACATTCTTGACTCCCTCTCCCACGATGTCCTGAAGGTGGACCACGGGGAGCTTTACCGGGGCCTCACCAAATTGAGCGTCAAGGGCCTGAAGAATGGGGAAGACCCTTCCCAGGTCAAGGACCTGGGGGAGCGAATCAAGCTCACCTTTCGTTATTCCGAGGAGCCCGTGAACTATTCCGAGCCACTCTGGAATACTGTCGCCCAACGATACCGCGAACTGGCCTGCGAAACTTACATACCCTTTCCCACCAGTTCCATGCGGTTGGCCCAGCGCACCCGCGAATGGTCGAAAGTCGCCTCCTGCCTGCTGGTGGCCGACAAGTCGTTTACCGCCCTGGAGCAAATGATCAACCTCGACGAGCCGGAGCTTGTACCGCACGGTGGAGGCTTTTCATTCAACGCAAACCTCCACGCTCTGGGCGTGATGGCCGAAGAATTGGGAGGACGGGCCATCCACACCTCGGTTCGGGATGGTACCATGGAGCTTTCTCACGTCATCTTCCCGGCACCAGGAATCAATTCAGACTGGGACCTGATCGAGACCCGATATCGCTGTTCGGAATTAGAAGCGTTCAACGCCATCGACCGGTTCCGCTTAAAGGAAAGTGTGGACGAACAACTCAAGAAGTTCAAGTTGCGCCTCTGCCTGGACCTCCTGCGCCTCACCGGCTTCGACCCTGAGATCTTTTATGAATTGTCCGACGACATCTTAAACGGTCTGGCCGAGGACAACGAAGACTACGAGGAGATGGAAGACGAATTGGTCCGAGCCTTGCCTCGCTGCCTGGACCTCATCTACCCCCTGGCCGACGACGTGGACGTCGCCTTCGAGGTGGGACGGGTGGCTTACCGGATGGATCGCTACCGGGAGGCTCATCGAGCCTTTTCCCTCTCCATAGCAATGTACGGTGAAGATCCTCGGACCCGGTTCAATCTCGGACTCAGTTGGTATTACCGCGACCAGTTTGCGGCCGCCCAGGAGGAGTTCGAACGAGCCCTGGAGCTGGACCCCGAGTATGAAGACGCTCAAAGTTGGGTAGCCAAGTGTAAGAGGAGATCGTGAGATCCCATCTCTAACTGCAGGACTTTGGGGAGCAAGGGCACAAGCTCCCGCCAGAACTTTTCATTACTGGGCGGAGGATTTAGTTGGAAACCCAAACAGTGTCACAAATTGTCGACAGACTCACAAACGTCGGCGACAACCTACTCGAGAATCTCGACTACGATCGTTACGACCGCTGGAATGAAGCGAGTCTACGCGTGCTTGACTTGCTTTTCGGCCAACCCTCAGAGCCTTATATGAGTTTCAAATTTCCAGGTGGTGGAGAAGCCAGCAACTCCCGTGAAGGGCGAGTCAAGAACTCGATAACTCAGAAACTCAAGGTCTTTGGCACCGTTCAGAGTGAGCTGACGGACGGTAGTCTACGCCCCAAACTCGGTTGGGCAAACGCCACCGGCGAGATCGAAGACGCTCTTAACGGTATCTCGTGAAGCCTATCCCGGTGACCGTTGCGGGGATGGGCCTGGGTTTACCCACCAGGGTCGTCACCAACGAAGATTTATCCCACACCCTCGACACCGGAGACGACTGGATCCGCGCGCGTACCGGTATCCGGGAACGACGCATCCAGGATCCCGACAAGGCCCTGAGTGACCTGGCGATCGAAGCGGCGCGAGGAGCCCTGAAGTCTTCTGGAGTCGCCCCAGAAGAGATCGGGCTGGTGATCGTGGCCACCTGCACCCCTGACACCTTCATGCCCGCGACGGCCTGTCGCGTGGCTGCCGCCCTAGGTTGCCGAGAGGCCGGTGCCTTCGACCTGAACATTGCCTGCTCGGGTTTTCTCTATGGCTTTCTCACAGCGGTCACCCAGATGCAAAGCCAGGGTACCGAAAACATCCTGCTGGTGGGGGGCGATACCATCAGTCGCATCGTCGATTGGCAGGATCGTAGGACCGCGGTCTTGTTTGGCGACAGTGCCGGTGCCTGCGTACTCAAACGGAGCGGCCCGGGCCAGATGCTCGGCTACGACTATGGGGCTGAAGGTTCTTCCGGCAAATCCCTGGCTATCGCAGCCGGGCCCAGTGCGCCGAGTACCCAGGCCCGAGATTACAAAGTGACGATGGACGGAAAACCGGTCTTTCGATTCGCCGCCAATATCCTGATCGAGTCTTCCCTGCGCTCTTTAGAGAAAGCCGGGTTGAGTATCGAGGAGGTCGACCTGATCATTCCCCACCAGGCCAACCTGAGGATCATCGAGTC
The DNA here is from genome assembly GCA_041676625.1 of Vulcanimicrobiota bacterium. Lineage (GTDB taxonomy): Bacteria > Vulcanimicrobiota > Xenobia > Xenobiales > JADMJV01 > JAEXNA01. The sequence goes on from JBAYRN010000026.1 coordinate 42,207, forward strand.
TGCCGCCAAACGTTGGAAAAGCCCACTGGACAAGTTTTTCATCAATCTCGATAAGTACGGTAATACTTCCGCGGGCTCCATACCCGTGGCGCTGGCCGAAGCCCTGGCGGAAGGCCGATTGCAAACCGGTTCTATCGTACTTCTAGCGGGGTTCGGAGGCGGCCTATCCTGGGGGTCGGTGCTACTGCGTTGGGGATAGGTCAAAGAATGTAGACGATTTTTTCGTCTTCCTTGAGTTGCGCGTAAATAAGTTCCAGATGCTCTCTGGAGCGGGCGTAGACGCTCACGGTGATGCTGGTGTATTTGCCACCCGAGGAAGAGCGACTCGAGATCTGTCGGGGTTCGGTGAGTTCAGCGTGTTTACTGACCAACTTTAGCACGTGGTCCTCGAACCCGTCATCGGAATACCCCATGGCCTTTACCGGATAATCGCAGGGAAACTCTATCAGGTCGTCTTGCATGCTACTGTCTTAGATTAACTGCCTGCGTTTACGATCCCTCCGTGGGGCCTCAGTTCTTAAATTAAAGGGATCTCTCGGGGGGGCACTAAGGCGACCATCCATGTCGGAGCAAGTGCTGATCATAGTGGCGGTAGCATTTGCTGTTTGCATGTCGACGATCGGCGATCTCTTCATCGCAGTCGGCATGAGAAAAGTGGGGGCGGTCTCCTGGCAGGGGGTAAGAGCCATCCCCTCCCAAATTCTGAGGGTGCTCAGAACACCGCAGATTCCGCTCTCCGTGGTCTTTTTGGCACTCTTCTTCTTTACCTGGCTGGCTCTCTTGTCCAGGGCCGACCTTTCCTATATCTTGCCTATGACCGCCGCTACCTATATCCTAAACGGCCTGGCTGCCTCCCCGGTACTCGGTGAAAAAGTCTCCGGCAAACGTTGGCTGGGCATTTTTATTATCACCATTGGGGTGGTCATGGTAACGCTCACGGGAGATGGTCATTAGATGAAAAAATGGACGCAGATATTAAAGAGTGTGATCAAAGACGGTGGGCCGTCCACCTGCCAGTTCGCCATAACCAACGTCTGCAATGCGGCCTGTGATTTCTGCAATTTCAGCCGAGACAAGCTAGAGCGCTCGCAGAGTCGTTGGGTTAGCCTGGAAGACGGGCTGCGCAGTCTGGAGATCTTGCGTACCCAGGACGTAGGGTTTATGGTCTTTACCGGAGGAGAACCTACAGTCCATCCCAATTGGGTGGAGTTCTTGGAAGCCTCCGACAAGTTGGGCATGGTCAACCTGATGGTGAGCAACGGCTCGACCCTCTCTCCCCGCACGGTGGAAAAATTCCAGCAGGCCAACCTGTCTGGGATCATCGTCTCCATCGACTCCCAGGATCTCGCCATGCACGAAAAAAATCGGGGCCTCAAGGGTGTTACCAACAAGATCAAGACGAATCTTCCGCTCTTAAAAGAAGCGGGGATAGGAGCCACGGCTTCAGTCACCCTGAATCGTTTACTCACGGATTTTGACCGATTGCCCGAGACTTTGACCGACCTGGGCTTTGAGGCGGTGACCTTCAGCTTCCCATTAACCAGCCTGGAGTCCAGCTATCTGGGTGCCTCCGAATCGGATCTGGTAACCTTCACCAGAGAAGAACTCCACCAGTGGATCGAGCGAGTCCAGGGATTGAAGAGCAAGTTCCCGGTTCTAAACCCCCAGGCGTCCCTCAACGATATGCATTCCCATCTCGATTCCGAGCCCGAACAGTTCCCCTGCCTGGGGGGCTGGAAGCAGTTCTATCTGGACTGGAACCTGTTGCTCTGGCGCTGCAACAGTTGGAATAAACCCATGTGTCACATCTACGACTACGACGGAAGTCAAAAGGTGAGAGACGGCTGTCAGGCCTGCATGGTAGATTGCTTTCGAGACGCTTCGGTACAACAATACGTCGCGCTTTCTTTAGCCGACGGCTTGCAAGCGCTGCGAGGTGGTCGACTCAAACAGGCCTGGGGCCACATTATGGACCGTCGGAACGCGCTCTCACTGGGTTCGGCGCTAGAAAATCTGTTCTGGTTAAAGCGCGTCTGAATACAAACCAAAAAGCGACTGCATCCGAGTGGAGGCAGTCGCCTTCTGAGTACGACAAACGCAGTAAAACTACATTTCCTTGACGGGTGTTCCCTTTTTACGGGGTCCCGACTTCTTGGATGTAGCCTTCTTTGCTTTGGCGGCCTTCTTAGTAGCTACGGCTGACTTTGCTACAGTCTTTTTGGCCTTTGCTGTCGCCTTTTTCGCTGTCTTTTTTGCAGGCTTTGCTGTTGCTTTGGCTTTTGCTTTTTTTGCTTTGGCTTTCTTAGGTGGCACGGTCGCTTACCTCCTCCCTTGGACGTTGGCGCCTCCACGCGCACGCTTTGAGGAAAAATTAATGGCGCCCCCGTGGAATCCTGCAAAAAAGACGAAAAGCTTGGTCAATTTTCAAGGAGAATGGGATATTTTTTACATGCCCGAACCGAAACTTCGATCTCTCCAGGATCCGGAAGCAGCCTTTCCGAAGGCTCTAGTATGAGGCTAAGAATCTTTGTCTAAAAGCCAGGCGGGAAGCCGCATCCCCGCGCCCACAGTTGCCCGTTTACCAGTTTACTTCCGTTGCCTCGCCCAACTGCGAGATAGAAACGTCAAGATCGTCTCATCCGGAGACATCGCCGCCTTTGCCGGTATCAAGGCTTCACAGTTTCGTAAGGACCTTTCCTACTTCGGAGAATTCGGGATCCAGGGGCTGGGCTACCCAGTCGAAGATCTCCTGAAGTGTATCACCTCGATTATGAAGCTCGATCGCAAACGACGGGTGGTCCTGCTGGGGGCCGGTAACCTGGGCAGCGCCCTCTGCAACTTTCCCGGCTTTGCTCGCTGGGGCTTCGACATCGTTCACCTGTTCGACAGCTCTCCCCACAAAGTAGGGACCGAAATCAGCGGCCACACGGTGCAAGATATCGCTCAACTTCCCTGCGCTCTCGACGTGGAGTTGGCAATCCTGGCCGTCCCTTCGGAGGCAGCCCAATCCTGCGCCGAACTGCTGACTCGGTCGGGCATCAAAGCCATCCTCAACTTCACCGGGCGCTCCCTGGTGGCCCCTCCGGGCACCGTGGTTAGAAACGTCAACCTGACCCACGAACTGGCCATCCTGGCTTACGACCTCTCCGGCGAACCGGACCTCAACCCTCACCCATAAATAACAAAACCGCCCGGTCAGGCGGTCTGCTGGTCGATTATCAGTTTATTCATCCCCGGAAGGGAGGGCCTGTTTGGTCTCTTCTTCGACCGATTTGGTGGCCTTCTTGAATGAGGTCAAGGCCTCTCCAATTCCCTTCCCTATCTCGGGAATCCGACTGGGTCCAAATAGAAACACCATCAAAATGAGGATCAGTCCTATCTCCCAGGGACCCAAACTAAACGCTAAAAGAGTTGTATTCGTCATTTCCTACACTTCTTATTCTAGGAACGCCAAAGCTAGCGTCCCGTGATCCGGATAAGGATAACACTTATCTCGAAAAGAATCCAGAGCGGCAAGGCCACCACGCTCATAGTGAAGGCATCGGGCGTGGGAGTAGCGATGGCCGCCACCAGCGCCGATAAAAAGATCGCAAACCGTCTCCCCTCTCTCAGTTGCTTGGAGTTCACGATACCCACCAAAGAAGCGAAGAACAGCACCAGTGGCAGTTGAAAGGAGGCGCCGCAGAGGGCGAGGATACCGGTTATAAAACCCAGGAAGTCTCCCACCTGAAACATGGGGTTGAGCGCCTCGGTCTGAAAGGACAGAAAAAAGTGCATGGTCACCGGCAGCACGACGAAAAACGCAAACGTCACTCCCAGCAGAAACAGAATGGCGGACACCGGGACCAGGCGTAGGACCCAGCGTTTTTCGTTGGCTTTCAGACCCGGTGCCACGAACATGATGGTGTTGTAGAGGAGCACGGGGGAAGCGAGAAACAGACCGGCCACCATGGCGACTTTGATGTAAGCGATAAACGCCTCGGTAGGGCGAGTGAAAATGAGTTGTACGTTCTCGTTGAGAAAGGCGTCCCTAACGAAGTTGAGCAAAAAAGGCACGAAGTAATAACACAGGCAAGAGGCCAGAAGCCACCACAAAACACACCAAAAAATTCGGCTCCGAAGCTCCTCCAGGTGCTCGGTCAGGGTCAAGGACTTATCTTCAGGCCCATCGGACATTCTGGTAACTACCACACCACCAGGGGGAATGCCTTGCTGTTGCAGGGCAAGCATATTATCGCTACCATGCAGAGGGACTACTCACTTCTGTTGAAAGGTTGTTTTCATGTCACGTGGATCCTGGTCTGAAATTTCGAGCGACTCCGACGTCTGGAAGAAGATCGTTCTGGGCGGAATCTGTCTGCTTACCGTGCTCCCTATCCCGGTTGCCTTAGGAGGTATACTAGAAGATCTGGAAGCCGAGAGCGCCAACATTAAGAGCGACTCCCCACCTGGAAAGTTTCCCGAGATGGATAATTTCGGCGTACTCCTGGGCAAGGGGCTAGCGCCCGCGGTCATGTTCTTCGTCGCTCTGATGCTCTTCTGCCTACCCACCGTGGTCTTAATGATGACCGGTTTTCAAATCTTCGCCAGCTTCCGAGGAGAGCACGGTATCGCGATCATGTCGGTTCTGGTTTCCGCGATCTTCGGTCTGGTGGCTCTGTCCCTGCAGTTTATCACCGCGGCTATGTTTCCCGTCGCCATGGCTCAGTACGGCCGGGGAATGAATCTGCAACCCGCTATGTCTCCCCTGGCGAACTTCAGCTACGTTATGGAGATGGGTGCGGCGTACTGGAAGAAAGCGGCCGGATTCTGGTTCTTTCTCTTCGGCAACATCATCGTCTACATTCACGGCCCGATTTGGTACGTCAACGTGCCGATTCAGGTCGCGCTGGCCGTGCTGGGGTTCACTTCGCTGGTGATCGCAGCACGGTTTGCCTTGAACCAACTACAGACTAAACTTTAGTCCCTTAGCGGCAGAACGGTCACTTCCGTACCTGCCTCTAAGACCTCGTCATCCTCTTCGGCCCTTATCAAAACGTTGGCTTCGACCAGGCTCCGAAGCAGGTGAGAGCCCTGGGGGCCGGTGAGACGAACCGTCACCTCGGCCGGATCGGGCTCCAGGATCCCTCGATAGAAAATGGTCAGACCCGGCCGCTTCTCGATGCGCTCAGCGAGCCTCGCCTTGAAAGTCCGAGGATACGGCTCGCGCCCGCTCAACTTCCGCAAAGCGGGCTTCACGAAGACTTCAAAAGTCACCATGCTGGAGACGGGATTGCCGGGCAGGCAAAAGAAGAGCGACTGCCCGCAGCGGCCGAACGCGAGCGGCTTGCCCGGCCTCATTCGCAGTTTGTGAAAGGAAAACTCTCCTCCCACCTTTTCGATCTGCCCGCGTACCAGATCGTGCCAGCCGGCCGAGATCCCGCCCGAGGTTAGCACAACTTTACTCGTGGCGAATGCTTGTTTTAGCGCCTTCTCCAAAGCCTGGGGCTGATCAGCGACCCGAACTTGCGAGAGCACCTCACAGCCTTCAGCCCGCAAAGCAGAGGCCAGGGATATGCCGTTGCTATCCCGGATCTGGCCGCGCTGTAGTTGAGCGGTAGCTTCCACCAGTTCACTACCAGTGGAAAGGACGGTCGCCGTCACCCGGGGGATGCAGCGGAGTTGATCTCGGCCCAGGAAAGCAGCCATACCCAGTTCAGCCGGCCCGAGAAGGGAGCCGGGACGAAGGATCTCCTCCCCCTCCCCGATGTGCTCACCCGCGTAACGGATGTTCTGCCCGGGGCGTACCGGTTCGGTGAAGACCACACCGCCCTCCGAAAGACTCACCTCTTCACGCATGACCACCGCGTCGGCTCCAGATGGAATCAAGCCACCCGTCGAGATACGGGAAGACTGTCCCGGGCCCACGGTATGAACGGGCGGTGTGCCGGTTTTGATATCTTCAAGCAGTCTGAGGGTGATCGGATTCATGCTACTAACCCCTACCAGATCAGCGCTCCGAACAGCATACCCGTCCATAGCCGAGGTGTCGTCAGCCGGGTGCTGCTCCAGGGCCGCTACGGACTCAGCCAGGACCAGTCCCAGGGCCTCATCCAGGGCAAAGTCCCGAGGCTCACCGGGCTCCACCTGCGAGAGTAAGAGTTCCAGCGCCTGGTCGACCCCGATCAAGGGTTGCATGAGCGCTACTAGGAGCGTGTCGGAGTAGTCTCCCTTCGCAGAGGCTCGTTCATTATTGTCCATGCGAATAGCTCATTTCACCCGAATATGCCCCGATATTGGGGCAAAATTTCACTATCCGCCTGAACAAAATGTCCTTCGCTCTGCTCGGTCCGACTACTCCGACACGCTCCTAGTACGCTTCCACGATGACCGCGAGTCCCTGGCCTCCGCCGATACATGCGGTGGCCAGGCCGTATTTGCCACCCCGGCGCCGCAGAGTGTGAAGCAAGGTGAGTACGAGCCTGGCCCCGGAGGCCCCTAGTGGGTGTCCAATGGCGATGGCTCCCCCGTTGACATTCACGATGTCCCGGGGTAGGCCGAGTTCTTTTTCCACCGCCAGATACTGGCAGGCAAACGCTTCGTTGACTTCCACCAGGTCCATGTCGGTGAGCTCCAAGCCGGCTCTCTGTAGAGCCTCCCGGCTGGCCGGAGCCGGACCGATCCCCATGATGTCAGGTTGCACCCCTTTGACACCCCAGGAGACCAGACGCCCCAGAGGCTTGACGCCGCGCTTCTCGGCGCTCTCGGCGGTGGTCAGGACCAGCGCCGCAGCTCCATCGTTGATCCCGGAGCTGTTGCCCGCGGTAACCTGTCCATTGGCAAACAACGGGGGCAGTTTAGCAAGTTTTTCCTGCTGGGTATCGGCGCGAAAATGCTCGTCCTGGGAGATGATGAGGTCGCCCTTTCGGCCGGGTACTGTCACCGGTACCACTTCATCGGCCAGCCAACCCTCTTTCCAGGCGTGGGCAGTCAGCATGTGAGACTGATAGGCTATCTCATCCGACTCTTCCCTGCCGATGCCGTAGGTTCGAGCGAGGTTTTCCGCGGTCACCGCCATGGGACACCCGCAGTAGTTATCCGTGAGTCCCGCCGAGAGGGCATCCACCATGGGGTTTTCACCCAGCTTGATGCCCCAACGGGAATAGACGTGATGGGGTGTCATGCTCATCTGCTCTACCCCGCCCACCAGAACCTCGTCGGCGTGACCCAGGAAGATCTCCATGGCTCCGTTGAGGATGGCCTGAAAACCCGAACCACAAAGCCGATTTACGCTATACGCAGGGACCGGAATCGGGACTTCGCAGCGCAGTGCGACGTGGCGCGAGAGGTAAGCCGCATCCGAACTGGTCTGCATGACGTTGCCGAAGATGACGTGGTCGATCTCTTCCGGTTTGACCTCGGCTCTCTCCAGAGCTGCTTTGGAGGCCAGAGTGGCCAGATCAGTGGCAGTCAGGTCCTTGAAGCTGCCTCCGAACTTTCCGAAGGGGGTCCTGGCCCCCGCGACGATAACGATATCTTTCTTCTCCATGTTGCCTCCTAGCGGCCCTTAAATTCTGCTTTGCGCTTTTCGAAGAACGCATTCATGCCCTCTTCCACATCTTCGGTGGTACAGAGAGCGGCAAACTCTCTAGCCTCCACGTGATACCCATCGGACGCGCAACCTTCCAGCGCGGCCCGAACAGAACGTTTGGCCGCGGCGATCGAAAGGGGTGCGTTGGCCAGGATCTCAAAAGCCAGGCCGCGACACGTCTCCAGCAGCTTGTCGCCTGGAACCACGTGGTTCACCAGGCCGATACGCCAAGCGTGATGGGAATCGATCTTTCGCCCACTGGCGATCAACTCCAGGGCGTGAGCCGGACCCACCAGCCTGGTCATTCGCTGGGTACCGCCATAACCGGGGATGATCCCCAGGCTGACTTCCGGCAGGCCCACCATAGCCTGGTGAGACATCACCCGCATATCGCAAGCCATGGCAAGCTCCAGGCCGCCACCCAGTGCAAACCCGTTGATACCGGCGATCACGAAGAGCCTGCTCTTTTCCAGGCGTTCAAACAGGCGTTGTCCCCGTCGGCTCAATCGCTTGCCCTGTTCGGTGGAAAGAGCCCGCAATTCGGAAATATCGGCACCCGCGACGAAAGCTTTATCCCCCGCTCCCGTGATCAGTAGAACCCGGTATTCCTCCTTGGATTCAATCTGATCGAGAGCCTTTTCCATCTGATCCAGGAGCGATTGATTCAAAGCGTTGAGTTGCTTGGGGCGGCTCAGGATCATGACCGCCAATCCCTGGTCGAAGCAAAGTTTTAAATCCGGGAAACTCGTATCGTGGCCGGGGCCGTGTTCCATACCTTTCATGGTTGGGTCCTTTCTATTCGGAGAACTGGAGAATGATTCTTAAAATCTAAATACGGATAGGTCGACGGGCTTCTTTTCATCAGTTCGGTAGTCGTAAAAGCCCACTCCCGATTTGCGCCCCAGATAGCCTGCCCTCACCATCTGCCGGTTCAAAGGGCATGGCCGGTACTTGGGTTCGCCGGTCTCGTCTCGGATTGCAGCGATGGCGTGCAGGCAAATATCCAGCCCTACCAGGTCGGCCAGGGCCAGTGGACCGATGGGCATGTTTCCACCCAGGAGCATGGCTTTGTCGATATCCTCGATCCGTCCCACCCCCTCGTGCACGGCCCACATGGCTTCGTTTAAGTAGGGCAGGATCAGGCGGTTGAAGAGAAACCCCGGGGTATCCTTGGCTTCCACTGGGCTCTTTCCGCACTTTTCAGCCAACTGCCAGACCGCCTTGAAGGTTTCATCGGAGGTAAAAGGGGTGCGGACGACTTCCACCAATTTCATGATGGGAACCGGATTAAAAAAATGCATCCCGGCGATCCTGGGCCGACGCTCGGGGCGGGCAGCGTTGGCCATGTCAGTGACCGAGAGCGAAGAGGTATTGGTCAGAAGAAGAGCCTCCGCAGGGCAGGCCTGGTCGAGCTTTTGAAACAGCTCTCTCTTGGCTTCTAGATTCTCGACGATGACTTCGATCGCCATGTCGACCGTTCCGGCGCAGCCCAGATCGGTGGTCGGCAGCACCCGACCCAGGGCGGCGGAAGCCTCGGCCTCAGATAGCTTCCCCTTGGAACTGAGTTTGGTCAGACTCTTTTCAATGGTGGCTTTAGCCCTCTGGGTCGCCTCAGCATTGAGATCGAAGAGATTCACTCGAAGTCCGGCCACCGCCAGCGCCTGGGCGATACCGGAACCCATTGTTCCCGCACCTATCACCACGGCGTTTGAAAGTTCTTTCACGGAATATGCCCTTTCCCTAGAAGTATTGAACCGCACGCTTCTCATGTGAACATACCGACACCTTCAATGTTTTTAAAGCCGTCGATTTGTGGGTAGGATCGGATTGTCGTATACTTCGTCGGGCAAGAAAAAAGGAACTCATCGATGGAACTCAGTCAATATTTTGCCACCTGGCATCCGGCTCTCGTGCATTTTCCGATCGGATTGCTCTTTGTGGCTGTGGGACTGGATCTCTACGGATATCTACGAAAAGATGATAAAGCGCTGTGGGCCGGCAACGCTGTTCTGATCATCGGAACGGTGGGGATCCTGTTTACCTTCATCAGCGGCAATTTTGCCGAAATTTGGGCGGCCCGCTCCCTCATTCCTCAGGACCCATTAAAGCGCCACGAGAGCTTCGCCACCATCTGTTCCTGGTCGTTCATCGCCCTGGTCGCGGTCCGCTCTTTTTTGCAGACCAACCCCAATCCGAAGGTGTTCCGGGTCTACCTGGTAGCGGCCGCGGGAGCCCTTTACGCTCTCTATCTGACCGGTGCCCAGGGGGGAGAATTGGTCTACAAATATGCGGCCGGGGTGCAGGGAGTGGAGCCCCCCTACCGGGCCACCGCGCTGGAACTCGCCAACCTGAGTTTGCAAAACACTCCGGACGAACTGGCCTACTCCGAGATGATGCACCACATCTTTGGATGGTTGACTCTGGGCCTGGCCATCTGGATGACCTACCAGGTGCTGGAGCTTCCGGGGCTCGAGAGGATTCGGGCCATGGGACCGATCCTGCTCAGCGCCGGAGGGCTCTTTCTGATGATCTTCAGCGACTTTGACGCCTTCCCCCTCTCCAACGAAAAGCCCATTACCGATCCCGAGGTCCTGGCCCACAAGATCATTGCCACCATGATGATCGTGATCGGGTTGGGTACCAATCTGGTCCGCAAACGCCAGGGGGTCGACGTCAGCAGTCTGCAAGCTCACCTGGTGGCGGTACTGGCCCTGGCCGGCGGGGGAATCTTGATGACCCACGTGCATACCGGTGCCCCTTACTCCGAAACGGCCATCGGGGTGTACCTGCACCATTTCACCCTGGGCACGCTGGCCTTACTCTGTGGAGGAGTGAAGCTTCTGGAGTTGTCGCTACCCCAGAGAATGAAGTTGTGGAACATCATCTGGATCATTTTGCTCTTTATGGTATCCGGAGCGTTGATCACCTATAATGAAGGAATTCCGTGGTTTATGCGCTTTCTTTCATAGGGCTGCTGCTGGCCCACGGGGCCGACCCCACCCCCCTGGATTGGGATGAAGCCCTGGCCAATTTGGTGAAGTTTG
>JBAYRN010000027.1:0-52570 GCA_041676625.1 Vulcanimicrobiota bacterium
AATTCTATCGTCATCGATTTTCGCTTACGTATTCCCGATACGCGCACTCAAATCGATTTAGATAGAAATTGCGTCTGGCCACCCTCAACCGAACTCCAAAGATTGACAGAGCACTTGTAGCAGATTTTTACAAGCCACCGGTTGGCAAAGAAGGTTTACTTGTAAACAGATGTCAAAAGTAGTCACTCCCCAAAAGGTTTTTCAGAACGCCCTGCGCTTCACTGCGTCGGTGGCCCCATCGGTGGCCACTCGGATCACCTGGCGACTCTTCTGCACTCCCTTGTGGGCTTCCCAGCCGACTCCCAGCCAGAAAGAGTCCATGGCCCGGGCCAAACCCTTTGAAGTGAGTTTCGACCGTCAGCAACTCCAGTGCTTTCGCTGGGGTGAAGAGACCGCCCCCACCCTCATGGCGATTCACGGTTGGGGTGGCCGGGCTCACGTTTTCGGAGATCTTCTGGAGCCTCTTTTGGCCGCTGGCTTTTCGGTGGTGACATTCAATGCTCCCGGCCACTATCGGCTGGGCCAACGGACCAACATGCTAGAGTATTCTGCGGCCATTTGCCGAGTTGCCCAAGAGATCGGCCGGGTCGACGGGCTCCTGGGGCACAGCTTCGGAGCCTACACCTCGGCCTACACCGCACCCAAACTTCCCGGGGTTAAAGCGCTGGCCTTGATAGGTGCGCCGGACCGACTGGATTTTATGCTCGATTACGCCCGTCAATTGATGGACGCACCACCTCACATCGTGCGCAATCTGGAAGGGCGGATCGAGAAACTTTCGGGTGAACCTGTCCAAGACCACGCCGCTGATCTCTATTTGGCGGACTGGGCCCTGCCTCGACTGGTGGTCCACGACGTCAATGACCGCGACGTTCCTATCGGAAGGGCACGAGGGATGGCTTCCAGACTGGGGGCCGAACTTTACGAGACTCAAGGCTTCGGGCATCACCGTATCCTCCAGTCACCCGAAGTGGCCCAACGACTGGCAGTTTTTTTCCAGACCCACCTTTAGGACTTAGACCGTCGGAGGTGGTCCGAAAAGCCAGTCTCCGGAGCTTGCGGGTTGGATGTTATGAAAATACTCCAGGGTCATGTCCTCGATCTCTCGCTTGGACAGGAACCCATCCTGGTCGGTGTCCAGTTTTTCAAAGCATTCATCGGCCTGGTGGTCGTTTCGGCCCAGGGCATAGAAAAAGATCAGAAACTCCTGATAGTCGATCAGGGAATTGCGGTCCCGGTCGAGCAGCAAGAACATGAGCTGGGCCAGTTCTTCCAGGGCACCGCGAAAGTTTGCATCCCGGCTCCGACTTTCCCGATCCTTTTGCAGATAACGACCCAAATACTCCAGCCATCGTTGCTCAGTCAGAATGGGGGAGCCGGAAAAGACACTTCGGAGAAAGAGCTTCCAGCGAGCTGATACGTGAGAGAGTACTCTGCTGTGTTCGGGCCAGCCCGTATCGACCTGCAGCCTCTCCATGAGACCATCCAACTCTGTTTCGTCAGTGGTGCCACTGCCGTCGTTGTCGAACAAATCAAAAAGGTCCTTAAACTTCTTCACCTGCCACGGGGTCAATTGTGAACTCATCTTCGACCCTTCGACTTTTGCGCCGAAAACCTAGCAAAACGACCCTTGCACCGGTGAAGGATTATGGCGTATAGTGTGAGCCGCTAGGGGAGCTTATGAGTCGCGAATTGTGGATTGTCACCGGGCTTTCGGGCGCCGGAAAGAGTCTGGCCCTGAAAAGTTTAGAAGATCTCGGGTTCTGGTGTGTGGACAACCTGCCGTACACCTTGATGAAGCCTTATATCGACCAGGAAGCGGCCAAGGATAAGCCGTCGGGCTCCTGGCGCGCTTTAGGTATCCGAGGCATCGAGCAACTCCAGGAGATTGAAGAGTCCCTGCGTGATTTGCCGGAGAAGGTGTTTACCACACGCGTGCTTTTTCTGGAGTGTGATGAAGCGACCCTGGTCAAGCGCTACTCCGAGAGTCGCCGAAAGCACCCCCTGGTGGCCGAAGGGATGGGCTTGCTGAGAGCCATCCGCAAAGAGAACGAAGCTCTGTCCACTCTCCGGGAAAAGGCCGACTATGTGATCGATACCAGTTCGCTGTCTCCTCATTCTCTCATGATGCGTTTGGAGTCGATCCAGACCTCTCTTTCCGGACACGCTCAACCATTGCTGGTGCACCTTCAGTCGTTTGGCTTCAAGAACGGTGCCCCCCCCGACGCGGAGTGGGTGTGGGACATGCGGTTTTTGCCGAATCCGTATTACGACCTGGCTTTGCGGGACCGCTCGGGGTTGGAGCACGAGGTGAGTTCGGTGGTCTTCAGCGACCCCGCACTGGCGGCCTGGGTGGACGGCCAGATCGAGCATTTTCTCAAGCTTTTGCCGAGCTACGTGGAGCACGGTCGTCGGCAGGTGGCCGTGGCGATAGGCTGCACGGGGGGGCAGCACCGCTCGGTGGCTGCCGTGGAAAGGCTTGCCTTACGCTGTGAAGAGGAGGGCTATGTGGTTTCGCTCCATCACCGAGACACCACCCTGAGGCCCGAGCTCGAGGGCGAGAGGTGCCGCATCGTAGAGCCATCTTTGAAAGACGCAGCGGTCGCCCGGTGTTAACCCCCACGGCCCGGCGCGAGGTGGTACTCAGGAAGTGGCTCAGTCCGGGCATGGGGGTGAAGCGCTGGTTTGGCCTGTCGTTAGTCGGGATCTGTCTTTTTATCTGCGGGATTCTCATTCTGGTGGACGTGCCGTCCGAACTCTGGACTAGCCTGCGCTCGCGCTTTTCGGTCCGGACCACCCTGGGGGTGGGCGCCACCACGGCCGGAGTGATGGTGATTGTGCTGGGCGTGGTTAGGGGTTTTATGACCATGTATCGAGCGGTGGCCCCTAACCCCGGGCGCAAACTGGTGGACGTCTTGTATGAGCGTAAACAACTGGAATCGGGCTTGAAGATCGCGGTCATGGGAGGAGGCACCGGACTCTCCTGTCTGCTGCGAGGCCTCAAGCCCATAACCTCCAATCTGGTGGCGGTGGTCACGGTCTGCGACGACGGCGGATCCAGTGGGCGACTTTCCAAGGACCTGGGCATGCTGCCGCCCGGCGATATCCGCAACTGTCTGGTGGCTCTGGCCGATGACGAATCGCTGCTGGGCGAGCTTTTTAACTATCGCTTTCAAGATGGCCAGGGGCTCTCCGGTCATTCTTTCGGCAACCTTTTCCTGGCCGCCCTGACCGATGTGGTGGGCGATTTCGAGGAGGCCATTCAGGTCTCCAGCCAGGTCCTGGCTTCCCGGGGCAAGGTCCTGCCCACCACCCTCGACACTGTCACCCTGTGTGCCCGGCTGAAGGACGGTCGTACGGTCCGAGGGGAGTCCTCGATTCCTGAGGCCAGAGGGGTGATCGACCAGGTGTTTTTAGAACCGGCCACATCCAAGCCAACCTCCGAGGTCCTGGCCAGTCTCCGCACCGCCGATGCGGTGGTGCTCGGCCCGGGTAGCCTCTTCACCAGCATCATCCCTAACCTGCTGGTGGGGGGAGTGGAAGAAGCGCTGCGCCAACTGCACGTACCCCGTATCTATATCTGCAACGTCATGACCCAACCGGGTGAGACCGACGGCTTCGGCGCAGCCGACCATCTGGAGGCTCTGGAGCGGCATATCGGCGCAGGGGTGGTGGACACCATCGTGGTCAACATCACTCCACCTTCCGAAGAGCTACTCAAGAAGTATGAGGCACAGGGAGCCACCCCGGTGGACCCCCAGTTGGACCGCCTGGAAAAGATGGGGGTCAAGGTCGTGGGAGCCGACCTCTTGTCCGAATTCGACTTGGTGCGTCACGACAGCAAACGCCTGGCTACTGCCATCGTGGATCTGTTGGCCCGCCACCAGAGCAGGAGCAGGGATACTAGGACTCGGCATTTGCGGGTCGTGAATCAATAATCGCTCTCAACCTCTCGAGCACCAGTTCGAGGGTGTCACGCAACCTGGCGACCTTAGACTCGTGCGCTTGGCTCTCTCTGTTGTTCAGCCACTTTGATCCCGGATTCGTCCATTCTACGGCTTTGTAACCGAGGTAAAAACAGCCCACGACGCTACCGATTAAAATCACGTGGGGGACAAAGAGCGGCATGAATCCCATCGCGAGCAGTCCAGCGATGGAGGTCGGCATTTGAATTTTCTCCGGGGGTTCTTTGAGCAGGTTCCACTTCTTCGAACACTCTCGATGAACCAGTTCCAGGGCCTTTACGATCTCAGGTAGGCAGTCGAGCACCCGATCGGCGAGAGGCCGATCTTGGATGTCGAATTGAGAAAGATCGAGATCAGCCCACGATACCCCGAGATAAACATCGAGAACCAGATCTTCGGAGCCACTTAGCAGAGCTTTTTGAAGATCAAACAGGTCGCTGAACTGGTCGTGAAACAGTTCGCGTTGCTGTATACGAATTCCGTCCATAACGAGGTTAAGTCGAGATTCTCGTTGCAGGCAGGAGTAAACGCAGATCACCGCCTGAACCGGCTCAGACCGGGCAGACAAATAAAGCGGCTCGAACTCTTCTCGTTCCGTCGTTTCGTCGAACAGGGGAAGAGAGTCGATAGGGTAGGGGAGGCTCGGGTAGGTGGTGCCGCTTATCGGAACCTGGGCCAGCAACACTTCTCTCCCTCTGGGTTTATCCGAATCGTATCCGTGCTTGGTGAGTAAAGAGCCTATGCCGGAAAAATAGCTCCCCGGTAGCCTCCGTTTGTCCACGGTGATCTCGATTGGGGCCACACTGCAGCGGTCTATCAGAACCATGTACTCCTCCACGGTTTGACGGAGCAGATACTTAATGGGGCTGTTCATTACGTCGGCCCGGAGAATGGATCTCCCGGGGCGACGGGCGGTGAAGACGAACTGACCGCCGGGTCCACCCGACCCGACCCGGGGGCCGAGCTTATCCACCGTCACCCCCTTTTCCCCGCAAGCCCACTCGATACAATGAGTAAACCCCATGGCCGCTCCCAGAAATCCGGTGAACAGATGGCGGAGTGCCGAATCAGCGGGTAGGCCTACCTGCAAGAGTTGCTGGAGTAGATTCTCGGCCTCCCAACCTCGCACATTGGCAAAGGTGACGGTAACCTTGCGACGTTCAAAAACGAAGTCCACTTTGGGTGCACCTATCACCACGGCCGCCTGGACCATCTTTGCCACCCACAACTGAGGAACCGGTAGAGAGAAACGGCTTAGCTTCTCCAGGGCCTTGTCGAGGGCGACCTGAAACTCTCCTTCCCCAAGAAAGAGTCCCTTGGCGGCTTCACCGGCAAGAAACTGCTCCAAGCGCGTGTCGGAGTCCATTTTACTCGGGAAGAGTACCCACCGTCACAATGGTCAATTTATCCGGGTCAATATGCTTTTTGAAGGCCTGGTGAATCTGGTCGGCGGTCAGATCCTGGATAGTCTTGTCCCAATTGTCCAGCCACTTCACTTCACGATCGATGTTCATGTATTGGGTCAGCAGGGAGGCCAGGTTGTCGTCCTGGGAGCGGGCCACCTTGAGAGATTCGAGATATCCTCTTTTGGCAGCCTCCACTTCCTCGGGCGTGAACCCGTCTTGTAGCACCCGGTCGATCTCTTCTCGGACCGCCGTGCTGACCTTCTCGATGTTTTCCGGAGCGGCTATGGCGTAGACGCTGAAGTTCGCGGCCGGGTCCAGCGCGGGAGCCGAGAGGGAAGAGCTGACGCTGTAAGAGAGCCCTTCTTGTTGGCGGATCCGAGTGGCCAGACGACTATTCAAGAAACCACCACCCAGAATGTAGTTGCCCAGTCGCAGGGCAGCGTAGTCCGGGTGCTCGTCGTTGAGGGGCAGGGGCAGGACCGCGTAATAAACCGCATTGGCTTTGTCGGGGAGATTGATACTCGAGCGATGTCCGCTATCCACGACCTTGACCTTGTCTTCCATTCTCCGGTAAGGGGGGGCCTGGTCGTTGGTCCACTCCAAGAACAGCTCTTGCAGCAGCGGCCGGATCTCCTCGGGCTCAAAATCTCCCACGACTGCGATCTGCCCCTGGTTGGCACCGTAAAAAGTCTTATGAAACTCTCGCATAGCTTCCACGGTGATAGCCTTGGCGTTGGCGATGTCTTCCTCAATGGTGGTGTCCTCCCGGGGATCACCTGCAGGGAAGGGGTCTAACCGTTGATTGACCTCCTGGCCGGCGCGGGAGTTGACATCGGTCTTGGCTTCTTCCAGTTCGGCCAGATAGGCGGCCAACATGGTCTCCAACTCCTCCGGCGGAAAGGCCGGCTTTTTCATGAGTTCGGCGGCGATTTTGATGACCGCCGGCAGATTTTCCCTGGTGGTATCAAAATCGGCGACCGCGTAATCGTAATTTCCGGAGGCTGAGCCTGAAGCGGAGAGTCCGATCAGGGTATCTTTGATCTCCTCGCGGGTCATACTCTCCGTTCCCCGGAGGAGCATGGCACCCGTAAAGGTGCCCAGGGCACCCTTGTCTTGTAGCACTTCTTCGTTGCCGTGTTGAAAGACCATGCGGACCGTGACCGTCTCACCGCGGGTTTTCTTGGGTAGAAACGCGACCTCCAGGCCGTCTCTCAAATTGAAGAAGGTGGTTCGTTCCTGAATATTTACTGGCGACGGGTCAAAGTCTTCTCCTTGGGCCAGACCCTCGTCCACCTTTAGTTCAGCCAGGGTTTGTTGCAGGGCCTCACGATCCACTTCGGAGATTTCGGATCGGTCCGGGACGTCGATGGGAAGAAATCGTCCGACGGTGCGGTTAGACTCTTTGAGATAGCGATCGGCGGCCCGGGCCACCTGCTCCACCGTCACCTCTTTCAATCGGTCCTGATAAAGAAAGAAGAGACGCCAGTCTCCCATGGCTTCCCATTCGGAAAGCTGCAGGGCCAGTCGCTGGCTATCTCGCTGGACCTGCTCCATTCCGTTGAGGAGGGCGGTGCGGGCACGCTCCACCTCCTCGACACCGGGAGGCTCGGAGGAGAAGCTATGGGCCGCTTCGATCAGCGCCTTCTCCAGGCGATCCAGGTCTCCGTCCTTGGTGGTGGAGGCTCGCAGGTAAAGAAGACCGGGGTCGTGCAGTTGGTAGGCTCCTCCGCCCACTTCGGTGGCCAGCTTGCTGCTGACCAGCTTCTTGTAGAGCCGCCCGGAAGGGGTGTCTCCGAGAATCTCACCCAGCACCTCCACCGCTGCAAATTCGGGGTCGGAGCCGGCCGGGACGTGATAGGCTAACGCCACCACCCTGGAGTCTCCGGTCCGGCGTAGTTCCACCCGACGTTCCCCGTCTTGAACCGGCTCCTGAGTGTAGGTACCGACCAGGGTGCGCTGGGGGCGAGGGATCGCCCCGAACTTTTCGGCGATGAGTTGGAGCGTGGCTGGCGGATCGAACTTTCCGGCTACGATCAAAACCGCGTTGTCCGGTTGGTAATACTTGCGATAGAACGCCTGCAGCGCCTCGATCGGGACGTTTTCGATATCCGAACGTGCCCCGATGGTGGATTGACCGTAGTTGTGCCACAGATAGGCGGTGGAAAAGACGCGCTCACTGAGGATACCGGTGGGGCTATTCTCCCCTTGCTCAAACTCGTTTCGAACCACGGTCATCTCGGAGTCGAGATCCTTTTTGGCCACAAATGAGTTGACCATGCGGTCGGCCTCCAGAGAGAGAGCCCAGTTCAGGTTCTCCTCGCTGGAGGGAAAGGTTTCATAGTAGTTCGTGCGATCATACCAGGTAGTCCCGTTGGCCCGGGCCCCGTGCTCGGTGAGTTCCTGGGGGATGTTCGGATGGTCAGGGGTACCCTTGAAGAGGAGATGCTCCAGCAAGTGAGCCATGCCGGTTTCCCCATATCCCTCGTGGCGTGAGCCCACCAGATAGGTGATGTTTACGGTGGTCTTTGGAGCGGAAGCATCGGGAAAGAGCAACACCTTCAGTCCATTGTCCATCCGGTACTCGGTGAGGCCTCCCAGGGAGTGCACCTCCTTCATGGATTTGGGAAGTTCCTGGGCCAGACCTGCAGCGGTCAGGGCGATAAATAATAGGCACGAAAGTGCGCAAGATAGCTTCTTCATATAGGTCGATTGCTTCCGACTTGAGCACCCCAAGACCTTCGACCATTGTTAACCTTTTGTTCTGGGGGACTGCCCAAGAGGGGAGAGAAGTAGGTTCTGTTCCGAGTTTAAAAAATATTTTGACACGGAAGGGAAAATAGTCTAAGGTGAAAATCTGTTCACTAGGTGAAAGGTTGTTCACTAATGAAAGTTTTGGAGTAGTTTTATGGATAAGAAGAAAGCTTTAGAGGTAGCCCTCTCCCAAATTGAAAGACAATTCGGCAAAGGTTCCATCATGAAATTGGGGGAAGCCGGAGGACGTTTCGAAGTTCCGGTGATCCCCAGCGGATCGATCGCTATCGACGTAGCTCTGGGAGTGGGCGGGTTTCCTCGTGGACGAGTTTCCGAGATTTACGGACCCGAGTCCTCGGGTAAGACCACTTTGACTCTGCACGTTTTGGCCGAGGCCCAGAAACTCGGTGGGATCGCTGCTTTTATCGATGTCGAACACGCCCTGGACCCGACCTACGCGGCCAACATCGGAGTGGATCTTGAGAATCTTTATGTGTCTCAGCCTGACACTGGAGAGCAGGGCTTGGAGATCGTGGAGACTCTGGTTCGGTCCAACGCCGTGGATGTGATTGTGGTGGATTCGGTGGCGGCCATGGTGCCTCGGGCCGAGATCGAAGGAGACATGGGGGATGCCCACGTGGGGCTGCAAGCCCGCTTGATGTCGCAGGCTTTGCGAAAGCTGACTTCGGTCATCTCCAAGTCCAAGACGGCGGTCATCTTCGTCAACCAGATTCGGGAGAAGATCGGAGTGATGTTCGGCAGTCCCGAAACCACGCCGGGTGGTCGCGCTTTGAAGTTCTATTCCTCGGTGCGGGTAGAAGTACGACGAATTGAAAGCATCAAGCAAAACGGAGAGCTGCTCGGAAACCGGGCCAAGGTCAAGGTGGTAAAGAATAAACTGGCTCCTCCCTTTAAGGTGGCTGAGTTTGAGATCATTTTTGGCAAAGGGATCTCCCGGGAAGGCTCCTTGCTCGATGTCGCCACTTCGATAGGGGTGACCAAGCGGCAAGGAAGTTGGTACTCTTTCGGAGATACCAGACTCGGCCAGGGGCGCGACAACTCTCGCGTCTTTCTGGAAGAGAACCCTGAAATCTCCGATGAAATCGAACGTCAGGTTCGAGCTATGGCTGGTCTCAATCGAGGTGTTCAGAACGGTCAAGCCCACGAAGTAGAAGTCGAAGAAGTCGAAGCATAAAGTTGAGAAGCTTAGGCGGCACGGACTCGTCGTCTCGAGAGCCGCTCTCCGGGCGCAAGCTTAGAGAGCGTGCTCTCGACCTTTTGAGTCGGCGCGATCATTCTCGGTCAGAGCTTCGTAGCAAACTTCTGCAAAAAGGAGGCTCGGCCGATGAGATCGAGCCGCTCCTGGATGAACTGGAAGAGTGTCGTTATCTGGATGACGTGCGCTTTGCAGAAAACTTTGTGCGTTACCGAGCAGGTAAGGCCTGGGGGCGGATACGCTACCGCCAGGAACTGCTGCAACGCGGGGTCGATTCTCAGGTGGTATCCCAGGTGCTCCAGGCCGTTCCGGAGCTTTCCCCGGAGTCGCTGAGGGACAAGCTCCAAGGCCTGATCGAACGGGAGCTCCAGAAAGGCAAGAACCCCGATAAGGTCCTTGCCTCCCTGGTCCGCAAAGGTTTCTCCGCGGGGGCAGTCCGCGACGCTTTGGAACGATCCGGTTCCGGCGTCGCGGACTGCCCCTCTTGAAGAGGGCTACCCCTCAGCGTAGGGATCGGCCAGGCTCAGGGCTTCATCCAGGATCTGCATTCCTTCTTCGATCTCTTCATCGGTGATGCAGAGCGGCGGGACCACGAAGACCCAGTCCCAGCGGACGAAGGTATGAAAACCTTTGCTTTTCAGGTGCCCGGCCACTTTCGCCATGGGCTCGGATGGAGGTTTGTTGAACCCGCTCATGGGCTCCCGAGTCTCTCGATTCTTGACCAGCTCCAGGACACGGAAGAGGCCGATACCCCGGTGGTCACCCACGCTGCGGTGTTCCTGGTGCAGTCGGTTCAGATGTTTGGCGATCTTGTCGCCTTGCACGCGGGCTCGCTCGATCAGTCCTTCCTCCTTATAGACGTCGATACAGGCCACGGCCGCTGCACAGCAGATGGGGTGGGCGCTGTAGGTCAGGCCGCACCACAGAGGATTGGTTTCAAAGTATTCGGCGATCTCCGAGGAGACCACCACCGCTCCCAGGGGCACGTATCCGCAGGTGAGGCCCTTGGCGCAAACCATGAGATCCGGCTCGATCCCGTAGTTGTTGATTCCAAACCACTCACCGGTGCGGCCGAAGCCGCTCATGACCTCGTCCACGATGAGTTTGATTCCGTACTTGTCGCACAGTCCACGCACCCCTTTCCAGTATGCGGGTGAGGAGGGAGCGATGATCCCCGAAGAGCCGCTGTAGCCTTCCAGCAAAATAGCTGCGATGGTGTCGGGACCTTCCATCTCGATCTGCTCTTGGATGAGATCGACCAGCGCTTGGTCTCCTTGCTCCGGGGTACAGTGCCGGTACAACGGGCTCCGGTAGGCGTAAGGGTCGAGCATCCGCACGATCCAGGGAACCCCGGGTTCGTTGGCCAGGCGGCGGGGGTCGCCGCCTGCGGACATGGCTCCAAAGGTGGCCCCGTGGTAGGAGCGATAACGGGTCATAACCTTCTGGCGCCCGGTCACTAAACGCGCCATCTTCATAGCGTTCTCGATGGCGTCGGCACCGCCCAGGGTAAAAAAGCTCTTTTTCAGCTTGCCGGGCGTGATCTCCGCCAGTCGTTCACCAGCCTCACCCCGGGCCGTGGTGGCGGCGCCAGGGTAGACGAAGGCAAGTTGGTCGGCCTGTTTCTTAATGGCTTCAATCACTTTGGGGTGTCCGTGACCGATATTCACGTTCATCAACTGCGAAGAGTAGTCGATGTGGCGCTTACCGTCTGCGGTAAAAAAGCACGACCCCTTCGCACTGACAATAGGATGGGGGTTGGCAGCTTGCTGCACGGACCAGGAGAAGAGAGTGTACTCTCGGTTTTGCTGAATGATTTCCTGGGCGCTTCGATCGGTCTGTGTAATCAAGATTTCCTCCGGAATGATGGATGATTTTGCCGGAGATATTTCGGGCAAGGTATGAGAGGCCCTGCCGAAGAATCGTTGGCACTATACTGAAGCGACCGGTCCACCTGGGCACCTCCAACATTGAAAGTACAAGATGTGAAGAACCCATTAAGCGTACTTGCGACATCTATCTTAGGGCTCGTGATTCGACTCGAATCGCAATGTACACAGCCCAATGACATTGCATTCTACGTTTCCGCCCATCAAGATGACTGGCAACTGTTTTGTGGAGAGCAGGCCGTTGCTGACCTAAAAGAGCCTGACAAGAAGGTCGTCTTCATTCACACCACGGCTGGAGACGGAGGCCGATCCGATGGATGGTGGGAAGTCAGGGAGCGGGGGGCGCTTGCTTCATTTCGTGCAGTCACGCCGGCGGCACCCTTGACCTTCAGTATTCATCAGATCAATGGGCACAAAGTCTCGGTCTATACGTGCGGGAATACTGTTAATTATTGTCTCAGGCTTCCCGATGGTGTAGGAGATGCTTCCCTTTCGAACTTGCGCGACAACAAGCTCGCATCACTAACAGCCGTTGACAACTCCACCACGTACCATGGCTGGCAAGATTTTTGTAAGACTTTAGAGATGATTATGGAACTCGAGCGCTCTCAGATCGGAACCGAGAATCCGTGGGTGAACGCCCTGGATTATAACAGTACAAGGAACCCTGGCGACCACTGCGACCATAAGGCCACAGCCGATGCCGTCCGGCTGTTTGCCTCAAACCGCTACAACCGAGCCTGGTGGTCGGCGTATGACATTCAAAATCGCGCTCCAAACCTTTCGGGTGCTGCCCTCGCCTCGAAACGAAAAACTTTTAAATCCTACTCCGACACGGTTTTATTGGAAACTACTTTAAATGGGTTTCCGGTACCACTTGATGAGCAAGAGTGGCAATCGTGGGGAAACCGAAGTTACGTCACGATACGCAACTTCGGGATGGCCGACGACTAATCCCAGTCGATTGCCCTTCATTCCCGGCCATTGTGATCCTGGCGTGTACCCTAAACTCATCGAGGCAACTCCGAAAAGAGCTTAGAAAGGCCTCCCTGTTGTAACGATCCCGGCGAGCCTGCTGACTCGAATAAAGTCGCTGCTGCAACGACGGTGACCCGAGTACCCGGTCCAGCTTAGTGACGGCGTCTTCAATATCGACGAACCGGAGTTCTGGCTCCGTGACGATCTCGACCTGGCCCCCTAAATCCCTGACGGCCGTCAGGCAGCCGCCTTGGAGTAACTCGGCCACTGCCATCCCGTAAGATTCGGCCGTCGCAGCGTGGAGCCCAAACTTGTGGGTGGCGATGGCCTCCTCGATTTGCTCTCTTGGAGCGTTCACGTGAAGCTGCAACCACGAACTATTCATTTCTGCCTGGTGTTCCAGCATAGCATGCAGGCCCTGATTACACGGCAATATGAACATCGTTAAAAAGACATGATGCCCCAACTCACGCAGTGCTCTGACAATAGAAATCGTGTCGAGCCAGCCCTTTTCTTCGTGAGCCCTGCCAATAGCAATGAAGCCGTGACTCTTAGTTCGTAAACGCTCGCTCGCCGCATGGTCTGCGGGTCTGATGCTGGTATTATTGCCAGCACAGTGGTTGAGTGTGGGAGGTGGAAAGATCACGCGGTCGGCCGGCTTCCCATAAAGCTGGCTAAATTTCGAACTCGTCCAAGACGAGTTGGTAACGATCCAATTGCGAGAGACTCGGGCGTCGTTCCAGGGAACCAGGGCCTCGCAGACGGCGATGTTGGCTAGAGCCAACAGTTTACCCACCCATCTACGACCGCCGAGATTTTGCTGACGAAGCAGCCCGCTGTGGTTGCAAGGAGGACTGTGCATATATTCTAAACAGGCACTGCCCGCCCCTAGATCAAGGTCGTTATAAGCGGAGACGCAAAACCCGTGCTTCCGCCGCTCCGCTCTGGCGGCGGCGAGGAAGAGCCTGAAGCCTAATACGTGGTGAGACACCCCTTTCGAAGCCATGAGATTGGTAAGCCAGGAATCCACTCGGATTATCTCAAACGACTTGCTAGCAAGTTTTGTTCCGAACACCCTGTCCAGGCCCAACAGATCGTAGCCCGTCTGGGTCAAGACGGTCACAGAGCCTCGTTCAAGTAGAACCTCTAACATCCACGCAGCCGTACCTTCCCTGCCACCGAGCGGCCTTAGACAAGGAACGACAAACAGAAAATCACTCATGGCGGCACCGGATAACGGGCCTCAAACTGGTCCATCATTGTGTGGAAATTCTTGAAGAATGCCTCGCGTGAATAGAGTTCTCTTCTAGCAGCCTGCGAGGATAACAAGCGGGCTTCGAGTTCCGGGTCACGAAGGATCGCATCCCATTTCTCAATCGCATCCTTTCTCCTCCGAAACCGTAACTCGAGCTCAGTTACGATTTCGGTCTGGCCGCCTGATTCGCGGACACTTGTCAGGCAGCCACCCAGAAGCATCTCAGCGACGGCCATTCCGTAGGTTTCTCCCCATCCGCAGTGCAAACCGAACCTGTGTTCACCAATCGCCCGGTCAATCTCGGCCCTGGAGGCGTTCAACCTCAACGTTAGCCAGGACGAGTTGGATTCTGCATTCTCTTTGATCCACTGTAAAGTGACGGGCGCTGACGAGGATGTCAGCACGAACATCGTTAAGGTCACATTGTGCCCTCTGTCTCGGAGACCTTTCACGATCCCCACTGTATCATCCCATCCCTTCTGGGGGTCGGCTCTCGCCATCGCTAGGAATGCCAACTTCCGGTGTGCGCGTTCGATTGTCCTAGCCGACCCGACGGGCGGAGGATAAACAACGGCATCTGCCTCCTTGCCGTACAAAGCGCGATAACTTTCCGACGTGAAATAACTGTTGGCGACGGTGAAATTTTCCTTTGTTCGCTCGTCATCCCAAGGGGCGAAGAGGTCGCAGAGTTTCAAATTAAACCACGCTAAAATCATCATGGGAAGGCTGCGCCCAACGAACTGATCTCGATTCATCAAGTGGCTGTGGCGCCCCGGGGTGGCGTGCAAGTACTGTATGGCCTTGGGAAAGCCCGTTCCAAAGTCTGCCTCCCCAAACGACGTCACCAGATACCGATGGTAGGGCCGTTGGCGGCGAGCTTCTCGAACGAATGAACGGAACCACAAGGTGTGGTGCTTGATCCCACACCGCTTAATCAAGCGAATTAACTTCGAATTTGTATGGATCCACTTCAAGGAACAGTTGGCAAGGGTGGTCCCACAAACGGCGTCGGTTATGGCCAGGTCGTGGTCGGGCATGTGGGTCAAAACCGTGACCCCGCCTCGCTCAGCTAGTGCCTGCAGCATCCATGCGGAGGCAATTTCACTCCCCCCTTTGGGCTTTAGGGAGTGAAGGACGAAAAGATAATCACTCATATTTTGCCGGAGATATTTCGGGCAAGGTATGAGAGGCCCTGCCGAAGAATCGTTGGCACTACAATGTTGCGCAATAAGATCCAAGGCCTGGAAGCTACCGATCCCGATTTCCCTCAACTCTCCCTTGCCGAGCGGCGCAAGAAGCTCAGGGTACGAACGTATATTCGTATGGATTTACAGGCAGGTGCGTCCAAAAGTTCGGCGATCATCACCGACCTCAGTCTGAGCGGTATGCGGATTCGGACCAGCCTTGGATTGAAGCAGGGCGACCCGGTGGAAGTCGCTTTCCCCGAGGCGGAGAATACCCAGAACACCCGGGCGATCGACAGTCACGTCATCTGGGTCACGGAGTTGGGTCCGGCTGGGCGGGCCTCTTACGAGGTTGGGCTTTCCTTCGACGAGAGCCAGGTGGGCAAAGAGGACTCCTGGATTCGGTACGTTCTGGAACAGTTGGGTTTCGACGAATCCAAGACTTTTCAGAAGCGGAAGTATTTGCGAGCAGGGGGGCGGGTCCCGGCTCGGATCTATACGGTCAATCCGGGGGAGACTATCACGGGCGAAGTGCTCAATCTGGGAGTGGGGGGGGCGCTCCTGGCAAGTGAGACTCCCCTCGATAAGGATACCCAGATTCATTGCGAAATCTGTTTGTGGCGAATATTGCCTCCCTTGCGGCTACCGTGCAAAGTCATGGGGGTGAGGGAAGACCTGCTGGAGTCGGAGGGCTCCCCTCAGTATCTGCATTCTTTACTGTTTCTGGGAATGGATACCGAGCAGGTGAAATTGCTGGGCAACTACGTCATTCACTTGATCAATCAATGCGATGACGGATTTGTGGGTGAGGAGAGCGCCGGAGAGGTCGATGAACCGTTGGAGGAGTGCCAGGAGGATTGAGCAGCACGGAGACAGTCTTCGAAATAACGCTCCACAGCCCCTGATAGCATGGCCTCTAGGCTCAGGCCGTATCCTTCCTCCAGAGAACTCACCTTCTCCACCAGCCACAAGCAGGCTCCACAGTTCATGGCTACCGCCGCGGCAGCGGATCTCAACTCGCCCCGCAAAAGAGCCGCTGTTTGGGAGACGTTCCGGGCTACGTCTCCTCCCTGAAGCTCCTTCAGTGGCACCGGGTCGGCCCCGAACGTTCTGGGGGTCCACTCCAATTCTGTCAGTCGGCCCTCCTCGGCCAGGGTCGCCCAGGTGGTGCCCTCCGGAGAGAGTTCGTCCAGTCCGCCCTGACCGTGCACCACCAGACAGCGCTTGAGGCCCATTCTGGCGGCAGCACCGGCGATGGGAGTCACGATCTCCCGGTCGAAGACGCCGATCATCTGGTGGGTGACACCAGCCGGATTGACCAGCGGACCCAGCATATTAAACATGGTCCGTACTCCCAGGGAGCGCCGCAACCCGGAGAGATTTTTCAGGGCGGGGTGAAAATTCGGAGCGAAGAGAAAGCCAAAGCGGGTGGTTTGGATGAGGGTCGCCACTTGAGACTGGGAGCTGAGCAAGGGGTAACCCATGGCTTCCAACAGATCCGCACTTCCGCAGGCCGAAGAGACGGATCGATTCCCATGCTTGGCGATGGGGACCCCGAGGCTTGCCAGCACGATCCCGGTGATGGTGGAGATGTTGAGGAGATGAGCCCCGTCGCCCCCGGTGCCACAGGTGTCCAGGAGCACTCCTTCGGGGGTGTCGACCGGTACACTGATCTGGTGCCGACGAAGACAATCTGCAGCACCAAAAATCTCTTCGGGGGTCTCTCCCCGGGTTTTGAGAGAGCAGAGGAAGGCACCGGCAAGCTGGGGTAGCGGCTCTTGACTGAGATCGCTCTGCATCAACAGGGTAACGATGTCGGACATCTGTTGAGCGGTAAAGGCACCGCCTGTGGTCAGGTGGCGCAAAGCTGCTCGGAGTTGGTCTGTGATGGCTGTCATTGCTCGAAGAGGGTGGAGATATATTCGTACATTTCAGGATCGGCCGCGCGCAACCGCTGGCGGTGCTGGGAACTGCAGTAGGCTTCCACCGATTCTGCGAAGTATTCGGCCGGTTTGGTGGAGGCGTACTCCGAGATGAAGGCTTTTCGCGACTTTTCAAAGCGATACCAGAGCTCCACCCCCAGAGGAAACTTGCGCTGTCGCTTTTTACTCCAGGCGTCTTCGTAGGCGTGGGCAAATTCGTGCCGAACGACCGAGCGCCCGGTACGTCGGCTTTCATCGATCAGCTCTTCGCCTAGAACGATAACCCGGCGTTTGGCGGAGTAGGCTCCCCGCACCCCCGACCAGTCTCGCCCGTCGTGGGTTTTTTCGCCAGCGCCGAACAGAAAGAGGCCTCCGAGCTTGATCGAGGTGAGAGACTGATGAGGTGGAATGACGATAATCCGGGTTCCGAACTGCTTGACCTCCGCCAGTACCTGAGAACCGAAGACTTCTAAGTCTTTGGCGACTCGCTTGGCACTGCTCTTGCTAGGACAGTCGGCGATCATGGCCATGGCGATGCGGCCGGCTCGACTCAGGCGCAAGTAGTCGTCTTCAGGACTCTTTGAAGAATTGTCGGAAGTTCGTCGAGGGCGGGAGTTTTCCACCGCCGGGCTGTAGTTGGAGAGCTGAATCACCGGAGGAAGGAAGGGGGTCTCATCGTTGTTCGGGATCACCACGGGTGGTCGGATTTCCTGTTCCTCGAGTTGCTCCAGGAGTTCCAGAAAGGCTTCCTCGCTGTCGTCTTGATGGCGACCACGTCCACGCTTTTTCTTCTTCTTGTGTTTGAGTAAAAGATCCATGGCTTCTTCGGAGAGCTCGACCTCATCTCGAGTGAGTAAGGCTAAGAGTTCCTCGACATCGAGGTCTTCGAGATCGAGATCATACTTGCTTTTCAGGTCGCGAAGAACATTAGGAGCAACACTCTCATAATGCAGCTTGGGCGTGACCTGAAGATGCTGAGGGTTGTAACGTCCTAAGTTCGGACCGGATATATGATTGGAAGCCACGATCCCGATTATAGCTTCAAAAGCCCGTCGGGTGCAAAAGAAGTTTAACCCATGGATCGATTTTCTTTCCCTTTCTCGTAGAGGATGCTTGAATAATCTCGTTAATATTTTTGAAACATTTTCTTGAGGGCAAAAAGCAGTGAAAAAAACCGGTTCTAATCTTATTTCGTTCCCCAAATCCAGGCGATCGGAACAGACCGGTTTAACCCATCGAGGATTTCCCTTGAAATGGGTGGGGCTGGTGGTGATGACGACCGTAGGGGCTGCCTGGGCTTTGAATCCCGGGCAGGAGGTCGAAGAGATCCCGGCCGGACCCCGCAACGTAAAGCAAGTGATGTTTGAAGGGGAGCCCCAGGTGGTTGCTCAATTGATGGGGGCGGTGGTTGGCACCGATGGGGTGCCACAGGCCGAATTGCGTTCCCTGAGTCGCCAGGGTGCATCCGAACGGCGAGTCGTTGTTGTATCGCGTTCGGTGAAGCCTGTTCCGGTGGAGGAGACGGCACCGTTTTTGGCCGAGGTGGAGAGACTGGAGACCGAAATGGCCGAGACCGGACGATACCCCGCGATACCTTCGGAAATCTCGACGGCCGCCGGCTATCGGACCACCGGTGATAGTTTTAAGCTGGAGTCGGAGAGTTTCTACTACGACTCCGGTACCGGTTTCATGGCCCAGAATAAGGAGCAGGCCCCAGTGGATGCGTCCTTCCGAGTGGCCGGTTTTCTAGAGGCCTTCACCAGCGGATGGGGCCCATGGAAGCAGCAGGGGCAGAAGTTTGCCGCTACGAGCGGGCAACAGAACTCCTCCTATAGTTGGTTGGAGCAAGGTGAGCCCACCCCCGACTGGTCTGCCCGTATGTATTTTCCGGTGAATCGAGAGACGACCGGCTACGCGTTTCGGCGGGGAGATGGAACAACCCGTTACAGCTCTGGTGAGGTGCTCTACGACGCCGTGAGCGGAACCTTTCAACTTAAGCTGTATCGAGGGGAGATCGCTCAGACCCCGGCTCTCGATGCAAAGAAATTAGAGTCCAAACTCGCTGCCGCAGGTCCCGGTTGTGAGTTGGTCGGTGACCCGGAACTTCTCCAGGATTTGGGGTTTCTCAGCCGGCCGGAGACAGAATCGGAAGTGGTTAGGGTAAGCTCACCGTTGAGGCTACCCATGTCCGCAGTCACTGCTCTGGACGGACTGGCCCTATCGGCCTTCTCCAAGCATCAGTCGGTGCTCGAGGTCCAGGAGTTTCAAGCGGCATCGGAAGCCGACAGCAATGCCTCGCTGGTAGGGCGGGTAAGTTTTACCGATAAGCTGGGGCAGGTCCACCAGGTACGCCTGCGCAGCGGCAGGGCCTCTGATTACGACTGGGTTGTTGGCCAACTGTGCCCCCAAGCCGAAGAAGCCGAAGTTCCGGTGAGCCAGGCCTATGAGGACAGCTTTCAGAGAAAGACCGAATCCACCGTCATCGCTGGAAAATAGTTTACTCTACGCTTGCCCGCTATTGCGTCGGACCCACTGCTCTCGTTCGAGTTGCATCATCAGGCGCGATTCCACATCCGGGCTGTGGATGGTGGAGAACTCTACGACCCTCACCGCTTCAAACCCGCAAGCCTCGAAGCACTGGCGGGCCTGGGTGTTGAAGAGCGCTGTATCGAGCTCGACTCGTCGTACCCCCCGGGTCTCAAACAGGTAGCCGAGCAGGGTCTGGAGCGCCTCTCGCCCGATTCCGCTCCCTCGCATTTCCGGAGGGCCAAGGATGATTCCGACCCGCGCTCCTTTGTGGCGACCCCGGTGAAAGAGCTTGTACCTCACGAAGCCCACGAGGCCGGAACATTTTATAGGGTCGGCTAATCGGATAGACAGGACTCCAACCTTATCTCTTTGAAGCTCCTCAATATACTCGGACCGCATGGAGTTAAGGATGTCCCAGGACGCCCTCACCCCAAAAGCGAGTTCGCAGGTTTCGCGGTCGTTAAACCATCCTTCGACCAGCCGAATTTCTTCGATCTTCATCGGTTGAAGATGGAGCCGGCCGGAGGGAGAAGCCAAGGGGTTAGTCGTCGAGTCCGGTGGAGAAAATCGACTGACCCAGCTACGAAACAGATTCTGCACGAAATGAATCTACCATAGCAAGGCTTTGCTTCCCTGTTCGGTACATTTAGAGCACGGAGGAATGACCGACCCGGGTGGGAATCAGAAGGACAGAATTGAAGGAGAGTCTAGAAGTTGCAAAAGCGCGACCACTACTTGGTGCTGAATGTCAAACCGATCTCAACTGCCGATGAGATTCGCAAAGCCTACCGCGAATTGTCGAAGAAGTATCACCCGGACCTGAACCCTGGAAAAAAAGCGGCTTCCGACGACAAGATGAAAGAACTCGTGGCGGCCTATAGCGTGCTCAACGATAAGGGGAAGCGCAAAGAGTATGACAATCAGCCGGTCTTTCAACTGCGGCGCTTTGCTAAGGGCCGGGAAAAGCCCAAAAAGGGCGACTGGAGCAAGAAGAAGCCCCAGAAGCAAAGTTTCCTGAAGAAGATGATGAGCTTCTTTGCTAAAGGGGAAGCCGGCAAGAGTGGGCCGGACCCGAAGCAGGCCGACGTACACTTTATGTTGGGCTTAAGCATGTCGGAAACCGAGCAGTTTTTGCCTCAGGCCAAAGAAGAGTTTAAGAAAGCTCTCGAGTACGACAAGTCTCACATGGAAGCGACCTACAACCTGGCCGTTACCTGCTATCGGATCGGTGAATTCGACGAAGCGCGCTTCGGTCTCCAGGACGTCTTGAAGCTCAACGCCAACGATCAACACGCCAAGCATCTCCTGCGAATGCTCCACGAGCCTGACCTTTAGGCACATGTTCACATCTTAGACAACATCGCTCTTCGGTGGTCGGTTAGACTATCGTCGTGACTCATATATTCTCGAAAATATTCTCCAGCGGTCCGTTCTCGGCTGTTCGTCCGTACCTGGGCGGCAGTGACCGGCCTGTTGAGCTGGAGGAGAGGGCGCCCGCCGAGCCAACTGATGGCTTCGAGCGATCCGACGGCCGGGAGTCGACCGCGCCACCTACCGAGGATATGCGGAGAGAATCTGCGCGTAGCGGAATGAGGGTCGCACTCCAAGCTTTTCCTCAGGTGGTGCATCTGCTGATCGACCCGGGTCAGGATTGGGGCGAGAAGCTCAGCCGGGAGGTCGGGTTGCCGTTGATCAGCCTGACCAATGAAAAGATCGATTGCCTGGAAACCGAATTAAAGAAGCCGGAATACGCCGGTGGCTTTATCCTGGAGGGCCATTTGGCTGACTCCGAAGCTGCAGAAAAGCTCGATGGTCTACTGGAGAACACCGATCCCTCCGACCGGCGGGTGCTCAGTTGGGAGTTGGTCGACGACAAACACCAGGAAGTTTTGGATCATTACATTAACCAGGATTTGCTGTGGATGGTACCCGAATCGTCGAACCCGTCTTGCCCTGACCAGGCCAGGAATAATATGGTTAGCTGCCTTACCGGACTTCCGGTTCTCAACTGATCCTAGTTCAATTCAGGGATTCTTACCGAAGGAAACAACTCCCACTACCTCTAATAGGCCCCTGCTCGGACTTCATGATGGTCTGGCTTATCTGTTGGAGGTCTAATGGCTGGTACTGAATCGACGTCTTCCGAACCCGCGCTGCAGGGTGAAACTCCCTCTCCGCTATGCAACCATCTTTTGGAACAGGCTCGTCTTCGTTTCGAGGAGGAGATATCCGAGGAAGATTTGCGGGAAGGCGTCTCCCAGGCACTGGAGAGCCTGGAGCATGCTCGCGTCCAGACCCTGGCCAATCTCGAGCGCGATGGGGCGAAGTCAGAAGTCCTCGACGCTTTTGAGCGGAGCTTTGAGGAGATGCAGATAGCCCTCGAAGACCTGGAAGAGTTTGCCGCCTCGGCCAGTGCTGAAGCCCACGAATCAGTTCGGGGTTCGATTTTTAGAGCAGCCAGCGCTACCGTCTTTGCCATGACCAGTCTTCAGCAGGCCCAGTTTGCCGATGGTCCCACCGACATGCCCCTTTTTAACGCTCTTTTTAAGATGAAAGAGGGGTTTATCCGTGGTGGTGTTCAGGCCGAGCACCTGAAGAACGCCCTGGCCGGTATCGTGGATATGACCAAGAAGGCGATCGAAGAGTTGCTGGCCGCCGAAGGTCAGCAACCTCCCCAGCGCGATGGTCTGGTCCGCGCCTACGAGGAGCAGATTCAGAGCCTCGCTCAGGTTGGGCAGGCGGTGGATGCCGGTGATAAGCAAGCCCTGGAAAAGGTGTTTAATCAGTTGCTGGCCACCTCCAACGGGGTGAAGGAGGCCATAGGATCCCTGAACGCGGCACTGATGAGTGCCGGACCTTGCCGACTGCCCCGAACCAACATCTTGCTTTCAGCGGCCGAGACCTTTCAGCAAGGCGGTATCGGGGCCGACGGTTTTGCTGAGTCTCTTGACTTTTTTGAAACCGACCTGAAAGAAGAGTCTTCCAAATTTCAAGAGTTGGCCGGGATGCCTAACGACTCTGAGGCGGTGCAGCAGGAGATAGAGGGAGTCAGAGAGGCCTATGAACTCCACGAAGACGCTCTGGCACTTTTTCACGAGATCCTGGAAGGTGAGGCCGATCCGGCGGAGTTTGAAAACGCCAAAAAGAGCCTGATCGAGGCTTCCGAGAAGCTCTCTGATCACAAGGAAGCCCTCATCGCCATCGGTGAGAACGAAGGCAAGGTCTCCTGTGTACGTTGCGGCAACATGAATGAACCGGGCAGCCGGGTCTGCAACAATTGCGGCGCCCAACTCCCGCAACAGACCGGCGTACGGTCCACCATGTCGTATCAAGAGGCTGACGGGGCCGCCGATTTCACCGGGGACCTGGAGATAACCACCAACCTCGAGCGCCTTTTCCACGCCATCAATGAGGTGGCCGAGGAGCGTTGTAGCGATGAAGAGTTCGAAGAAGTTTTGGTGTGGATGGACAATCTTTTGGCCAACGCTCAGGCCACCATGCCGGAAGTCCCCAACATGACACCTCGCCCCGAGTTCAATGAAGATGCCGTGAAAAAGATTGAACTGGTTTCCGAAGATCTGCATGAGCAGCGGGGTGTTATGATGAGCGGCGTTGAAGATTTTAGGGTTGCTCTGGGAACGCTGCAGTCGTTTTTTGAGACCCGCGACAAAGACACTCTGGTTCAAGGTGTTCGCCAGGTGCGCTCGGCTGCCATCAAGATGCAGCAGTCGGAGAAAGCTTTGAGCATCATTCAGCAGTCTATTGAGGAGGCTACTCGCCAGGCAGCCGAAGCTGAAGCGGCCGGGGAAGCACCCGAAGCCTAGCATATTCATCATGGAACAAGAATTCCGTCGGCTAGCATCCGAACGTATCATCATTATCGACGGAGCTATGGGGACGGCTCTTCAATCGTACAAGTTTCAAGAGGAAGATTTCCGGGGTGAACGGTTTGCGGACTGGGGGTGCTCTCTCCAGGGTGCCAACGATCTGCTTTGTCTCACTCAGCCCGATTCCGTGCGCGCTGTGCATGCCGGCTATCTCAAGGCCGGAGCCGACCTCCTGGAGACCAACACTTTCAACGCCAATGCCGTCTCGTTAGCCGATTACGAGGCATCGCATCTGGCCCGGGAGATCAACGTCGAAGCCGCCCGGCTGGCCCGAGAAGCGGTGGAGCAAAGCGGGTGCAAAGCCTGGGTGGCCGGGGCCCTGGGGCCCATGAATAAGGCTCTTTCGCTGTCTTCTGATGTCAACAATCCGGGTGCTCGGGAAGTCACCTTCACCCAGGTGCGGGAGGCCTATGCCGAACAGATCGAGGGACTCCTGGAAGGTGGCGTGGATTGCATCCTGGTGGAGACGATTTTCGACACCCTGAACTCCAAGGCTGCCCTTATCGCTACCGATGAAGTCTTTGAAAAGATCGGGCGAAGAGTGCCCGTACTCATCTCTGTGACCATCACCGACCGCAGCGGTAGAACGCTCTCCGGCCAGACGCTGGAGGCCTTCTGGGTCTCGGTGCGTCACGCCAGACCCCTTTGCGTGGGGCTGAATTGCGCCCTGGGGGCAGGCGAAATGGAGCCTTACTTGGCTGAACTTTCGCGCCTCTGCGATACCTACGTGAGTTGCTACCCCAACGCTGGTCTTCCCAACGCTCTGGGTGGTTACGACGAAACCCCCGAGCAGATGGCTTCGGTTCTCGAGCGCTTTGCCGATAACGGCTGGTTGAATATGGTGGGAGGCTGTTGCGGGACCGACGCTTCTTATATTCAGGCCATCGCTGAGAAGATGGTGGGAAAGAAGCCTCGGGTTCTGAGCGCACTGCCCCGCAGCTTCGAGGTTAGTGGTTTGGAGCCGTTCAGCCGCAACGTGGATACCGGGCTGATGGTGGTGGGGGAGAGGACCAACGTGACCGGTTCTCCCAAGTTCGCCAAGCTCGTGAAGGAAAACGATCTCGACGGTGCCCTTTCGGTGGCTCTGCAGCAGGTCCGGAACGGGGCTAACCTGATCGACGTCAATATGGATGAAGGGCTGTTGGATTCTGAAGATCTGATGCGCAAGTTTTTGCAGTTGATGGCCTCGGAGCCTGAGATCTCTCGGGTACCGGTCATGATCGACTCCTCCCGCTGGGAGGTACTGGTGGCGGGTCTGGAAAGCTGCCAGGGCAAATGCGTGGTCAACAGCATTTCTCTCAAAGACGGCGAGGAAGAGTTCCTCCGGCGAGCCGCCGTGGTGCGTAGTTTCGGAGCCGCGGCTGTGGTCATGGCGTTTGACGAGCAAGGCCAGGCGGACGATACAGAGAGACGGCTTGCTATCTGCCGGCGAGCCTATAAACTGCTGGTGGAGAAAGCGGGATACGTTCCCCAGGATATCATTTTCGACCCCAACGTCTTGACGGTGGCCACCGGTATTTCCGAACACGACGGATACGCCAAGAACTACATCGACGCCATCCCGTTGATCAAAGAAGCTTGCCCGGGGGTCTCGATTTCTGGGGGTATTTCCAACGTCAGCTTCAGCTTCCGGGGCAACAACCCGGTGCGAGAAGCCATGCACACCGTTTTCCTCTATCACGCCATCAAGGCCGGCTTAGATATGGCTATCGTAAACGCCGGAATGCTGGGGATTTATGAGGATATTCCCGAGCAACTGAAAGAGGCCGTGGAAGACGTCATTCTGGCTCGCCACCCTCAGGCCACCGAGAATCTGCTGAATCTGGCGGAGACCTACAAAGGGGGGGAGCGCAAGAAGAGTCAGCGCGACGACCTGGCCTGGCGAGAGGAGTCGGTGGAGAAGCGCCTGGAGTATGCGCTCATTCACGGGGTGGTGGACTTCGTGGAGCAAGACGCCGAGGAGGCTCGTCAGCAGTACGAGCGGCCACTGGATGTGATCGAAGGTCCCTTGATGGCTGGCATGGGGATCGTCGGAGATCGCTTCGGCGAAGGAAAAATGTTTCTTCCCCAGGTGGTCAAAAGCGCGCGGGTTATGAAGAAGGCAGTGGCCTATCTCACCCCCTTCATGGATGCCGAAAAGGCGGCCGGGGCCATGTCCAGCCAGGGTAAGATTTTACTGGCGACGGTAAAGGGCGATGTGCACGATATCGGCAAGAACATCGTGGGGGTGGTCCTCGGCTGCAACGGGTACGAAGTCATCGACCTGGGGGTCATGGTGCCGACGGCGGAGATCCTGCAAAAGGCAGTGGAAGAGGAAGTGGACATGGTCGGACTGTCCGGGCTGATTACTCCCTCCTTAGACGAAATGGTTCGGGTGGCCGAGGCTATGCAACGCAGCGGCTACCGCAAGCCTCTGCTGATTGGTGGCGCCACCACCAGTGCCACTCACACCGCTTTGAAGATCGCGCCGGAGACGGAGCAAATCGTGGTTCACGTGATCGACGCTTCCAAGGCGGCCGGGGTGTGCTCAAAGCTGATGGATCAACGGATCCGGGACAGCTATCGGGCTGAAGTGGATGCGCGCCATCAGCACCTGCGGGAGCGTTTTGCAAACCGTGATGACAAAACAATTATCACTCTACAGGAGGCTCGAGAGAGAGCTTGGGAGTGGGTTTCTCCTCCGGGAGGTCTACCGGCGCCTTCCGAGAGCGTGAAGGTAGTCAAACCGATCCCTCTGGCGGAGTTGGTGGAACTGATCGATTGGACCCCGTTTTTTACTGCCTGGGGAATGCGGGGTGCCTATCCTCGGATTCTGGAAGTGCCTGAAGCTCAGGAGTTGTTCGACGATGCCCGCCGCTTCCTGGATCAGTTGCTTGCAAACTCTACCCTGGAAGCGCGGGCCATCTACGGGACCTTCCCGGCCTGGGGTCGGGGGGACGACGTGATCCTGGGAGAGCGGGTCTTGCCCATGCTCCGGCAGCAGGTCAAGAGAAGAAACGGCAAGCCTCAATTGTGTCTGTCTGACTTTCTGTCCCGGGAGGAAGGGGCGGATACCGTAGGTCTGTTTGCCGTCAGCGCCGGCTTTGGTTGCGACGAAGAGGTCCGGCGATACAAGGAAGAGCAAGACGATTATCACGGCATTATGATCAGGGCTCTGGCCGATCGGTTGGCCGAAGCCTCCGCCGAATGGACCCATCGAGAGGCTCGCACGGCCTGGGGTCTGGAGCAGCGCCGTCAATATTCGGTTCAAGAGTTGATCAAAGAGCAGTATTCTGGGATTCGCCCTGCCCCCGGTTACCCGGCTTGCCCCGACCACTTCACCAAGCACGCCATCTGGGAGATACTGGAGGTGGAGGAGCGAGTTGGCATCAAGCTTATGGATTCGGGGTCCATGTGGCCTGCCGCTTCGGTCAGTGGAATGATCTTTCATCACCCCGAGAGTTGTTACTTCGGGATCGGGCGGATCGGGCGTGACCAGTTGGAAGACTATGCGGCTCGTTTGGGGCAATCGGTGGATGAAGTAGGACGGCGGTTAGCCACCATTTGTCCCTGACCACTCCTGGAAAGCACAGTCGTCGTTGGAAAGAGTGGCGGCGTGCCGGGCAGGGCAAAGGTACCTCCTTTTTTATGGAGCACCGGGAGGCGGTCCTGGAGTCGCTTCAACAGGGCTTGCCACCCATTCAGGTGCTACTGAGTACTTCGCTGTACAATTCTGAACCTCAGCGCTGGGAAGAGTTGGCGCACGCTTCGGAAAGCTCGTGGTTTTTGTTGGAAGATCAGGCTCTGAACGGTCTTCTCTCGGTGAAGAGTTCCAGTGGTCTCTGTGGGCTCTATGAGCCTCGGGAATCATCCTTGGAGGAGTTGTTGAAGGCCTCTTTCATCTTGATCACCTGGCAACTGCAAGACCCCGGTAATCTGGGGACGGTCTTGCGCTCTTGCGCCGGGCTGGCACAAGGAGCGGTCCTGGCAGTAGGGGGGTGCCGGGCCTGGTCTTCCAAAGTGGCCCGCTCTTCGGCCGGAGCCTTGCTTCGTATTCCCGTAGCTCAACTCTCTCTGGAGAAGGCATATCCAACGCTCGAGAAGGTCCGGCAGGCTGGTTTTACCATCTATTCGGCGACCCCCAGGGGTGGGGAGTCTCCACTTCGAGTCAAATGGAGCGATCGGGATGCACTGCTTATTGGCAATGAGACCCATGGGGTCCCGGAAAAGATCCTGGAGACCACGAAAGGTCTGACCTTGCCTATGACTTCCCGGGCCGAATCTTTGAATGCCGGAGTAGCCGCCTCGATTCTGATGTATGAGCGCATGCGGATGAAGTGATCAAGAAGGTTGACATCAATTGTGAAATCCTTCACAATTGGTCCGGGACAGGGAGTTATTTATTCAGTGGCAGAGGCATCCAAAAGTTTGGGGGATACGGTCTATCCGTGCCCCTTTGCCTACTTCTGTAGGGTTGTCGCTTTATCGACAGCTCTATTGATCTTTGTTGGAGCCACCATTACCACCACAGGTAGCGGTCTGGCGGTGCCCGACTGGCCTTTTTCCTTTGGAGTGCTGAACCCCACCATGGCGGGGGGTGTTTACTACGAACACGGACACCGTCTGGTGGCTTCCGCAGTGGGTTTTCTGGTCTTGATCGCTGCTATCTGGGCGGCCTACAGCAGAACCGATTCCAGTGTGCGGCGGTTGGCCTTTTTGTCCCTGGGCCTGGTAATTTTTCAGGGATTGCTCGGGGGCTTAACGGTTCACATGAGACTGCCCACCGCGGTCTCCGTGGCTCACGGGACAGTGGCCCAGATCTTCTTTTGCACAACCCTGGCGCTGGTCTGGTGGACCACCCGCTCCTTTGTTGACACCGAACCCGAGATCCAGGGGGAGGCGGGCCGTAACCTGC
This sequence comes from Vulcanimicrobiota bacterium, assembly GCA_041676625.1. Lineage (GTDB taxonomy): Bacteria > Vulcanimicrobiota > Xenobia > Xenobiales > JADMJV01 > JAEXNA01. The sequence goes on from JBAYRN010000027.1 coordinate 27,874, forward strand.
GGATCGCAGCTCACGGGATGACGGGGCTCATTTTCCTGCAACTGCTGGTCGCGGCCACCATGAGACACATGGGTGCCGGCAGCATCATTCCAGATTTTCCGCTCTCGCTGGGTCAGGTCATTCCGCCCTTGTCTTCGGCGCCGGTGGCGATCAATTTTTCTCACCGCGTGCTGGCTCTGGCGATTTTGTGCATGGCCTGTCTCTTGTGTGCGCGTATTTTTCGCTTTCACCGACAGCAATCGACGCTGTCCGCCCTGGGGGCTGCCCTAGTCGGACTGGTCGTTCTTCAAGGGACGCTGGGAGCTTTCACGGTGTGGAGCGGGCAAGGCTTCTGGCCCACCTGCCTGCACGTGATGAATGGGGCGCTGGTGCTGGGTACGGCTTTCTCGATCTCTCTGTGGACCTGGAGACTCACTCGCCAGGTCAAGGCTGGTGGACCGCCGCTTTCGGACGAAGGGGTGGCCCGCCGGCTGCGAGATGTCTCCCGCGACGACTGGAAAGAGTTGACCAAGGTTCGCTTGGTGACCATGAGCGTGTTCACGGCCTTGTGCGGCTATCTTTTGGGCGGCACGGCTTTCAGTTGGATAGGGGTGATGGTCGCCGTGGTCGGAGTCTCTCTGCTGGGTGCAGGCTCTGGGATGCTCAATCACGTGGTTGAGGTGGAGACCGACTCCCTGATGGACAGGACCCGAAACAGGCCACTTCCAGCCGGTCGCGTAGACATCGCGGTGGCCGAGCGCACCGGGGGGTTGCTGGTGGCGGCCGGGACCCTGGTGTTGGGGTTGTGGCAGCCCTGGGCCGGTCTGCTGGCTTTTGCCGCCTTTGCCAGTTACGTGCTGATCTATACCCCCATGAAGCGCTACAGCCCCAGTTGCACCGTGGTAGGTGCAATTCCCGGAGCGTTGCCGGTCCTGATCGGTTATGTGGCGCGCACCGGAACGGTCGATCTCGGCGGAGGGATTCTTTTTGCCATCCTCTTTCTGTGGCAGTTGCCCCACTTTATGGCCATCGCCTGGCTCTGTCGAGAGGATTATGCTCGGGCCGGACTGCCTATGGTCACCGTCATTGATCCCAAAGGCGGCTTGGCCGCTTCGCAAATTTTGATCTACAGCCTGGCCTTGATCCCGGTCTCGCTGGCCCCCACCCTGGCCGGCATGACCGGGCCGGTCTACTTTTATAGTGCTTTAATTTTGGGCCTGGTGTATCTATACGCCGGAGCCGCTCTCTGCCTGGACCGGACCACGGCCAAGGCGCGTAAACTACTCCTGACCTCGGTCATCTATTTGCCCCTGTTATACGGCGTTATGGTAGTCGGCAAATGAGTTGAGCAGGTCAGGGAAGATTTATTACAAACGTACAAGTTAATCGAGCTAACACACTCAGATGAGGAAAATAATGCCAAACAGAATCAAGAGTCTCCTCGCCTTTTTGGCGCTGACGACGGCCGGTTGTGTGGGCGGAGTACAAAGTACTCTGGACCCTCTCGGACCGGTGGCCGAACGTCAGATGAGTACCTTCATGGTCACCCTGTGGGTGAGTCTTGGGATGTTCGCGGTGGTAGGCAGCTTTCTGGTCTACTGCATCGTGAAGTTCCGCCATGTTGGTGAAGTAACCCGGGGCACCGCTTTGCCCGATCAGGGGCACGGAAGTGCCGTCACGGAAATCGCGCTTATCCTGGTCTCCGTCGGACTGGTGGGAGTGATCGCACTCCCCACAGTCACCGGCATCTTTTGGGTCGGGACGGAACCCGAGAATCAGGATGTCATGGTCATCGAGGTCACCGGCCAGCAATGGTGGTGGAAGTTTGACTATCCTGAACTTGGGATCTCTACGGCCAATGAATTCGCCATTCCAGCCGGACGTCCGGTCCGCTTCAACTTGAATTCGGCCGATGTTCAGCACTCTTTCTGGATCCCTCGCCTGGGTGGCAAGATGGACCTGTTGCCCGGTCAGGAGAACTGGATCTGGCTCGAGGCAGACCCGGCTATGCTGGCCGCCAATGACGACGAACTTTCCACCAGGGACAATAAGGAAGGACAGCGCTGGGAGCATCTTCCGGATGATTATCCGTTTCAGGGTTACATTCTGTACGGGCAGTGCGCCGAGTTTTGTGGCGACTCCCACGCCTTCATGAAGTTCCGCGTGTTGGTCCTGGATGACGCCAACTTCCGGAAATGGGTGGATTGGCAGAAGTCCGATGTCCGGTCGACGTTGGACTCCGAGAAGGAAAAGGAAGGCTTTGCTGTCTTTCGCAAAAATATGTGTGCCCAATGCCATACGGTCCGCGGCACCATCGCCGGGGGTATCGTCGGGCCCGACTTGACCCACTTCGGTTCTCGAACTTCAGTGGCTGCGGGTTGGCTCGAAAATACTCCGGACAATTTGGGACACTGGTTAATGCATCCCGATGACGTGAAGCCTGGAAATATTATGTATAAAACTGGATATTACCAAGAAGACGAAAACGGCGAGCCTATCAATAATTACAAAATTCAACTAGACGAAGCGGCGAAGGACATTCTCGTCGAGTACCTGATGAGTCTTGAGTAAGGAGTAAGGATCTAAAGTGTCTACTGCAAATATGCACATAGAGCCCGCGCCTGAAAAAGGGTTCTTCGATAATATACTTCCCCGCCAGGTAGAGCCGAAGGGTCTGATCGGTTGGATAACCACCGTGGACCACAAGAGAATCGGTATTCTCTACCTGATCACTGCCCTGTTTTGGTTTTTGGTGGGTGGACTGGAAGCGTTGATGATACGCTGGCAACTTCACAAGCCTGAATATCAGGACTTTGTATCAGCGGAAACCTACAACCAGCTTTTCACCATGCACGGCACGACCATGATTTTTCTGGTCATCATGCCGTTGGCGGTGGCGTTTTTTAACTACATTATGCCGTTGCAGATCGGGGCGCGCGACGTAGCGTTTCCTCGCCTCAACGCCTTCAGTTATTGGATGTTCTTCTTCGGAGGTGTCCTGATTAACATCTCCTGGTTTTTCGGGGAAGCCCCCAATATGGGATGGACGGGGTATTCACCTCTCACCAACACAACCTATACACCAGGGCTGGCCGGTGAATTCTGGGTGATGGGTCTACAGGTACTGGGTGTATCCTCCATCATCGGCGGTCTGAACTTCATTACCACCATCATCAACATGCGGGCGCCCGGAATGTCGTTTATGCGCATGCCGGTGTTCAGTTGGATGACCTTGTTCACAGCCCTGATGGTGATTCTGTCCTTCCCGGCCATCACCATCTGCCTGGTAGAACTCACCTTCGACCGTCTGTTCGATACCAACTTTTTCGAAGCGTCCGCTGGTGGTATGCCGATTCTCTGGCAGCACTTGTTCTGGGTCTTCGGTCACCCCGAGGTGTACATCCTGATCTTGCCCCCCATGGGTATGGTGAGTGAGATCCTTCCCGTCTTCAGCCGCAAGCCGCTCTTTGGTTACCCCCTCGTGGTTGGCTCGGGTGCGGCTATTGCCTTTATGGGCTTTACCGTGTGGAGTCACCACATGTTCACCAGTGGTCTGGGCAACATCGCAACCGCGGCGTTCGCTCTGACCACCATGGCGATCGCGGTGCCGACCGGGGTGAAGATCTTCAACTGGGTAGGTACGCTGTACCGTGGTCAACTACTCATGACGACCCCGATGTTGTTCGCCCTGGGATTCATCTATCAGTTCATGATGGGTGGATTCTCTGGACTGATGCACGCCAACGCGGCACACGACTTGCAGCAGCACGATACCTACTTCATCGTGGCCCACTTTCACTACGTGCTGATCGGGGGAGCGCTGTTCGGTACCTTCGCCGGTATCTACTACTGGTTTCCCAAGGTCACCGGGCGCATGCTCGATGAGAAAAAGGGTAAATTTGTATTCTGGTTCCTGTTCATCGGGTTCAACGGAGCGTTCTTGCCCATGCACTGGCTGGGCTTGAACGGAATGCCTCGCCGAATTTACACCTACGCCGCTCGCAACGACTGGGGTGACGTAAACTTGGTGGTCACCTGCGGAGCCTTCCTGATGGCTATCGCGGTCATCATCTTCTACTACGACCTGTTTAAGACAGCCGTCTCCGGTAAGATCGCCGAAGTGGACCCCTGGGATGCCCGGACCGTGGAGTGGTCTATCCCTAACCCCACCCCGGTCTACAACTACAAAGAACTGCCTCAGGTTAAGAGTCTGGACGACTGGTGGTACAAGAAGTACCCCGAGTCCCTCCATCAAGACGATGCTGATGAATCTCCTTACGAGGATGAGACTTCGCACATGCACCCTTCCGATCACACGGCCTCGCACGCCCACCACGATGAGCACGGCATCCACATGCCCGGCGGGTCGTGGTTTCCGATGCTGGCTGCCTTCGGGTTCTTCGTGGCCAGCTTGGGCGTGGTCTTCAACGGCTACTTCCTGTTCGGAAGCGTGATCGAGTTCGAGCGAGCCGGCGAGATGGTGACGGAGTTTGTTCGTTACGACCAGATGGCCAATCACGGCTATCACATTTCGTACCTCCAGATACTGTTCTGGCGCTTCTGGATCGCGATCGCGGGCTTCATTTTTGGAGTACTGTCGATCTTCGCCTGGGCGCTGGAACCGATCGGTGGTTACTATGTCCACTTCCGAGATGGCGGCGGTGAAGGCAAGCAAGAGCAACCGGTCCCTACTCCGGTTGAAAAGGAAACAGCTCTTCAGGAAGCTGCCACAGTGGATGTGGTAAAGACCGAAGAGGCTGAGCAGGCTACTGCAGTCGTGCCGGCGGAAGAGGTTGAGGTTAAAGACGCTGTGGCGCCTACCGAGTCCACCCCGGCGGAAACTGTAGAGACAAGCCCGGCCGAACCAGCCGAGCCGCCTGCTGCAGCTGAAACCGCCGAGGTTTCCGAGAAGGTTGAAGCTACCGAAGTGGTTGAAGAGACCGCTGTGGCCAAGCCAAAGAAGAAGAAAAAGAAGAAAAAGAAGGCGGAGAAGTCTGATGAAGACGGCAAGTCCGACGTTAAGGAGGATAAGTAAATGGCCGCTCACGCTGCACATCTTATTGAGAATCCTCACGAAATAGGTAGCACCGGTCTTCCTCACCGGAAGATCCTGATGTGGCTGTTTCTGGCCTCAGACTGCATGTTTTTTGGAGCGTTGATCAGTACCTATCTGATCTATCGGGGGCGTAGTGTCACCGGGCCGACGCCGGAGGAGATCTTCGACATCCCTCTGACTTCCACCAGTTCCTTCGTGCTGCTAATGAGTTCGTACTTGATGGTGCTGTCCTTGAACGCAGTTGAGCGGGGAGACATCGGCAAGTTTCGGATTTACTGTCTCGGAACGGCTTTCTTCGGATCCATCTTCCTGGGCTTCCAGGTTTACGAGTTCAGCCACTTCTATCACGCCGGTCTGACCATGCAGGGTTCGCTCTTCGGAACCAGCTTCTTCGTACTGACCGGAACGCACGGTTGCCACGTGGCCATCGGGGTGCTCTGGTTGATGGCGCTGTTTTTCTACTCCTTCACCGGAGGGGTGACTCAGAAAAGAGCGCTCGATGTCGAGATCGCTGGTCTTTATTGGCACTTCGTGGACATCGTCTGGATCGTGATTTTCGTGGGTGTCTACCTGCTCGAGTACATCATTTAGGAGCGATGTGAGTTATGCACGAAGAAGATAAGGAAGTACGCGGTCTTTCTCAGGTCGCAAAATACACGATTACCGCCCTGGCTTTGGGTCTACTCACCGCCATCGAAGTACTCGTTCTCTACCCGCCGCTGGCGGCGGCGGGCGACAACTTTAAGATCGCGCTCTTAGCGTTCTTGAGTATAGGGAAGTTTGTGGTCGTTGTGGCTCTGTTCATGCACTTGTGGAGCGACTCACCACTTTTTACCGGCATATTCGTTCTGGGAATGATTCTGGGAGCGGGTACGTTGGTGGGACTGGTCGCCTGCTTCACCTATTATCCGCTACCGGAGAACGCGGTCAAGCACCCCCCCATGGAGGAGATCTACGAGGAGCGACGCCAGAGGCACTCTGGCGAGGCCGATGGGGATCACGCCTACCGGATTCCACCTCCGATGGGTCTGGTGATCTCGGCTTAGAGATATGAAACCGGAACGGCTGCTTCCAATGATCTTACTGATAGGGGGAGCAGCCGTTTTTTTTTCTGCCTATCGCACAAAAACCGCGCAGATCGAAGTTCCGGAGCAGTTCAAGAATGAACCGGGAGTCGTTCTGTTTTACCAGCACCAGTGCGTGACGTGTCATACCGTGAGTAAACTCCCAAATTCCCGAGGGGTGTTGGGGCCGGGACTAGACGATGTCGGAAACCGAAGTCGGAAGTATGATCCGGAACACAACGGGGAAGAGTATCTGAGAGAGTCGATCCTGGAGCCCGCCAAGGTGGTGCATGAGGGTTTTATCAATGGTATGCCGAGTTTCAAGGGAAAAATGACGGAACAGGAACTGGAAAGCTTGGTCCAATGGCTCCTCACCTTGCGAGAGGAGAAGCCTGATGCGTGAGTTTTTCAGTGGGCTCTTCACCCCCGACCCCGGAGTAGTGGATGGCCTGCTTGCTCTGGCCGTTTTGTATGCTCTGGTGGTGGGACCGGGAAGAAAAATTCTGGCCCCGGACGAGCCGTTTGAGAAAAAGCGGGCGATCTACTTTGGGATTGGGTTTCTGATATTGGTGGGAGCGGTGGCCACCCCCATCGACCACATCGGTGAGACTTATCTCTTCTCTGTCCACATGCTCCAGCACGTGATCCTGATGGCCGTTCTCCCCCCCTTTCTGATTCACGGCACACCCGTCTGGCTTTCTGATTTTCTGTTTCGCACGGAAGGGCTGGGGAAAGTGCTCCGCTTTTTTGTGCATCCGGTGGTGGCTTGCATTTCTTTCAACGCAGCGTTGATCATTTGGCACGTGCCGGCCTTTTATGAATTGGCTCTGCGCGATAGCTTCGTGCATCTGTTGGAGCACGTCTCCTTTGTCGTGGTTTCCATCTTCATGTACTGGCCTCTGCTGGGCCGAAGAAGCGACGTGGAGCCTATGCACAACGGCTTGAAGATTTTGTATATTCTGGCAGTCGGACTGGCGCAACTACCTCTTTTCGGGGTCATCACTTTCAGCCCCTCGGTGCTCTATCCCGCCTACGAAAAGGCACCTCGATACATCGAAGGATTGACCGCCCACGGCGATCAGGTCCTGGGCGGGGTGATCATGAAGCTGGTGGCGGTGATTTACATGATGGCCGGGTTCGTGGTCTATTTCTATCGCTGGTACCGAACCGAGCAGGAGCGGGCCTGAGGATCTCTCATTGGAGACAGGATTCTGAGCAACCCGGTGCAATCAGCCTGCATGCGCCTGGACTATCTGGCCCATAGTTGTTTTCTGCTCGAGCACGACGGATATCGGGTCGTGTTCGATCCTTACGACCCGGTCATTGGCTATCCGCCCTTGAGGCTTTTCTCAGTAGACCTGGTGGTGGTGAGTCACGATCACCACGACCACAACGCCGTGTCCCAGGTTTCAGGAGCCTGTCAGGTGGCTCGAGGGGTCGCCCGACGAAGTTTTGGGCCACTGATCCTGGGGGGAGAGGTCGGCTGGCACGGGGAGGCGGACGACGCCGATCCGGTCTCCCTCACGGTGCTGGAATGGGCTGGCCGACGGATCGCCCATTTCGGTGATCTGGGGTGCAAGCTGGATGAGGAGCAGGAAAAGCGTTTGCAAGACCTGGATCTTTTGATGATCCCCGTGGGGGGTGGCTACACCGTGGACGGAGCAACGGCGGCTCGCGTGGTGAGCCGGTTGAATCCTCGCCTGGTGGTTCCCATGCACTTTGCGACTCCGTTTTCATCTCGCACCCAATTCCCCGACTTCCAGACCGCCGAGCCGTTCTTAAAGGCCTGCCAATTTCCGTTGGTGCGGCGACGCGAGGGCTGGGCCGATCTCGAACAACTTTGGAAGGATGAGGACGGCTCTCGGATTTTGTATCTCGAGCATCAAATGTCCTAAAGAATCTTGATGGATACTTACCAAGACAAACTGGAACGGCTGGTCGAACTCAGGGCCGAAGCCCTAATAGGCGGAGGCACCGAGCGCCAGGAGAAGCAGCGGGCTCAGGGCAAGATGACGGCCCGGGAACGCATCGAACACTTTCTAGACCCCGGCAGTTTCATTGAACTCGATCGCTTTGTCACCCATCGCTGTCAGGATTTCGGGATGGGTGAGAGAAAGATGCTGGGAGACGGTGTCGTTACTGGACACGGTACCGTCAACGGCCGAACGGTTTACCTCTTCGCCCAGGATTTCACGGTATTTGGAGGCGCCTTGGGCGAAGCTCACGCTCAGAAGATCTGCAAGATCATGGACCAGGCCCTGCAAAACGGCGCTCCGGTCGTGGGCCTCAATGATAGCGGAGGGGCTCGCATCCAGGAGGGAGTCGAGAGCCTCGGTGGCTACGCCGAGATCTTCTACCGCAACACCCAGGCCAGCGGTGTGGTTCCTCAGATTTCCGTCATCCTCGGTCCCTGTGCGGGAGGGGCGGTTTACAGCCCGGCCATTACCGATTTCGTGCTTATGGTGAAGGAATCGTCTCACATGTTCATCACCGGGCCGGACGTGATCAAGACGGTGACCAATGAGGAAGTCACCTTCGAGGAACTGGGGGGAGCCATGACCCACGCCACCAGGTCCGGCGTCAATCATTTTACCTTCGACTCCGAAGCGGACTGCTTGTCGTTTCTCCGGGAGTTTCTGGACTTTATCCCCTCCAACAATCTCGACGATCCCCCCCTCGGCCCCACTTCCGATCCCTGGGATCGGGCCTGCCGAGGACTGGAGGAACTGGTACCGGCCAACCCCAACAAGCCGTACGATGTCCAGAGGGTCATCGAGGAGATCGTAGACGACGGTGTCTTCGTTTCGGTGCAGGCGGACTGGGCTCAGAATATCGCGGTCGGATTCGCCCGCCTGGACGGCCGCTCGGTCGGGGTGGTGGCCAACAATCCGTTGCACCTGGCCGGGGTCTTGGATATCGATGCCTCACAAAAGGCTGCTCGTTTCGTACGGTTCTGCGACGCCTTCAATATTCCGCTGGTCACCCTGGTGGATGTTCCGGGCTTTCTTCCCGGAGTCACCCAGGAGCACGGAGGCATCATCAAGCACGGGGCTAAGCTACTCTACGCTTACTGTGAAGCCACCGTGCCCAAGGTCACGGTCATTCTCCGCAAGGCCTACGGAGGGGCCTACGACGTGATGTGCTCCTCCCACATTCGCTCAGACCTGAACCTGAGTTGGCCCACTGGGGAGATCGCCGTGATGGGCCCCCAGGGAGCGATCAACATCATCTTCCGCCGAGAATTGGCCGAAGCCGCGAACCCCGAGGCCCGAAGAGAAGAGCTGATCCAGGACTACAAGGAGCGGTTTGCTTCTCCTTACGTGGCGGCCTCTCGGGGATTCATCGATGACATCATCGAGCCCCCTGATACAAGAAAGAGGCTTATCGCCTCTCTGCGTACCCTGCGGGGCAAGCGGGTTGAACGACCGGCCAGAAGACACGGCAATATCCCGCTTTAATTCGTCCTTACTTTTCGCTGACCACGTAGCTGAACTCTTCGACGAACTGTTCGGGGGAGCAGTGGGCCGCAGAAGCTAGCTTCTTGAGCATCTCTGGATTTTCCAGGTCTTTCTTTTCCAGTCGGATCATGTACTCCCGGGCGATTCGATAGCTCAGGCAGTCGATGTCCACCATTCTCACTCGGGTCTTGCCGGTCTGGGGATCCTGGAGATCCTCGAAGGTCATGGGCACGAACTGATCTTCCTGGATGGTTATCATCGCCGCCGAACCTCCGCCTTCCAGAAACTCCACCGCTCCAAACCCCAGATTACGGGTGTAGTCGATGTCGTAGGCGCAGGGGGCGACACAGCGAAGTTCATAGCCGATCTCCTGGTCGACCACTCGCATCTTCACCCCGAACTCCCCCAGTCGTTGAAGGAGAGCGTACTTCAGGATATCACTGAAGTTTAGCTCGGCCAGTCGCAAATGGCCGTGCTCGTCGTAGCTGATCGATTGGTGGGAAGTGACCAGATTCTTGAGCTCTTCCTCTTTGATAAATTCCAGAAAGCCTTCCGCCACGATGGCCACGCCGTGACGCGTGCCCACGGCTCTTCGCTTGAAGACCGAGGCCGCGATTGTGTCCACCACTTTCTTGAGGGTGATCTCGTCAAACTCTTCCGGGATCAAGGTCAAAGTGGCCGAGGCCGATTTTCCGATCCCCAGGGCCAGGTGTCCAGTTTTTCGTCCCATCGCCACCACCACAAACCAGCGCAGGGTAGCGCGGGCGTCTGAAAAATAGGTATGGACCATCCGAGCTCCCTCTGAGCGGGCGGTTTCAAACCCGAAGGTGGGCACGCCCGTGGGCAGCGGTAAATCGTTGTCGATGGTCTTGGGAACGTGACAAAATTTGAGGTCATAGTTCATAAATTTGGCAGAATACTCCGCGACCTTGGTGGCCGAGAACAGGGTGTCATCCCCTCCGATCGTCACCAGGTGGGTAATCCCGATATCTCGCAGAGTTTCCACAGTGTTGCGCAAATGCTCTTCTTTTTTGGTGGGGTTGGAGCGAGAGGTGCGGAGAATGCTACCGCCAAGCCGGTGAATGCGGGTTACTTTGGGCACGGTGAGAAACTCGATCTCCGTTCGCCCGGCCATCAAATGGCGAAACCCTTCATAGATCCCGATGACCGAGTGTCCTCGTTTGAGTACCTCCAGGGTCACCGACGAAATGACTGAATTGATGCCTGGCGCGGGACCACCACCCACCAGGATTCCGTATCGTTTGTTGTTGTCTTTCATGTCGGGCGCGGTTCCATAGCGATTACGGTATTCCCTTGGTACAAAAATTAATAATCTTTAGGAAAGGGAATCCAGGATTTTGCGAACTTCACTAGCTGCATCCTGAAAGCGATGGCGTCCGGTATACTCTCGAGCGTTGTGGCCCATCGCTTCAAGATCGCTTTGTAGCATGAGCTCGATTGTACCCCATAACCGAATTTCGAGTTCAGGACCTGGTAATACCAATCTTCCCACCTGGGAGTTCACCGTATCGGTGGTGCCGAAAGATTTGACGGCTACCACTGGGCAGCCCTGTTGCATGGCCTCCAGGGTGGTCAGTCCGTAGCTCTCGTGGAGGGAGTTGACCACGAAGAGGGTGGCTGTTCGGTACCAACTTGCTTTCTCCAGTCCGCCCACGTGGCCGGGAAAGACCACCCGGGTCTGGAGCTGGGAAGACAGTTCCTTCAGCCTGCGGAAGTGGCGTTCACCCTCCATGAAAGCTGGTGCCCCGGCGATCACCACTGTGATGTCGGCCGGCATGCGATCATTCTTTTCGGCGAAGGCTACCGCCTGGAGCAATCTATGCTGGGCCTTTTCCGGGGAGAGTCGGCTCAAGGTGAGCAGCACCCGATGATCTTGTGGTATCTCGTGTTGGGCTCGCAGGGAGTGAGCCTGCTCTACGATCTGCTGATCGACGAAGGGCAACGCCGGGGCACCCCATCCGATGGTCTGAATGGGGGTGTTGGAGTGGGGATAGCAGTCGCGCAAAAGTTGCTCTGCCCCCCCAGAGGGAACGATGGAGAGAGCACCCCGGTCGCACACCTCCTGCTGCTTCTCAAAGACCAGCTTCAGTAGCGAAGGCCAGGGCAGAGAGCGAAAGGTGCGATAGTAATGGGTGAGGCGTTTAGGGGAGAGTGCGCTTTTCAAATAGAGGCGACTGAAGATGTCTACCACGTCCACGTGAAAGATGGTAACGACTTTGATCCCGGCAGATGCCAGTGAGGCTACGTTCGGGCCCTCGGAGATGTCGTGACAAAGCAGGACGTCGGGTTTGAGGGCCAGGGCTTTGCGGGTGGTGGCGTCTCCAAATTCCTGACAGAACCGGGAGTACTCCATCATTCCCAGTGCACTCGGAGACCGTTCCAGACCCGCTAGTTGATGGTACGTCCCGGTAGAGTAGTGTCTCGGGCCGGCTCCCAAAAGATGGAAGTCCGTGTCGGCAAACACTCCACTGGCGATCAGGCGCTCGAAGACGGCCGCTCCACCCCCCAGTGGAACACGCTCGGATCCAAAACCTCCGTGGGCTGCCGACATCGCCAATTTCATACGCCCGGCGTTCGATTTGTGAGTTCGACAGGCCTTGTGAAGGAGGTCGGCAGCGGTTGAAAAAATGAATGGTCTACGTTAGGAATGTGTGGAGGTTGATGGATGGACAAGTTTATCGAAAAGGTATCCGGAGAGAACAACGACAAGAAGTGCCCTTGTTGTGACAAAGTGGAATGGGCTACCTTGCCACTCGCCGGAAAACTTCCGGTGGGCGAGGGGGACCAATCCTTGGGGGTGGCCGTCAAAGTTTGCACGAGCTGCCATTTCTCCCGATTTTTTGTGCAATTTTCAAAGTAGAGTAGAGCCTTTTCTTCTTCTCATACAGGCCCGTCCGGTCTTGAGCCGGTGACCGGCGCAAGCTCAAAACCTCGTCTGATGGCGCTGGTCTTTGGTTTGCGCTTGCTGGTCTTGGGGCTGGGGTTTCTGGCTGTTTCTCTGCTTCTATTTGTTCCGCAGTTCTCGTCGAGCGCTGAGTGGGAATCTCTCCTGGTACTATTCTCGGTGTTTGTGATTTTGGTGGCCCTGGTGCTTATCTTTATCAGGTTTGCCGGCCACACCGGTCGGATACTTTTGCTGGCCCCGCTACTGCTACTACCTGCGGGCGAGTGGATGCCAGGGTTTGGACTGCTAACCTGTCTACTGTTTCTGGAAGCGTTTCGCCGAGAATCCGGTGGCCTTAGATGGTTTTTGGGTGGGCAACTCGCTATAGTGATCGCTGGGGCGTCGCTTGCGTTCTTGCCTGTTGGCAGGACATGGCTCGTTGTCTTCTGGCTACTGCTCCTTGTGCCACCCTTGTTCTTGTCCCTCGGCTGTTGGCAGTGGCAAGACCGGATCAAGCAGCAACTGGCTGAACTGGACCGAGATGATGGGTAACTGATGAACGTTTGTTCTTTTTTTCAAATGTAGCTATAATGGCTACATGGAAAAAGTCGGAATTCGTGAACTCAAAGACAACCTGAGCGCCTATCTGCGCAAGGTGGCAACCGGGCAAGTGATCAACGTGACTGATCGTGGACGGGTGGTAGCAGAACTCCGCCCTCCGATGGCCACCGTTCCAGGTTTTGAGGATTTTCCGCCGCTCTATTGGGAGAAGATCGCAAGTGGTGAGTTGAGACGCGCTCCCCAGGTGAACTCCTCCGATTTTTATGACAACCTTCCACGAGGTTCCAGCCATCCTGCCGGGACAGCTCAACGCTTGATCGATGAAGACAGGGGAGAGCGCTGAACGCCTATCTAGAGACGAGCGCAGTCTTAAGCTGGGTACTCGAAGAGCCTGACGGACAGGCGGTGCAAGATTCGATCAGGCAAGCTCGCTGCCTCTCCACCTCTGAGCTTACTTTAGCGGAGTGTTGGCGGGCCTTGCGATGCATGGGAGGACCCTCTGTTAGCATCGCCTCTCAACGTTTGACTGCTTTCCAGAGCCGGTGGGACACGGTGCCGATCCATTTTCGACTCTTGGCACAGGTAGGACAGTCTTTTCCTATCGAGCCTGTTCGCACACTCGACGCCATTCATCTGGTCACGGCTCTAGACTTACGCTCGGCAATTCCTGATCTCAGGATAGTATCTCTCGATCTGCGCATCCGAGACAATGCCGTCGCTTTAGGGGTCCCGGTTCTTCCTGACCTACAATAGCCTAGGGGCCATCTTAGTCAAAAAATAGACAGCAAGAAAACTGCATAACCAAGCCGTTTGAGCGATTTTTTAGAGATGATTTAAGGGGTTTACAAAGAGGCTGACGACAGAATCTTCCAAAAGATTGAAGGAGTGCCGCAGAGAGGCTCTGAGTGGCTCCTGAAGAGGTGTTTGAGGGCGAGAGCCTGGAGCCTCAGGTCTGCTGGCCTGGAGAAAATATCTACGCCGTCCTTCGACCAGTTGAACACCGGAAGGCCGCTGAAACTGATTTCAGAGGGGTTGAAATCAGTCTTCGGCAGCGACTTCAGGGTTCAGATCCCGGCAAAGGGATCGTCAACCGTGATGCCGGGTCGTCTCCCAGTTGGCTTAAAAAACGAAAGGAGCGCAGTCCTCATGTTTCTCCGACGTCGAGACTGCACTCCCAGGTGGCGCACCGAGGAGGATTCGCAAGGCTGTAAGGTGGCGCACCGAGGAGGATTCGAACCTCCGACCTCTTGCTCCGGAGGCAAGCGCTCTATCCCCTGAGCTACCGGTGCACGCAGTAGCCAAGATACCCCAAATCGAACAGAAAGAAAACCCCCTATTCCGGAAATTCGATAGCGATCTTTCCGAATTGCCGGCCCGAGGCCAGGGCTTGGAAGGCCTCGGGCACCTCTTCCCAGGAGAAGATCCTTTCCACCACGGGTCGTTGCATGCTTTGCATATAGGCGTGCACCAACTCTCGGGCGTGCTGGTGATTGCCCACCACGGCGCCCTGGACGTGTACCGACTTCATCACCAGCGGCAAGATGTTGAGGGGTTCCTGGTGCCCGCTCAGGACTCCCACCAGGGTGATCTTCCCCCCGACTTTGACGGCTTTCAGCGACTGAGCCAGGGTACCCGCGCCTCCGGTTTCCAAGATCAGGTCGACCCCTCGACCCTCGGTTTGTTCCAGCGCCCAGCGACCCCACTCCGCGGTGGTGTAGTCGCCCACGGCGTCGGCTCCCATCTCCCGGGCCCACTGTCGTTTCTCGGTTGAAGAACTCAATAGCAGGACTCGGGCCCCGTGCATCTTGGCGATCTGAAGACCGAACAGTGAAACCCCACCGGTTCCCAGGAGCAAAACCGTCTGGCCGGGCTTCAAACCTTGCAGGCAGTTCCAGGCGGTCACTCCCGCACAGGGCAGGGAGGCCCATTCAAAGGGGGTCAGGGCGGTTGGCTCTTCGAGAAAGAGTAGCTCGGAGGGACGGAAGTTTCGTCGTTGCTGCAGCACCCCGGGTAAAGGACCGCCCAAAGTTCGTCTCAGGAGCTCCTCTCGAGGTTCACCGGACACCCAATCAGGACAGAAGTTGGTGATGACCTTCCGTTTCAACAGGCCTTCATTCACCCCACTTCCCACCGCGACCACGCTCCCAAAGCCATCGGAGCAGGGGACCAGGGGTCTGGGAAATTTGGGGTTGTACTTGCCTTCAACCACCAGAAGATCGCGATAGTTGAGGGTGGCTGCCTGAAGGCCGATCTGGACCTCTCCAGGTCCAGGTGCAGGGCAGTCGTGTTGAACTTCTTCCAGATTGGAGAGCCCCCACTCGCCGATGCGCCAGAGGCTACTCATCCCTAAACCTGGCTTTCAAAGGCCTGCATGGCGGCTCGTTGAGCCGAGAGGTTGAGCACGATCTCTTCCACTCTGGCCTGGAAGCGCTCTTGTTCCACCTGTTCGCTTGCCACCTTTTCAAACTCCTTGTACTGCTTGAGCATGGCCTTTAATCGGGTCGAATCGATCGGCCTGGCCAACTCTCTCAGCATCTTCTTGCGGGTGTCGAAATCGGCGTCGTAGTATTCGTCGGGGGGCTCCACGTCCTGAATCTCGACTTGAATCTTTTGACAGATGTTGTCCACGTTTCGGCCAGAAAATTCGTAGTCCAGACAGAGTTGTCCGACCTCACGCCACTCCTCGTCGCTCAGGTGCATTAAGTCCTGGAACTCATTGAGCTTCTTCTCTTTCATGAGTTCGACAAAATCGTCCACACTGGTTGGGCCCAGAATTTTGTAAGGGTCCTGGGAGATGCGGCTCAGGGTGGCTTCGTCCATGTTCATGTAGTTGGCGTCGCACATCAAAAACCACTTACCGTTTTTGGGGATCAAGGTGCCGTCGAAGATCCCGAAAGAGGCTCCCAGGATGTTGCTCTCCTCGGCCCGCAGGCCGGGCGACGAGCGTGCCGCGAAGGCTGTGTCAATATCCGGCCAGTACACGCCCACGACTCCGGGGTAGTTTTGCACTTCTTCCTTGAAGATCTCCACCAATCGGTTGGCCGAAGCGTTTTGGTAGGAGGAAGCCCAATCTGTACGGCGGATCACCAGAAAGCGAGCCGGCACATTGCGCTTTCGACAGTACTCCAGAAAAAAGTTTCCGATGGCGTGAGCGGTGATGGTCTTCCCGCAACCCGGGGCACCCTGGCCGAAGAGCACGGGGTTGATCTTTTTCGGGTTTTGCCCAGTCGTAAAGTCAAAGCCGGCTACATCTCGGGCAAGCCTCAGTCCGGCATCGATATACTCTTTGTTGCCCACGACATCGGTGAAATGGATAGGGAGAAGCTCCCCGGGCTCTTCATTTTCAGCGGATTTGGCCGAAAAGTCGAAACCGGCGTAGTGCCTTCCACATATGTCAACTTGCATGGATTCCAGAGCCACGCGATGGCGTTCAAACTCGGCGTCCGTGGCGATCTCCTTGATTCCGTTAGCCAATAAGACGAAAAATGCTGACATGCAACTGGCCAACTGCTTGGGTTCTGAGATCCGTCGCTCCTTGTCCGGGTGCATCTGGTGGAAATCCAGAAACGCTGAAAGTTCCGATAGGACCGTCTTGCAGTTGCTCTTGGCGTCGTTTTCCCCCAAGTAGCGGACCCACGGTTGTCGGAAAGCACCCTTCACTTCCGGGTCCTCTTCAGACAAAACCAGGGACCGGGCCGCAGCAGCATCGGCTGCCACGAAGCTGGCAAAGTACTGGCAGAAGGCTTCGTCCAGGGGGTTGGTCTTGGATTCAAAGGCAAATCCCGCCGCCTGGCGCTCGTTCATGATGATGTTAGCGAGCCTCTTGCTGATCTCCATCATCTGGGCCAGGGCGTGTTCGACCGCATCCAGCAGGGTGAGGTGATCGTGGGTCGGTCCGTAGGGGCCCATGCAACATGAGATGATAAAGCTGTGAAAATTCTGGCCTTTAATGTAGGCGCGAGCCAGGGGGAGTTCCTGGCTGAGATCGGCTTCGGTGCATATAAGTTCTCTTCGCTTCATTATTTATCGCCCCGGATAGATCACGCAGGGACTACCCATTTCTTTGCACAGATTTCGCAGGGGGTTCAAGATCGGTTTGGAGCAAGCAAATTTTCGCTCTTTGTGCACGATGTACCCAAGTTTTCGGGCTTTGGCATCGGCCACTTCCCTGTTCTCTTCACTCAGACTGTGGCGGTATAGGCGAGCAAAGGGGTCTCGGTTGTCATCTTCCTTGCCTTCGACCTCCGGTACGAAGACTTTCTCGAAGGGGAAGTTCATGATGACGTTTCCAGGGTGCTTATCCAGGAGTGCTTTAATCGGTTCAGGACACGGCACCCCGGTCATCCACAGCGGTCCGATTCGACCGCGGCTGATCTCTTGAACGGTGATTCCAGGTACGTCTGAAAGAAGAAAAAATGCGAACTCCGCTTCGTGAGAGGAGTAGCGAGAGATCACGTTGCGGAATTCCTCGGTGTACTTCAGATCGTCGCCCTTGAGTTCTACGATCGGTCTGGACCAGCGGTCGCTGGTGTGTTGCAAGTGGATATTGTAGCGAGTGAAGAGCCCTTCGCCAGGATCAAACCGCTCGAAAACAGCAATGAAGTCTGCGATTTGAAGCTTCTCATCAACCCGCTTTAGCTTTAGATCCAGACTAAATCGCTGGGGCAACTCTCGTTTTTGAACATCCTGGTAATAGTCAAGCCGGCTGACCAAGCGGCGGGAAGCCTCGTCGGTCCGACCTCTCACCGTGGCAAGATCGTGGCTCCTCAAAATTTTCTCACAGATGTCCTTATCGGCGATCACGCGACCGATGTCCGGCTCGTCGGGCATCCCGTTGGTCAGGTTGACCCGAATCTCATTGCTGAGCCCTCGATTTGTAGAGGGTCGCAAAAGGTAAAGGATATTAGCCACACCCCGACCGGAGGGGTAGGAGTTATTAGGCTTCCCACCCCGAATCAGACCTTCAACCATCTGGCAGTAGGTTTCTGCTTGTTGGCCTGAAAGTATCTGGACCGGGTTGCGCTTAAAACTAGCTTGACCCTCACCCGCCTGGGGCAGGCTGGGAGGGTCAAGCTCTTCATATTGAGGAGCGGGGGATTCGAAAGTCACCGCTAACCTTTCCGACGAATTGAGGCTTGACTCAGGCGGGGGTTCCCTCGCCGCCGCCACCGTCTCCCAAGAGTCTGGATTTTTGCTCGGCCTCGGCGAGTTTCAAAACTTCGTCGATACGACCTTCACGCACCTCGCGTTCAGCTTCCAGATTGGCAGAGACCAGAGCCTCGGTTTCCTCGTCGTAGATCTTCATTTGACTGGTCATGCGGTCCACGTTTTGGGTGAGGTACAGGGAAGTGTCGGAAGCCAGTCGGGCCACGCGGTTTACGCTGACTTTCAGGCTCTCCATGGACTTCTGCATCTCCAGGGTCAGTTCGCTGGCCTCGGTGGCGGTACTCAAGGAACTCAAGTTGCCTCGTAGTTCATCTAAAACTTCCTGACCAGCATCGTAGAGAGACTGCATGTTGGTGTGCAGGTTGGTCAACAACTCCATGAAGTGGTTGTTCATCTTCACGATACTGGCGATCCGGTCTTCGGCGTTGCTGTAAAGTCTCAGTTTGCCGCCGTGTTGCCAGATGGCACGTTTGATCTCGTCGATCTCAGCTTCCTTTTCCCGGTGGGCGGCCGTCGTGGTGTCGCCCATGGCGGCCAGTTCCTCTTCGGCCTGCTCCTTGATCTGGCGCAACTGCAGCACGTATTCGGCGGCTTTTTCTTCGTTTTGGGCAGCCACAATCATCTTCTTATTGAGGCGTACGATGTCCTGACGAACATTCTCTATCTCGGACTCCATCCGGTCCAAGAATCCTCCGACTTCGCGGATCCGCGTTTCGGTTACATGAATTTTTTGCTGCAACAACTCCGAAATGGGACGGTCCGGCAAACGGTCTTTGAGCATAGGAATGCGCTCGAGTAGCAGGCGCATATTCGCACTGACGGCACCCTTTTCGCCGCTCGTCATGTCCTTGACACAATCCCACACCGTTTTCTGTTCGGCCAACTCGTCGGTCATCTCCCGACTGATGCTGTCGTGGGTCTTTTTCAGCTCTTCGAGTTCACCGATCCGGGTCTCGTGCTTCTCGCCATAATCCTTGACCATCGCTTCAAGCGTGTCACGGTTGTAGTCTTCTCCGTCGTAGCTGATGGACTTACTTAATAATGCGCTGCGCTCACTCAAATCAGACTCCTCAAATCTCTTCCATCCCTCTGGACTTACATGTTGTCTCGTGGGTTCTATTGCATATTGTTCTGATGGTCCGAGGTCGGCTCCTTCTCCGAGACCGAGTCTGTTCACCGAAAGCGATTCTTCGTAGGACTCCGAGCCTGCAAAGTTGTAACTCTCTCGCAATGGCGATGAGGATTCAAAAAGCGCTTGCCCACCTGGGTTTCGGTTCGCGACGCGGCTGTGAACAGATGGTGGCTGAGGGACGAGTGACCTTGAGCGGCCAACCGATGGAGATTGGGCAGAGCGTGGATGAACACCAACTATGGGACCTGGCGGTCGACGGGAAGCCGGTGGGTGGCTTTCCCGCCAAGCGTTATCTGTTGCTGAACAAGCCGGAAGGTTACGTGACCACGGTGGCCGATCCGCAGGGGCGGCTCACGGTGATGGATCTCTTACCGGAAAATTCCAGGGTGGGGGAGGGTCGCGTGTATCCGGTCGGCCGACTCGACCGCCAGACTCTGGGGGTGTTGCTCTTCACCAATGACGGCGGGTTGGCCCATCGTCTTTTGCACCCCTCATCAGGCGTGGAGAAGGAGTATCTTGCTCAAGTCGAGGGCTCCCTCACTCCTCTGGCGATGGAAAGACTGAAGGCGGGACCACCCCTCGACGACGGCCCGACTCGTCCGCCGGCCAAGGTGGAGGTCAAAGGGAAGAGAATTTTGCTAACCATAAAGGAAGGTCGCAAAAGACAGGTCAGGCGCATGCTGCAAGCGGTCGGACTTCGTTGCACCAGATTAGAACGACTAAGATTCGGGGGGCTCGATAGCGGGGGGTTGGCTCCCGGAGATTGTCGAGAACTAACTCCCGAAGAGGTGGCGTCCTTGGAGGCCCTATGTCGGAATTGAGAGCGAACCTGGATGTTGCAGTGGCGCTGGTCAGACTTTTGGTGCTGAACCTGGATCTCGCCTATTACTACCTACCTCGCGCTTGGAGAGGCGGCTATCGTTCTCCCTGGGAGGAAAAAACGTGAGCCGTATCGCTTCGGAAAAACTGGATGAGATATCCTCTCGGGTCAACGCCGCCGAGGTCATCGGAAGATACGTCCAGCTAAAGACTCGGGGGCGGAAAGCTATAGGACTGTGCCCCTTTCACGGGGAGAGAACCCCCTCCTTTTCGGTGGATTTAGAGCGTGGACTCTGGTACTGCTTCGGCTGCAGCGAGGGGGGGTCGGTCTACAATTTCCTGATGCGGATAGAGGGTCTGAGTTTTCCCCAGGCGGTAAAGAAACTCGCCGATGAGGTAGGGGTGGCCCTGGAGTTAACGGAGCAGGAAGACCCCCAGGCCAGGTATCGGGACCGGCTGCGGGAGTTGCTCGAACGCACTGCTCAGTACTACAGCGAACTCCTGTTGCGTTCTCCACTGGGGCAACCGGCTCGGGACTATTTACAAGAACGAGGGCTAACTTTAGAGACGGCGGAGAAGTTTCGTTTGGGCTGGGCACCCTCCTCGGGCGACGCCCTGGTACGCAAACTACAGGGTGCCGGTTATAGTATGGAGGAGGGGGCGGATGCCGGGGTGGTGAGGCAGAGGGGAGGGCGAGACCTGCTGAGGGAGCGCCTGGTCTTTCCCATCACCAGCGCTCCCGGGAAAGTCGTGGCCTTTGGAGGGCGTATCATTACCCCGGATCCCGACAAGAAAACTCCGAAGTATCTCAATACCCCGGAAACCTCGATCTATTCCAAAAGGGAGCACCTCTACGGACTGTCATTTCATCGAGGCGAGATCTCCCGTGCCAAAGAGGCCCTGGTGATGGAGGGCTATCTGGACGTGATCGCGGTGAGTCAGGCAGGCTATCCCCTCTCGGTGGCCTCCCTGGGGACGGCCTTGACTGCTGAGCAATGCAAGTTGCTATCGCGTTACGCCCGGCGGGTACATCTTTTCTATGACGCTGACAGGGCAGGGAGAAGCGCTACCGAGAAGGCGATCGATCTCTTCGAGCAGGCGGGTTTGCTGGTAAATGTAAGCCAGTTGGAGCAAGGGGAGGATCCGGACTCCATCATTCGGCAGCAGGGGCCGGAGGCGTTTGGGAAATTAAAAGAAGAGACCGTGGCGGTGGTCGACTATTTGATGGCCAGAAAAAGTGAAGAGTTCGATCTCACCACCAGGGCAGGTAAAGACGATTTTGCTGAAAGCGTCCTGCCCGCGATCGCCAAAGTCAGAGACGAGAAGGCGCGAGACGAATACGCTCGTAAGGTGGCCGGACTACTTTTTTTAAACGAGCACGTGATTTTGAGTCAGGTCGCTCGATATGGAAAGGGATTGCAGTCTCAGCGAACGACTCCCAGGCCTCTCGTCTCTCCTCAGTTGGACTTCGAGGAGCCCCCTGTAGAGCCCGATGAAGAACAGTACCACGATCCTCGGCAAACCACGAAGTCCAGGACCCGTACAGTACTGCGGTCTCGGGGCAGGTCGAGTTTGCACGCCGAGGAGAGATTGCTGAGTCTGATGCTGAAACGGCCCGAGTGGAATCAGTTAGTGGCAGATTCTTTACGACCGGAAGACCTTTCTAGACCTGAACTTCGGCCTTTCCTGGAGGTTCTTTTGCAGTTTCGGAGTATTGAAAGACCTCTAACCTGGACTGATCTCGATGGACAGTCCGACGAAGCCACCTGGGCTCGTTTGATGGCTGCGGAAGTTCCTGAGTCAAGTCAGGCCGACATGGAAAGGCTTCTCAGCGATATCAAACGAAATGGGCTTGAGCCCCGTTACGAGGTGATTCGTCAACAGGTATTGGAAGGTATGAGCGAGGGGACGGTCGGTCCGAACTCCGAGCTATATAGAGAGTATCTATACCTGCAAAAAAGACTTAAAGGTACAAGGAATGAGTAGTCAGACGAAAATGTCGGATAAGTCAGAAGTCAGCCTGGAGAAGGCAGTAAAGAAGTTACTTGCCCAGGGTAAGAAGACGGGTACGCTTACCTACGAAGATATCTCCGAGATGCTGTATCAGCGTGAGGATGTCGGACCAGAACAGGTCGACAAAGTGCTGGAGACAATGGCTGCTGCCGGCATCGAGGTGATCGATGCTCGGGTAGACGACGTGGACGTATCTCCGGTGGAGAGTAAGACCAAGAGAGTCGCAGCGCCGGCCGATAAAAAGAAAGCCGCCAAAAAGAAGAAGAAGAAAAAGAAGAAAGATTCGACCGCCGGGATCTCTCTAGACGATCCGGTCCGAATGTACCTCAAAGAGATCGGCCGGGTTGATCTGCTGTCTCCTGAGGAAGAGATCGATCTGGCCAAGCGCATCGAGTCCGGTGACGAGGCGCTCGGTGAGATGTTGGAGATCAAGGACCTGTGGCCGACGGTGGTGGGTTCCCTACAGGAGTTGATCGAGGCGGGGGAGCAAGCCCGCAGTCAGTTGACCAGTTCCGAGCAAGCAGTCTCAGAATTTAAACACCGCCAGGCGATCCAGCAAGCCGCTAAGGCCGAGGAGGTCTTGCGCCGGTTGGAGGGGGCCTATGAAGCCGAAGATCGAGTGGCCGCTATCAAGGACTTGCTGGAGAAGAATCGGACCGTGGAGCGGTACTGGGAGTTGGGCAAGCGGGCCTTTCGTGACAAATTGCGCGAGGATACCAA
This sequence comes from Vulcanimicrobiota bacterium, assembly GCA_041676625.1. Taxonomy (GTDB): domain Bacteria; phylum Vulcanimicrobiota; class Xenobia; order Xenobiales; family JADMJV01; genus JAEXNA01. The sequence goes on from JBAYRN010000027.1 coordinate 50,747, forward strand.
AAAGAAGAATGACAAAATACTTACTCGTTTGGACGGATTAGACTTTCTCATCAATGACGGCGGCGTCGCCAAGCGCAAGTTGACCGAGGCCAACCTCCGTCTGGTTGTGTCCATCGCCAAGAAGTACATCAGCCGGGGCATGCTTTTTCTTGATCTCATTCAGGAAGGCAATCTGGGCCTGATTCGCGCGGTGGAAAAGTTTAATTACAAAAAAGGCTTTAAGTTCAGTACCTACGCCACCTGGTGGATACGCCAGGCCATCACTCGGGCGCTCGCCGATCAGGCGCGTACCATCCGGATTCCGGTCCACATGGTGGAAACCATCAACCGTTTGATTCGGGTTTCCCGCCAACTGCTGCAAGAGTTGGGCCGGGACCCCTCGGTGGAGGAGATCACCAGGGAGATGTACCCCATCGACGTGGAAGAGATCCGCTCGGCCGCCTCCAAGTCCTATGGGCGGGAGTTGGATATGGAGGATCCCATCGTTCAAGAGGAGATCGCCCGGAAGAAAAAATTCACTGAAGAGCGCGTTCGGGAGATTATGAAAATCGCCCAGGAGCCCATTTCTTTAGAGACCCCCATCGGAGATGAGGAAGATTCTCATCTGGGTGACTTCATCGAGGATTCTGATGCGGTTGCGCCGGCAGAAGCCGCCTCCTCTCAGTTGCTCAAGGAAAAGATGGAAGACGTGCTGGAGAACCTCACCGAGCGAGAGAAGAAGGTTCTGCAGTTGAGGTTCGGACTGGAAGACGGTCGCTCCAGGACCCTGGAAGAGGTGGGCCAGGAGTTTGGCGTTACCCGAGAGCGGATTCGTCAGATCGAGGCCAAGGCGCTGCGGAAATTGCGCCACCCTACCCGGAGCAAATGGCTCAAGGACTATTGGATGGGCCAGTGAGCGGTTTAAGGCTCTTTATAGTTGGATTTTTCATCCTGTTCTCGACGCTGGGGGCGGTCGCGAATGAGGAAAACTCACCCGAGCCGGACAAGTCGCTTCGGGGAGGGATGCAAGAACTCAGTGCAATGCAGGCGATGCTGGAGTTCTTTTTCATGGAGGCCGGGGTCTATCCGCCTACCTTGAAAGAGCTAAACCTGGCCTTCAACGCCGAGCTGCCCAGAGGAGCGCGCCCGGTACCCCTGCCTAAGGATCCGGCCACCGGCAAAGAGTTTGTGTATCGGGCGGCAGAAAACCGCAAGGGCTATACCATCAGCTTTCCGGACCCTTCGAAGTATGGACTTGCCGCAGACTTCGAGTTGCGACCGGTCTCCTGGGGTTGGCTGGCACTGCGGGCGGAGCAGCGACGTTTTGAAGAGATGGTGAAGCTCTCGAAGTTTCACATCGAGACCATCGCCACCCAGGTGGAGATGTACGCCAAGGACAATCAAGGTACGTTTCCCCAGACCTTAGACGATCTTTATCCGGAATACATCAAGCGCCATCCGCAAGATCCCGTAACGGGGAAGAACTATACCTACAAGCAACTGGCCGACGGATACATCGTAGCTAGCCCCAATCCGGAGAGATACGGGCTCAAGATTTTTCAATACTCTTCTTCCAAGGGGATTCAGGTCGAAGTTCTTCCACCAGAGAACTAGACTTGGTGCGGTTTTAAAGATTATTTAAGGAAAATCCGCAAAGAAGGGTTGACACCCTCCGACAACCTCGCTAGTATTCTTTTTACGCCCCGGCGCTGGCCGGGCGTTACAGCAGCGAATCAGCTGCCTTGTTCTTTGTCAACTGGATAGTGATGATTGGATGTGCTTCTTTTTTTGAGGGAGTACATTCCGCCAATAAATGTGACGTTTCGAGTTTTCGGACTCGAAGTG
>JBAYRN010000028.1:0-50176 GCA_041676625.1 Vulcanimicrobiota bacterium
CATGGGTTGGTTCGCGATGGCCTGTGAACTGCACCGCGACTGGCGCAACGACATCGAAGGGTTGGGCGCACTGTTCTCCGAGCACATCCCTAACTACCGAAACTTGATGAACAGCTACTCGGCACTCGCGACCGCTCGTTAGGAGCCCGTCCTAGAGCGAACAGCAGTAACCTTAGCAAAAGAAGGTCTGTCGCACATTGCAATAGGCCTTTTTTTCGCGTTCATCAAGAGAGCGATTCTTCGATTCGCCCTGGTCACTTCTTTGTTCACGAGGTTGTCTCTTACGAGTTAGAAAACTGTGCCTCACCAAAAATAGACCACTCTCCCCGGTGGGCTCGAATGGTAAAGGAGTCCTCCTCCTCGCCGTCCCACCCGATGTTGAAGTCCAGCCACTGCCCCAACTCCAGATCGGCTTGCTCGGCTACCGAGTTTCCCTCGGCGTCGGTGAAGTGCAGCTTGCCGTCTGGCCGGAGGAAGATCCGAAGCGATCCCTCGTGTACGTTTCGATGGCAGGCCGAACATAGCCCGACCAGGTTTCGGTCAATGGTGGGGCCATTCTGGGAGTGTGGCACCAGGTGATGAAGATGAAGATATAGTTTGTGACAGCAGCCTGGAGTGCTACAGGCCCAGCCGTCACGGCGCAACAGTTCTCGCTTCTGGGCTTTGGTGGTGTGGCGGTTCTGAGGGTTGAAACAGATGCGTTTGTTGGAGATGGCCGGGGGTTGGTGGCGCTGTAGAGCTTCGACCAGGACAGGCCCCACAACCCTGGATAGTTCCAGACCGGTGACATCAAAATGATCCCCGCGGCTGTTCTTGGCCAGCGCCTCTGCCGTCTCTTGCACCACTTCCGGGCTGGGCTCGGCTCCGAGGGCCTGGGCTAGAGCTTCGGCGCAGTCTTCTGCGGGTTGATTTTGACCCGGAAGGGTCGTTTCGTCAGCATCGGGATCAACCAAGAGACCCATCTCCACGGCCACTTCGCGAGCCGCCGCCACCAGTGGAATCTCTCTTGCTCTCTCCGCCTGCAAGTCCTTATCCATCTCCTGTCGCACCTTGTCCAACGAATCCTGATCGAGCGGCAGATTGGAGATGTAAGAGACCAGAGCAAATTCCAGCACCTGGGCGGTGGTCACCGCTTCACCTTGCTCTACGGAGTGGAGTCGTCGGGCGTGATCCAGCATGGCCAGCACTTCCTCGGAAAGCTTGCAGCGCAGTTCGCTGGTCGGCTGCTCGGAATCCTCGAACACATCACCGGGCACGCCACCCTTTGGGGTCTGGCTTACTAACTTTTGAATCTGATCGCAGTCGAGCTCTTTGGCCAGCTTTAGCCAGTAGTCTTCGGTCTCAACCACGGCCTTGCGAACGATCTCCCGCAACGTGCTCCAGTCGATCAGGCCATTTTCGGCAGCCCGTGTTAGTTTGGGTAAATACAGCAGGTTCCGAGCCACCCGGCGACACTCCCGCGCCGCCCTCTTGTTCATTCCCAATTTGGCGGTGGCGTAGTGGATCTCCGAAGAGCAGCCGAACTTCTTGAACCCCTTCGACTCCCGCATGGCCAGAAGGCAGCGACCAAGGATCAGGCGATAAGTGGTCAGAGTGGCGGTGGCTCTGCGGGCAAACTCATGAACCTGCGACACTCCCAGGGAAAGCAGCATGTCTAAGCGGAAATAAGCGGGATTTGTGATGTGAGATTTCATACCTCATTTTAACCCGGAGGGGTCATCTTAGTCAAAAAATAGACAGCAAAGAAACCGCACAACCAAGCCGTTTGAGAGGTTTTTTAGAGATGATCTAAGGACTCTGAAAAGAGGCTGATGACAGAAATTTCTAAAAGATTGAAGGGGTGCCGCAGAGGGGCTCTGAGTGGCTCCTGTAGAGGTGTTTGAAGGTGAGAGCCTGGATCCTAGGGTCCGCTGGCCTGGGGAGAAGAATATCCACAATTTCCTTCAACCACTTGACCACCGGAAGGCCGCCTAGACGTTCAACTCAAGAACTGGTGGGCATTTGCGTGTGCTGAAAATTGGAATGCTCCCGATGACGTTCGGCAGCCTGTGCACACCGCCCAGAGAAGGCAATGCCATAGCGGCTTCCGTAAAGTTTGTCCGGCGCCAGCACGAGAACCTCGCCGAATGGACGCCCACCCACGAGCAGAATGAAGCGCTGCTCCGTCTCCTTCGCTCGCTCGGAGTACCGTGTTGAGCTGGGGAAGGGCAGACGCCCGGCGACAGGAACTCGACGGAGCAATGACAATGAGTTCTATACCTGGACCTGCGAAAGGGTAGCGATGCGTTGGACACTCTTGGTGTTGGCTGTCCTGTTGGCCACCGGGCCCGTCGTGGGCGAGAGTTTGGATGGGCTCGGCAAAACATTTGTCGAGGCCATGAACCGGCACGACGAGGCGACGGTCAAAGGACTGTACCTGGAAGGTTGCTGGCAGCAGAGTGATTGGGGGCAGGACGATGGGGAGCATTTCTTCAACTGGACCCGCACCTCAGAAATGAAGCCTCACCTCGAGTTGCTCGACGTGGAGAGCAAGGGCGACCGAGCGGTGATGAAGATTGCGCGGACCTTCAGGACAACCGAATTTAAAGACCCGGGGGATGAATTGAGCTTCTGCTTGGTCGAGAGCTCCGGCGAGTGGAAGATTCAAGGAACGATCGGAGGCCCGAAAGCGACCCGGGCTTGGCTGGACGGCAAGCTTCCCCGGAGCCTTACGGTCACCGAGTTGCCCTCCATCCCCGAATTGGTGGCCACCGGGCAGCGATTCGAGAGCGTCCTGGCTGCCCAGCGAAAGGCTCTGCTTGAAACAGGCTCTCTGGCCGATGAGGAGTTCGAGAAGGCCTTCAGCACCTTGCTCGCAGACGGCACCGATTTCGGGCTGGCACTAACTCTAACTGACGCCTTATTGCTCGATGATGTCCGCGTCATCTCCAGCCATTACCTGCCGGAGGTGAAGCGCGGCTTGCTCATCCTCGAGGGCACCTATGTCGAATCTATCGACTGGGGCCCGCTGTTTGCGGGAGAGGTTGGAGAGCGCTATCGCCTCCCCTTGTACCTCGCTCACGGCGACGAAGGCTGGAGCCTCAAGTTCGCGGGACTGATAGATGGGACTATTCACATGAGCCACCTGGCCGACATGGAGGAATAACCAGTCTACAACACGGCTCGAATTTCGCGGCCCAATCTTCATGGAACCTCGCGGGTCTGAGTCTCGTCTGACTAAGGCCCCGAGAGCCTTAACGATTTTTCAGGGTACCGGAGAGGGCTCCTCATGCGGCTATTCCTCGTCATCATCCTCATCTTCGTACGGCTCGGCGTGCAGGCACGACAGAGGGACCATGAATAGGGCTAGGTTGCGCGCTTGGAGGAAGACCTCTTCCCCATCACCGTCGATGAAATGCACATGCTGGCCCGACTCGGGAGGCAACTCCAAATACCAGAAGACGCTCGCGAGTTGCCCCATGTCTTCTTCGTCCTCGGATTGGAAATCGGGTTCTATCTCAAAAGTGTGTTCGATCTGTGAGCCCCGGAAGTAGGCCGATGCCAGCCAGGATGGCTCCTCTCGCTCAAGCGAGCAACCGATATCGAAGAGGAAATGGCAGTACGCGACCTCAGCCAGACTGAACGCCACCTGGTGCTGCTCCGAGTTAAAGACGAAGAAGCCATTCTCTTCGTACTCGAAGCCCTGGAAGAGAATGTGGTGCAGCCGCTCTTTGTCGTGATGAGAGATTGGAAAAATATGCGGCTCCGAATGGCCATTGAGGAGCAGTCGAATTGTGAGGTCTGTAGGGTCGGCCTCTACTCCCTTCCTTCGAATAGCCTGATATTGATCTGTCGAAGGTGGTCGCCCAGTCGAGATCATGCCGTCTCTTAAGGCTTTGTAAGCTTTGCTAAGGCCCGGAAAGACGGCGTCGACAGTCTTCCCAAGAGCCGCAGCGATCGCGACGGCGGTCTCAAGCTTCACGATCGAAATTCCGTTTTCGAAACGGTGAATTTGTTGCTGACTGACTCCGACGGCCTTGGCCAGCGCCGTTTGGGTCAGGCCTTTCCGTAGTCTGAGGCTCTTGATTTTGTTTTTGGGGTCCATAGAGGGTATTGTTGCACTAACTCTGAAATGTGTAAAGACTCAATAATGAGTAAACCGGTCAGATTTTCAATCTGATTAGAGTCAGGGGTGCAACCGATGGAGAAAGCAGCGATCTATCTAGTAAGCCAAGGCCCAATGCGAAAGCCTCGGCCCGTTGAGCTTCAATTGAAGCGAATCAACCGATACCTACAACTCATTCGCGAACGCGACGGAGTCTGGCGTGACGCCCAGGATACTTTCATCGAGTTAACTGACGGCCGCGGGATTCTATCATGGGACGATGTGCCCGAACTGAGTCGCTTGGTCCAAAGCTTGGACCAGGGACTCTACACCACTGTCTACGTCGACATCCAAGAGGGCCAGGGCTTTTCCGCGAACAATTTCCGCCCTCTCCTCAATACGCTGGAGTCGAGAGCCAAAGTCGTGAACGTTTTCTACGACCTCGAGCCGCTGGACTGGAAGATCGAGTCCGTGCTTGGAGTGGAGAGTAAGAAGGCGTGGTTTTTCACCGATGATGATTCGGATTTTCTCACCTACTTCCCGGGACTGGCCGCAGCTATCATCACGGAATTCGTCAATGTGTATGACCTGGCCGTAAGCGACAATTTTTACCACCACCTTTCCCACCTTGGTAAGGAAAACGTATACGCAGGTCGCGGACCGCTATTCGGTCAACGGATGAAATTAGAGCGGGCGAAGGCACACGAGCGACTCTTGGAGGACCGGAAGGCACGTCGTCAGACCGAGACCTGCTATGTGGTCGGAAAAGGCCCACCGGAATTACTCGATGAATGCTTCGGTTTGCCACGTTCAGACGAGAGCCTGGAGTGGGCCAAGAGTCGGTTGACCAATGTGCTGGGTTTTACAGAGTGCGCGTCCGAGAACACCATCGCATTCACCAGGCAGTTTGGCGACGTGGTGGTTTATGCCGATCCGAGAGAGACGGGCCGAATTACTTTTTCAGGTTTTAGAAGTGGTCGAGGGCGTCGCGACTTCCACAGCCCACTGACAATTCCGGATGCCTGGAAGAATAGGCTCCCTGAGAAGTTGGAAGAATGGGTAGCGAAATTCTCGAATTCGCAACTCAAGAAGTGAGGCTCGGGGCGAGTTTCCACGACTGCGCTCACTGATCTTCCTCCGTCCCGACTTCTCCTGCGCCCCCGCGCTGCCGCAAGCACCCGAGGGTGCATTGAGGCGCCCCGGGCCTGCCGCAAACACCCGAGCGTGCATTGAGGCGCCCCAGGCCTGCCGCATGCGGCGCCCCCGCGCTGCCGCAAACGCCCGAGCGTGCATTGAGGCGCCCTGGCGCTGCCGCACTCAGTGCATGCCGTGCCGCGCCGCATGATCATGCCATGCGGGGCCGCATGCTTTGGACTCGCACCGTATACGCCCAGTAAATTCCGTGCGCATGCGGCGCCCCGGGCCTGCCGCATGCCGCGCCCCCGCGCTGCCGCAAACACCCGAGCGTGCATTGAGGCGCCCCAGGCCTGCCGCATGCGGCGCCCCCGTGCTGCCGCAAACACCCGAGCGTGCATTGAGGCGCCCCGGGCCTGCCGCATGCGGCGCCCCCACGCTGCCGCAAACACCCAGGCCTGCCGCATGCGGCGCCCCCGCGCTGCCGCAAACCGAAGCCTCCGGGCCTGCTCTATCTTTGAATGCGCGTCTTTTTGTGGCTCTTCGTCACATCAGCAGCTTGGCCCGGTGGAAGTACTCGATCATCACGGTTTCCGGTTCGGTGTCGTAATGTTGCCGGAGGAGTTTTTCGCATTCGTGATACTGATCGATGGCGGCTTCGGGGCGGCCGCCTTCCATGAGCGCTTTCATGGCCAGCAGGTGCGCCTCCTGGCGGGCTGGCTCCAGGGTGAGGGTCTTGCGGGCGGCCTCCACCGCTTCTTTATGATCCCCGCCTTGAAAGTGCAACTCGGCCAGTTGCAGCGCTCCATCGGCGGTCTGTCGTTCTAGATCCTGGCGGCGCCGAAGTGCCCAATCCAGGTAGCAGCCTTCCAGGTAAGGGCCCCGGTAGATCTCCAGCGCGGCCTGGAGTTCGGATTTGGCCCGGGCGCTTTCCCCTTTGTCCATGGCTTGCTGGGCGGCTGTGAAATGGCCTTCCAGAATATTGACGTCGTGCCAGACTGAGACGTTGGGGTTGGCTCGCAGGGTCTCTCCAACTCGCTCCACCACCTCCGACTGAAACCCCAGCCCTTTAAAGATCCTCCGGATCGCCGAAGTACTCCAGTAGAGGCCTTTTTTGTCAGGGGTTTCGTTGTCGGTCCAGAGGGCGTCCAGTAGAATCTCCTCGTGGACCTGGCGGCCCCATTCGTAGCCCAGGTAGGCGAAGAGGTAGCGGGTGCGCTGGGTGCGCCAGGTACGATCGGGGATGGTCTCTCCCCCGCACTGCACCTCGAAAGGCCCCAGTGAGGAGAGTCGGATCATGGAGGGAGCCGCCACCGCTTCCACTCTCACCTTAAGGTTTTTGGCGATATCGCGAACCTCGGGGCTGGGGTCCTGGCTCAGCAGTTTCCACACCGACTCGGGCAACTGGGACTCTTCTTCGCTCAGCAGTCGAACCAGACGCAAGCGGTCATTGGGCTCGAGGAGTTGGTCCTCGAGCATCTTGGTGAAGAGTCTCGGCAGGTGGTTGATAAATCGACTCAAGAAGCCGGGTAGTGGGTGTTGAGTCAGGGTCTCCAGCAGAGCCGGAATGAACCACATGGCGTGCTTTTGAATGTCTCGGCTGAGCGAGGGCGAGAGCAGGCGGCGGCCGATCGACCTCCAACGCTCCTGATCCACCTTTTCGCCTTCGGCGATCAGAGCCACCGCGGAGAGTGCCACGGCGTCGGAAAAGCCAAATTTGATCAAGGAGGGCACGGCTCGTCGCAAGAGCCTCTTGGCGTCCTTGTCACCCACCTGGCGGAGTAAAAGCCCTCCATAGTAGTCGGTGAGGCAAGAGCGGAAGCGACCCACGGAACTTGCAACCTCGGTAGCCTTGGCCACCCAGTGACGCGCTTCGTCACCCTTTTTCCGGAGAACTGCCAAGCGGGCCAGGCCGAGTTGGGCTTCCACCACGGCTTCCCCTTCCGGTTTGGCCGCCAGAAGTTCTTTGTAGGCCGCCTGGGCCCCGTTGACGTCGCCGGCTCGCTCCAGGGCCTGGGCGATGGCCAGGAAGCTTTGAGATTGGCCGGGCTGCTTGTTGTCTTTGCGGGTATGTCCCACCGCGTTGGGCAAGGACTCGGATTGATAGAGGACCAGGAGCTCTTTGTCCAGCCCTGCTTTGTCCAAATCTTTTTCGTCGAGCACTGCTTTCACAAAGCGGACAATGCGGGCCTCCAGGGGAGGGCGGGGATCGTCGTCGTTGGGGCGTTCGTAGTTGGCCAGAGCTTCCGAGAGTGAATCCACCTGGCTGGTGGATTGGACTAGAGACTGACGCAGGTCTCCCACGATTTTTTCGGGCAGCACCGTCAGCACCGAGGCGGCCGCCACCTGGTTGAGCACCGAGCCTTCCAGCCCTGAAGCCACTCCCAGTTTGGTGGCCACCTCTCGGGCTTTGCTCACTCTTTCTGGTTGGCCGGGTTGGGGGGTGGTGCTGTAAGCCTGGCAGAGGGCGTTGATCAGCGTCATCATGACGTTGGTGCCCTCTTGCTCGTCGCTGCGTTCCTGCTCTTTTTTGCGCCGCTTGTGGAGTTGCTGCTGCACCAATTCCAGAAAGCGCTGGGTCTCGAACGGCTTGCGTAAAAAACCGCCTACCCCAACTTTCTCCGCGCGTGCATCATCTTCCAGTGACGAATAACCGGAAACCAGCAGCGTACCGACTTCCGGTTGATCTTTGCGGGCTTCACTGAGGACCTGAATACCGTCCGGCCCGTCCACCCGGACGTCGGCCACGATGAGATCGAAGTTGGTGGTCTTGGCGGCCTCGATAGCCTGGAAACCGGTTTCCACCGCTGTCACTTCATAATCCTGGTAACTCAGAATTTGTTCCAAAATGGAACGCATCTCCGGGTCGTCCTCCAGGAGAAGAATCTTCGCTCTTGTTACTTCCATTCGAGTCCTTTCCTGATGACCCCAGGCATATCCTCGGCTTCTAGCGGTCACCTTTAGGGATGGTGAGGATGAAGGTCGCCCCTTGTCCCTGGGTCTTGGCTAGTTCCAGCTCACCCCCCCAACGTCGCAAGTTCGTGCGACTCAGGGACAATCCTAGGCCGTTCCCCTGGCCCAGTTTTTTGGTGGTGAAAAAGGGATCAAAGAGCTTCTTTTCTAGCTCCGGCGGTATTCCCGGGCCGTTGTCGGCGATGATGATCTCCAGGTAGCCTTTGGCTTCTTTGGTGCCGATGGCGATTCGCTTATCCTCGGAGGGTTGCTCGTTCAGAGCATCGATGGCGTTTTTCAAAACATTGACGATGGCCCAGTAGAGGTCCTGGATGATGACCTTGCAGGTGTAATCGGTGACCAGGCGATGATCAGCGAGCTTGATCTCCGAGGCTCTCAAATAGGGCTGAACGGTGGCCACTGCATCCTTCACGATGGGCAACACCTGATGCAGGCCGGCTTTTGAAGCTTCCTCGCCCTGATCCACGGGGCGACTGGTGATGAGCAAGCGATCGGTGACCTGTCGGCAGCGATCCACCGAGCGCAGAATGGACTGCACGCCCTGCACCGCCGGGGCGGGAGCGTCGCTCTTTTCCAGGAAAAAGCTGGCTTGCTCGGCGGCCAGTCGGATAGCCCCCAGCGGGGTATTGAGTTCGTGGGCTGCGTTGGCGGCCAACCGGCCTGCGGCCGCCCATTGGCTGGACAACACGACCTCCTCTTGAGTCCTTTCCAGTTGGGTGTAGGAGGCCTGGACCTCCCGGTGCAGATTGCCGTTTTCCATGGTCTTGTCTAGAAAGTCTTGCATCAGGATGCACCACTCCATCTGGCTTTCGGTAAAGGCCTCAGGTTTGCGGCTCAGGCAGAGGAGGTTGCCCGAAGGACCGCTTCCGGGATGGAAGAGGTGGCTGGGCCAGCGAGTTCCTTCCACCAGAACTCCTGTTTGATCCAACGGATACTCCGAGAGGGGCCGGGATTGGAGAATCACTTCCTCGGCGCCGGTCATGCGCTTGATGGCGATCGTGCCTTTGCGCAGGAGTTCATGATCGGCGGTCAGGGCTTCTTCGGTGATACTCTCGAAATTTTCGATCAAGAGCCGAAGGTTGCGGTTTTGCTCGGCCACTTTCTCTTTTTCAGCGGCCACATTCTCCTTCTCGGCTGCCTCTCGCCGGGCGATGGCCCGCACTTCGGTCAAGCGCCTGAGAGCCAGCACCGAGCTACCGGCGTGGCGCCCCACGGCGGAGAAGAACTCCTGCAAGAAGGCGGGAAAGGCGTCGGACTCCTCGGAGGCCAGCAGGAGCCAGCCTTCATCCCCCAGCTTGGCCACCAGAAACGACTGCTTGCCCCTCCATAAGGGTGCTCGCCAGGGCTCACTGGGGCTAATTCCCGGTTGGAGCCCTGGTAGACGATCTCCTTTGCGGATCCCCCAATACTCAGGCGGAGCCGGGCAGATGAGTTTGACTATTCGTCGGTCATTCTGGTCGCTGAAGCACACCATGGAGGCTGAAGCACCGGTGAGCCGGATGCTTTCGTTGAGCAGAAAGCGGCCCAGGTCCTCGGTGGCTTCGGCGGCTTCCAACTCCCGACCGAGCCCGTTGAGCAGAGAGAGTTGCTGCTCCTTGCGGTTGAGCAGAATACCCTTGCGACGACTCTCTATTTCGGTTTGCCGTTGGGCGCGCCGGCTCTGCTGAATCTCGGTCTGAGAGTGGTCGAGCTTTTTCTGCAACTGAAAATAGCGGAGCAGCATGTCGGTGTCCACCGTGGTTAGCAAAAAGAGCAGCGGGATGGCCAGCAGCACGTAGGCCAAATGAAGCTCGGCCAGGGAACGCAGCATGAGGGCGATGGCCGGGTAGGAGACCACTAGAAAAAGGTCCGACCGGTAAGGTGGATCGGTGGTTCGGGTGAGAAGGGAAGCGACCAGAAACAGTTCGGTCGCGAAGAAATAGGTCTCCAGGGTGAGTTCGCTTCGGCTCACCAGAAAGAAAGCAGTCGCGGAGACTGGGATCAGGGATTTCCCGGCCTGGGCGATCAAGGGGTAAGTGATGCGAGAGGCCGAGGCCACCGCGATGGTCCCCAGCAGGTCGGCCACGATGGCCACCGCCGGTGGAATACCCGGGGTCACCAGGATCGCCAGCACCACCGCCGGGGAGATGCGCTGCAGGGTCACTCTGCGGGAAGCCCCCACGAAGAGGTCCAGGCCCAGGGCAGAAAGCAGATAGATCAGGACCAGGGAAACGGGCTTCTCGACTTCGCCGGTGGGGGTCATCATAAAGAAGGCGGCCGGACCGGCCAGGCCGACCAATAGCCAGGCTAAAGCTGAAGTGCTCTCGGCTTGCTCTGCCTCTGAAGGCTTCTTCCTGCGCCGCCGCGCCTGCTGGGTCACCGGACTATACTCCCACGAATCCCTCCGGAAGGCCTGCAATGGACGGAAAAGAGAATGCTCAGAAGAAATTCCGGTTAGCCGTAGAAGCCCAACCCATGCCCAAGTACCGCTTTATCGTGCAGTCGCCCTCGGGCAAGGTTCGACGCGGAACCATTACCGAGAAAGACGAAGAGGCCGCCCGGGAATCCTTACAAAGTGCGGGCTTCAGCGTCGTTTCGCTGGAGGAATCCAGCTCCATCGACCTGGTGGTTCATACCCCCGCCGCCGGACCCTCCGGGCGGCCCAGGTCCACCCCCCAGAGAGCTGCCATCATCGAGTTCGAGGAGACACCCTGGGAAAAAATTCAGACTTTTCTGAATAAATTCTTCCTGAGGAAAGAGGTCGCCCTCCTGCTGACGGTGGCGGGTCTGATCTGGATCGTGGTCTCCTGGTTAGGCCGGCCTGAACCGCCTCCCCCCATGGAGCTAGAATACACCGAGTACAGGATAACCATTTCGGTCGAGGGATCCAAGTTTCCGGATGCAGGTCGAGTGAAGATACGCCTCCCTGATATACCGTACTCGGTGACCGAAACCCTGAAGACCGACGAGCCATCTCCTTCCATTGAATTGGTGTTCGAAGCGGCTCGGGATCCTGAAGCGATCGAAGTGACTCTGGTGGAGGGCACTTCCACCCCCGTGGCCCAGACTTCGGGTACGCTGCAGGCGGCTGGTCAGAAGGGGACGTTCACTTTCGAAGCCGTCGATTTTCAGGCCATTAAAGAGAAAGATTAAGTCCCTAAAGAGCCGATGTGGCTGTAGAGGGGAATAAAGATGGAGAGGAGCACGAAGCCTACGATACCGGCCACCATGCCCAGCAGAAACGGTTCCAGGGTGGCGCCTAGTGCCTCGACTTTGTAGGAAACTTCTTCGTCGAGCATACGGGCCGCGTGACCCATCATCCGAGACACCTGAGAGGTTTCTTCACCGGTGGCCACATACTGAGCAAAGGAGCCGGGAAAGAGGTCCACTCTCATCATGATGTACTCGGAGAGCTGCTCGCCGTCTTTCACCCGCTCCACCAGATCCTCCGAGGCCTTCTGAACGATGGGGCTACCCGAACTCATGCCTCCCAGTCTCAGGGTTTTTTGTAGCCCAAGCCCAGAATCCAGCAAGGTTTCGATGGCGCCGGCGAAGCGTGAAATGGTGGTCAATCGGACCAAATGGCCCGCCACCGGGATCTCGTGAACCGCGGTGAAGATCCGGATCCGCCCTTCTTCGGTCTTCCATTGCTCCCGGAACAACCCGTAGATGGCTACACTCACCGCCGTGGCGATCAACCAGACCCCGGGGTTTTGGGCGGCCTGGGTGATACCCATGGTGATCTTGGTGATCACCGGTGTGGGGACTTTCATCTCTTCAAAAATGTTGAGAAAGTTAGGCAGGATGGAGTAGAAGAGAAAGAACGTGAGGGTGCCGGTGAGAGCCAGAATAAAGCACGGATAGCTGAGGGCTCCCTTGACCATTCGCACCAGCTCGTAGTCTCGTTCGCGCCAGCTCGCCAACCGATCGAGGGTGACATCGAGCTGGCCGCTTTCTTCCCCGATCGCCACCATAGAGATGAACACCTGGTCGAAGATGCCCGGGAAGTAGGCCATGGCGTGAGAGAGCTTGTGCCCCTCTCCCAGCATCTGGGAGAGACGGGCCACGACCTGGCCCAAAACCTGGGATTCGGGTTGATTGCTCAGGGTATCGAGGGCGTAGGTCACGGGGATGCCACTGCGCAGCATGATCGAAAGTTGGCGAATGAAAATGACCAGGTTCTTGGCGGGGACGCGAAGTTTTTTCGCTCTTTCCCGCTCTTTGTCCCGGTCCATCTGTAGCTCACTTTGTCGAGCGACAAAACTCTTGGCCACTTTCGGTACTTCTCCCAGAATAGTTCAAGGGTGTGCTTGCACATCCCCTACCTGTTCTTATACCAGATTAAGGAGAAATGGTCTTCTTCCTTGTTTGCTCAGGCTAGTCAAAGTGAGAGGGAGAGAACAGGAATCATTCCGTTTATCAGGGCGTGGGCATTGCAGGGATGTTACCGGGTCGTCAAGGGGAGGTTAGCCGGAAGAAGTCGTTGAGCTGGTTCACGCAGTCCCGCAGTGCTCGTCGGTCGTTTTTGACCGCCCGGGCGATCATGATTCCGGAGACGGCTCCGGTGACGGCTTTCAAGGCAAACCAGGGGCTCAGTAGAGAGAGCACTCCCAGGCCACCGTAGAGCCAGAGGTCCTTGCCGATGGGGCGGGACTCTATCTCGATGAGTTTGCTTTCGACCGAGCGAAGAAAATCCATACTCCGCCGCATTCCCTCTCTGGCCAGCTCCACCGCTTCTGTATTCGGTTCGAGCTGAAGCCCGGTGAGGTCACTCCGGAGGTGGTCGGCGTTTAAGAATACGTCGGCCGAGATGGGATGGGAGATTCCTAGATTTTTTCGTCCCACCAACACGCCTCGTCTGACCAGGTGGACCCGGCTGGGGGTCGGAACCGATTGCAGAAAGACGTGACTCTTACCGGTCTCTTCCCGCCGCGCGTAGTTGTAGTACCAGCGCTGAATACTGCCGGCCGGGGCGCCGCCAGACTGGGTGGAGACGAGCAAGGGGTTCTGGGAAAAGAAATCCCTGGATTCGGACCGCGCCTGGCCCATTAACCCTCCGGGGATGGAAATCGGCGGGTAGCCGGGCTGATCGGTGCTATTGAACCCCAGAAAGGCCCTGGATTGTAGTACGTTGGATAGTCCGGGCTCACACAGATCATCGATCCTGCGCCCGTCCAGGTAGAGGGGAATGGGACAGGCGCGGGTCCTGTGGAGCAGGACCTGGTGCTCGTTTTGAACCGCTTCACCAAAGCGGATCAGTCCACCGATCTTGCCGGATTCACTGGCTGGATAGGCCACCCCCAGCAAAACCTGCGAGTGACCCTCGGGTACGGCGTCTTCGCTTCGTAGCCTCTGCGAGGAGAGTTGTCCCTCCACACAAGTCACGAAGGAACTCTCGCCGCCCACAGTGAAGCGGGTGATCCAATCGCGTTCCTGGCCGACTCCCACCGCCCGCAAACCACTGAGAAGGTCCGCCATCCCGGTGTCTTGTTTGGGAATGCTGGTGGAGGAAATCGCATTTTCAAAGAGAGCGAGATCGATCTGCTCGGGTACCTGGAAGCTCACCTGGGTGGAACGATGGGTCTGTTTTATGTGCAGCTCCGGGGCCTGGTAAGCACAGGCGGACTGCACGATCTTGAGCAGCCAGTCCGATTTGTCGGGCAGCAGAAAGCTGGAGAGTTTCCCCAGGGCTCTGGTCCCGGCCACCGTGAAAACACCCTCTGAATCGTGGGTACCACGCTCTCTGAGCCTGGCAATGTAGTTGTCGATCTGTCCTGCGTTACTCTTCACGTGAAGGTTCTCCCCGGGTTTCCAGTGGCAGCAAACTGAGGACGCCGGAAATCCCGACAAACAAGACCAAGGCAAGACCCACCCCTGCTCCGACGTAGACCGGCCAGGGGCCAAAGAGATCGAGGATCGAGGCCCTTTGAGGCTTGGCACTCAGATAGCCGTAGTTTACATTCAACAGTTTGTTAAAACCCCCCGCCAGGGCCACATAGCCGAGTAGCCAGAGAAAGCTGGTCTTGATCCCCGAGCGCCCCTGGAGACCTTCGTGAGGAGCCCGGCCCAGCAGAAAAAAAATCGCCAGAACGATGGCGGAGTGACCGACGAAGAAGAATACAAACTCCGAACTGGGGAAAGCATGTCGCACGTCGGGGGTGATCAGCGCTTGCAGCGTGCCGGCCAGGCCCCAGTAGGTGGCCAGCGTGACCAGCAGAGGCCTGGGGCTGATGAAGCAAGCGAGACAGAGCAAAAAGATGAGGTCACAGAGTTGGAGCGGCAGATCCAGCTCCCACTGGATGCCGTCCTGGAGCTTGTATGTCCATAGAGCCGCTGCGTAGAGGGCAAAGAAGAGTCCGCCCGCCAGGTTCCAGCGGTTAGAGCGAGGGCCCCGCCCGGCTTGGAAGGCTACAAAGCTGCCCACCGCTAGCAGAAGCAGGGTGGTGACATGCTGGAGGCCGAAGAGTTTAAACGGTTCCACGAGGTGGGCCTTCCACAAAATTTTCGAAAAGGCTCCAACCGTTCCGTTCCGAATTATCGCCTTATGAAATGGCAAGGCCGCAGAGGCAGTGAAAACGTGGTAGACCGAACCGGAGGGGGTGGAGGTCGGCGGGCGCTGATGGGCGGGGGAGGGCTGGGTACCCTGGTGCTGGTCGTCCTTCTCTATTTCATGGGGGTTTCACCTTCGGAGATTTTTAGCTTGTTGTCCGGCTCTCAATCCTCCAGACCCGCCGTCACTCGCACGGAAGATGCCCCGCCTGACGAACGCAAGGAGTTTGTTTCGGTCGTTTTGGCCGATACCGAGGACGTATGGAACGAACTCTTTCAGCAGCAAGGCGAGACCTACGCCGAGCCCCGATTGGTACTGTTCGAGGGGGAGGTGAGCAGTGCTTGTGGATTTGCCAGCGCCGCTACCGGCCCGTTTTATTGTCCTGGGGATGAGAATCTGTACCTCGATCTGAGCTTTTTCGACCAGTTGGCCCGAGACCTGAACTCCCCCGGAGACTTTGCTCAGGCCTACGTGATCGGCCACGAGGTCGGCCATCACGTGCAAAACCAGATGGGTACTCTCACCGAGGTGAACCGCCGCAAACGAACCCTCTCCGAAAAGGAATCCAACGCCTTACAGGTTCGAGTAGAGCTGCAAGCCGACTACTACGCCGGGGTGTGGGCGCACCACGCTCAGCGGCGCTTTCAAGTCCTGGAACCCGGGGATATTCAGGAGGCGCTCCAAGCGGCCAGCGCCATCGGCGACGACGCCCTGCAAAAGCAAGCCCGCGGATACGTGGTGCCGGACTCCTTTACCCACGGGACCTCGGAGCAACGGGTGCGCTGGTTTAAGAAAGGGTTTGAGCGGGGGGACCTCAAGGGCGGAGACACCTTTTCAACCAGAAACCTGTAGGGAGCACTTGTCCAAACGTTCATCTCTGGTTTTCAAACTCGTTCGCGCGCGAAGTTAGTATAGGTTCTACACAACACGAAGGATCACTTGACCATGAATATTCAATCCACCGCGGCCAGGCCGCAAGCAGTCGCAGCAAAGGCCCAACCCGCTCCTGCTCAAGAAAAAAAGGGAGAAGACGCAAAGCCGTCTGCCGTCGATAGTTTTAGTTCCGGAGCCGCCAAGGGCGGTAACTACGCAAACTTCGCCATCGGGGCCTGGAATGGTGGAATTTCCGGCCTGATGGTAGGCGCCACCATCGGTGGTGCCGCCAACCTGATCGGCGACGTGGCCGGGGTCATTCGAGGCGACGTAGCCTTGAGCCTGGGCAATATCTTGAACTCCGCTCTGCAAACCGGGTTGTATGCTGCCGGCGGAGCCGCCGTGGGAGGAGTGGTCGGAGGGGTGACCGGTGGCGTCTTGACTCGCGGCGCGGGCAAAGTCATGGGCAATATCGGAGCCAAGACCGCTGAAAAATTCGGAGGCAACCCGAACGTGGGTCGCGCCATCGGTACCGTGGGAACGGGTGTTGCTCTGGGAGTAGCCGTGGGCGCGGGTGTGGCCGGCTGGAACGGCGCTCTGATCGCGCTGGGTGCCGGTGCCGTGGGAGGCGGACTCGCCTTCATTAATAGCTGAGTTTCACCCTCGAGAACCACTTTTTGAAGCTTATAAAGTCATGGGAAGCCCTGTTGGGGATACTGGCGGTGGCACTGGTAGCGGTGCTGGTCATCCAACGGAGTCTGATCTTCAGTAAAGGTCGGTTTGGTCTATTGACCAGCGACTCTTTCCCCCTTTTCCTGTGGGCTCTGCTCTGCCTGATAGCTGTTTTGGCGACTCGACCGTGGAGAGTGGTCTCTCGTTTCGGAACTCCCGTTCGTTATGCCGCTCTCTTGCTGTCTCTTGCCGGTGGGCTTTTCGTGTTGGCCTGCACCAGCGACTGGGGGCGGTATCAACTCATTCGGCTGGAAGCTCTGAACCGCAACCTTCGGGTCAGCAACCTCGGAGAGATACGGCTTTCTCGTCCTTTTACAGAAGAAGCTGGGGTGGGCGAATTGATCGCTCGCGATCCGTTGCTGCGGTCTTATGCCTTTGAACATTCGGGAGCCGATCTGTTGCGTTACCCCCAGGTGGCGGCGGTTTTTACCGCCCTGGAGTTGCAGAGTGGGAAGACCTTTGAGGCGCTGTTCGAGCAGCCGGACGGCCCTGAGATTTTGCTGGGGTGTTTGGTCAATGAGGCCAACCCCCGGCGCTGGAGCAGCCTTCCCTGGTTTACCCCACCACCCGGAGCGGTCTTGTCCGAAGAGCAGAGCAGGCTGCTGGTGGATCGGTTGGCCGAGAAGCCGAAGGAGCACTCCCGGCAACTCTTAGAAAACCTCTTGTTTGTGTTGACTCAGTCTCCCCAGTACTTTAATGAAGCCCAACGGCAAGTGATGTTTGGGGCCTGGGCCACCGGGTTCGATGATTTACAACCTCTGGCCGTGGAAGGGCTGCTGGTGAGAGAGCAGCTCAAGGAGATGCTCCCACCGGATCAGGACTCGGTGGAAGTGGCTGTGGAGATCACCGGCGCAGGTCCCACCGATTATTACTACCGGGATCTGGATCAGGTTATGAAGCTCATGATCCTGGGACTGGTACGTTCCTGTGGGCATCGGCCCATCGAAGTGGACCCTGAGCGCGCACAACTCAGGATCACAGTGGAGCTGGGCGAGATCTCACATCATACTTACTCGGTGCCGACTTATGATTACCAAACCTACTATGAATATCGGCAAACAGGGCGGTTTGAGCACTTTCGCTTCGAGCGGATCGCTAGGCAGCGGAGAGTGGCCACCGGCCAGACCGAGAAGACCGCCTTTGCGCCGATAGCCCGGGTGACCCTGACCGGCGGCGAGAGTACCGTGGAGCTTCCCGAGATGCTGATCTTTTGGCATCATCTTCGCTTCGACCACGAAAGAGGAGGCTTCATGGACCTCCAGAGCGAGGAGACCTTCGGTCGCATGTGGCCGTTCGGTTTGCACAAATATCTTTTCGAGTGGGACTCCTGACTTTACTCAGGCTGTGCATGGCCTGGTTTTGGGGTTAAAAAACTATAAAAAGGGCGACCTCCGGCCCTCTCTATCTTATGCTTGAGCAGTCATGATTGAGCCCACCTTCGTAGCCCCTGCCTTGAGAGAAACCAGTGCCTATCGCCCCCAACCTCGCAACGGTGCAGCGGGCTCCCCTCCCCGCCAATCTCAGAGGGCCGACCGTTCCTCGGTATCGAACGAAGCTTCCGCGCCCCAGAGCGCAATGTCGGAGCCGTTTAGCAGCCTCCTGGGGCAGCTCCGCAACTCCTTCGGTACGACCCGAGCGGAGAAGTATGAGCCAGATGCGGAAGTCGCCGTGTTCGATGAGTTCAGAAACGCCGACAAGCCCGGTGTCTTTACCCACGGAGAGTTGGTGGAGGGCCGTCTGCAGGAGCAGGCGGGTCTCGGCGATCAAGAGGTGCAGCGGTTCCAGACCAACCAGGGGGGCAATATGCAGGAACTGGAGCAGGCTCTCTCCCGGGGTGATAAGTCGGCTCTCCGCAACTATGCGGAGTCGAACTACACGGGGCTCCTGGACGACACCTCGAAGGCCCTGGAAGAGCTGATCGAAGACCCCGACTCCAAGGTGAGAACGGTGAATCAGTCTCAGAGCATGGCGCAAGGCCGCCTGGCTCAGAATATCTGGGGCAAAGCTAAGGGAGATAGCCAGTTCCGCAAAAACCTGGCCAGGTCGTTGGGCTTTGAGGGAGAGGTGGGCGACCGAGAGCTAGCTCAGGCCCTGGGTGATAATCTGACGGAGACCATCAAGAATAGCGACAAGATCGCTGAATCCCAGAAGCGATATGATGATACTTCGGCACGCGCCTCCGAGGAGGGGATCACCCACGTGGTCACGGCGGGCAATCTGGGTGGGTTTGCCGATGAATGGGAGCGGCTGGGGGTGAAAGTGGGCGACGACTTTTATCGGAGCGCCATGATCAACGACCACAAGATCGCCGTGGCAGCCACCGACGCGAGAAGTTCACCCGAACGGCCGGCGGATTTCAATTCTCCCAATGCCGGTGCCGAACTGTCTGCCCCGGGAGTGGAAATTCCAGTCACCGCTCAGGATGGGGCCAAAACGACGACCTCAGGTTCGTCACTGGCAGCCCCGGTGGTGGCAGCCGCCGCCGCCAAGCTCGCGAAAGAAAATCCCGAGCTGACCCCCCAACAGATCGAGGAGATCCTCAAAGCGGGCTAATCGATCCCCAGATCATCCCGGC
Organism: Vulcanimicrobiota bacterium; assembly: GCA_041676625.1. Classification (GTDB taxonomy): domain Bacteria; phylum Vulcanimicrobiota; class Xenobia; order Xenobiales; family JADMJV01; genus JAEXNA01. Next base: position 18,901 of record JBAYRN010000028.1, read on the forward strand.
GGTATCCATCGGTGGTTCGCTGGACCAGCGAGGGGTCCAGCTTGGCCAGCCTGGCCAGAGCAGCCTTTGAAGCTTCGCCTTGAAAGCTGCGAAAGAAGCGGATCACGGCCACTTTCACCCAGGTTACGTTTTGATTCTTGCTAAACAGAGCTTCCGCTTTGCCTGCCCCGGAGAAGTCCTGCCACATCGCCAGCGGTGCCAGCACGAAGGCTCCCCGCTGGGTGTGGTCCAGCTCCTGCAGGAAAAGCGTTTTGATGGACTCTTTCAGAGCGCCGTTGCCGGACTGTTCGTAGACCAGGGTGAGGGCCCGATTGAGCGGAGTCACCCGGGAGGCCGGCAGGGTGGGCTGGTAAAACGTTCGGCGGACCTGCTGGAGGCCGTCCATCCCTTTGAGATGGAGATAAGTCATGGCCAGCGGGCCCAGCATGGGTGAAGAGGGCGATAGGTTGGGGCTAAACAGCAGGTCCCCGACCCAGCTCGCTTCGGCGGTGCCGTAGCGGGGGTACCCCATAAGCAGGTAGAGGGCTCGTCGTTGGGGGTCCACCTTAGAGCTTTTGGCCCAACTCAGCAGGTTCGGCCACCGTTTCGCACCCCGGCTCTGCACCTCGCTCAGCGGGGCGGTAGCCAGCAGATTGTAGGCAGCGCTGGAGATCTCGGCGGACGGATGCTCCAGGTGCTCGGTGGCGAAGTCCCATTTCCGGGCGTTCGGCGCGTTTCGCAAGGCCAACGCCTGGCGGGCGAACTTGAGTTCTGTATCGGTCAGTGCCCGAGGCGCATCGGACCAGTATGGCAGGTTCGGTGGCCCGGCTGTGGTCAGGAGTAGGTGCCCGGTCTTTCCGAGCGTTCCCTGGGGTTCGGCGGCCACCACCACCCGGCCCGTTTTTACCGGACCCATCAAGGTCTCCATTACCTTATATTTGCGCACCTCGAGCTTATCCACCAGGACCACGGCGGTGGCGTCGGAGATATCGCTAAACACGTCGGATTCACCCGGATCGCAAAAAGGGCAGGCCCCGGCGCCACCCACCAGTAGCAAAACCAGCAGCAGTACGAGACGCTTCACGAGTCCATGACTTCCTGACTCACCGCTCTCATGCGGTAAAGACTGATGACCATGCCGTCTTCCTCATCCGGGCTGGCCTCGAACTTGCCGAAGAGGGTGACGGGTAGGTCGGTGATCATCTCCACCGGAGGGTCGGCCTCCACGAAAACCCACTCGTTCAGCCTGGGCTCTTCCCCGTAGCAGCAGAGGAGTTGATTGCGCACCAGGATCAAACCGGAGACCTTTTCCTCTTGAAACTCGATGGGCACCACGTAGCCGGAAACCGCCACGTCCTGGCCGTCGAGGGCCGAGATGTGTTCCGGTAACTCTTGGCCGGGAAGCAGTTTGCCGTTTTCATCCGTCTCGTACGGAAAGTCGGCCAGGCGGGTAAAGCTGAGGCTGATAAAACCGCTTTTATCGGAGGGAGCGGGAACATCCACGGCCAGGGCGGCCCGGGCTTCCGGGTCGGTGGGGGCCACCTTAATTCTTCGATCTCCGCTAGGAGTTGGCTTGCTATCGATGGGAGCCCCTTGGACCGCCACCGGGGTAGGCTCAGGAGCCGTTTCACCCTGGCAGCCTGCAGCCCAGACCAGCAGTAGCGCCAGCAAGAAAATTCGAATCAGCACGAACTACTACAAACCCTTGATGTCTTCCAAAAGTTTCGAGCCGGCCAGGCCGTGCTTGTAGACCAGGATCTCTTTGCCCCGCAGGTCGGGCACCCTCATCAATACGCTGTAGAGGCTTTCGTTGGTGGGGATCCCGATGATGATGCTGCCGTCCAGCAGCATCAAAGCCAACGGCTTCTTTTGGTTGATGGCCAACTCCACCAACCCTTCAGTCATGGGAGGGTTGTAGCCGGCTCCTGGCTTGGGCTCAAGCTTCTTATCCTGGGTGGGCCGGTGGGTCTTGATGTGCTGCCACAAAAACCTCTCGTCGGCTGCGGAGTAGATGGTGAAGGTGTCGAGCTTCTTGATCTCCAGAGGCTCTTTGATGCGCTGGACCTTGACCTGAAAATCGTACACCCGGAACTTGCCCAGCAGCCCTTTGATCACCCCTCCGGTGGTCCGAAAGGCCAGTGGCTTCTTGCGGTTTCGGCGCTCGATATACCAGTCGTGCTCGTAACCGGAGCGTTCCCTGGCCCGGCGGAAAAACTCCCGGCGGCGCAAATCGGCCTTGCTGAGTTCCTCTTCAGCTTGTTGAGAACTAAAGGGTTCCGTCTCTACCATTTCCATTTCCTCTTGCTTAGCGATTGTCTTCTACCTCGTGCTGAGACTTTGGTATCGAGGTGAAGGAACCTCCAGTTTGGCGGGTAAAAGAAGCCTCTGATATGCGATTAATACTACTAGTTTTTACACTAACTTTGAGCCTTCTGACCTTCGCCACCGCCGACGAAAAAAGTGGTCCGGGACGGACCACTCTGGAAAGCTTCGAGGGGGGAACCATTTTCGTGGTGACCGACAAGGCCAGTAGCGCCAAGAGATCTCCCGGGGAGATCACGGTCAAGACCGATACCGGCAAAGTCCTGGTGAAAAGTACTCCCTGGGGGTTCGACGTGGTCACCTCCCAGGGCACCATCAAGGTGAGTTCAAGCCTGAATGATCTGACCGTGGACGACGGCAAGCAGAAGATCAAGATCTCTAGTCAGTTCGGTGGCAAGACCGTGGTGGATGTGCCAGGCTCAAAAATGACCTTTCAGGCCGGGCTGAGCGAGGTGGTCGTCAGCGGCCCCAAGGGCACGCTGAAGGTGGAGCAAGAGTTCAACAATCTCAAACTGGTAAGCTCGGTGGGCACCACTCGCCTGGTGCGGGAGTATGATGGTTTCAAGCACGAAGGACCGGTGGTGTCCAAGCACCCCTATACCTGGCGAGCCCTCATCCTGGAGCGAGAAGGGGTAGGGGTGCTGCTGAACCTTTTGCCCTATCAGCACGAAGCGTTACGACCCGCCCTGGACTGGGACCGCGTGAAGTCGATTTAAGAGCCCGGTTTTCGATACCGCAAAGAAGGGCGTTTCAAAACCGGGCAGAACTTTTTTCAACATGAGTAAGAAGTTGAATGTAGCTGTGGTGTTTGGTGGTCGGTCCGGCGAACACGAAGTTTCCGTGATGTCGGCCCGGGCGGTCATGGAAAATCTGGACCGAGAGAAGTACAACGTGATGCCCCTCTACGTGAGTAGGGACGGCCAGTGGCTGCCCCCCAGCCGAGCTCAGTCTCAGCTTTCCGGGGGCGACGTCAAGCAGTTGCAGACCAGCGGATTCGAACTCTCCGAGAGTCTGGCCCTGGTTCCGGGGGTTGCCGATAAACCCGGCAGTTGGCAAAGTCAGAAGGAGACTCTGGAAAGCATCGACGTGGTTTTTCCGGTGATTCACGGAACCTACGGAGAAGACGGTACTCTCCAGGGAATGCTGGAGATGGCGTATATCCCTTATGTAGGGGCCGGCGTACTCGCCTCGGCTCTGGGCATGGATAAATCTCTTATGAAAGCGGTCTGTCGAGATGGGGGGATCCCTGTACTCCCGGCCTTTACCCTCACCCGAACCCACTGGGAACAGACCCGGCAGTCGAATCGGGAAGAGCTTCTCTCAGAGATCGAAAAAGTGGCAGGCTATCCAACTTTCGTGAAGCCCTGCAACCTGGGTTCCTCGGTGGGGATTTCCAAGGCGCGCGACCGCGAGGAGTTGCGCAAGGGCATTGAAACCGCCTGTCGCTTCGACCGAAAGATCTTGATCGAAAAGGGCCTGGAGTCTCCTCGGGAGATCGAGCTTGCGGTGCTGGGCAACGATCTCCCTCAGGTTTCACTACCCGGAGAGATCATTCACGGGGGCGACTTCTACGATTATGAGACCAAGTATTTCCAGACCGAAGGCCAGAAGATCCAGATCCCGGCTCAGCTCAGCGAAGCTCAGATCGAGCGTCTGAAAAAGCTCGCCATTCAAACCTTTCAGGTGCTCGACCTGAACGGCTTGTCCCGGGTCGACTTTCTGATGGACCGCCAGGACGGTGATTTGATCTATTTAAACGAGGTCAACACCATGCCGGGCTTTACCCCGATCTCCATGTACAGCATGATGTGGAAGGCTAGCGGTAAGGAGTATCGGCAACTGTTGGATGAACTGATCGAATTGGGGCTGGAGAAGCACCGTGACCGGACGCGAAACGAAACCAGCGTAGCGTAAACCTCTTCACGATTTTACGAAGCCTTTCCAATCGACTTCATTTCCGCAGGGCGCCCCGGTCAGAAGGGCCGAAAGATTGGCTATCGTGGTCTGGCTGATCGCGGTCAGGGCCTCCCGGGTGAAAAACGCCTGGTGTCCTGAAACCACCACGTTGGGAAAAGTCAGGAGTCTGGCAAAGACGTCGTCCTGTATCACCTGGTCGGAGAGGTCGTGGAAGAAGAGGTCCCCTTCTTCTTCGTACACGTCCAGGGCGAGCCCACCCAACTGGCCGGCCTTGAGGGCCTCGATGACGGCCAGGGTGTCGATCAGTCCGCCCCGGGAGGTGTTGACCAGAAGTGCCCCGGGCTGCATCCGTTGGAGGGCCTCTGAATCGATCATGTGATAGGTGTCGGGGGTGAGGGGGCTGTGGAGGGTGACAACCTTGCTTTTGGTCAGCAGTTCGTCCAGAGCTATGTATTCGATATCGTCTCGGGAGGGATAGGGATCGTGGGCCAGGATCCGGCAGCCGAATCCCTTCAAGATGTCGACGACCACGCCGCCGATCTTGCCGGTGCCCACCACCCCCACGGTCTTGCCGTGGAGATCGAAGCCCAGCAGCCCGTGGAGGGCGAAATTGCTCTCCCGCACTCGGTTGTAAGCCTTGTGCAGTTTTCGATTGAGGCAGAGTAACAGGGCGATGGTGTGTTCGGCCACCGCATGAGGCGAGTAGGCGGGCACCCTGGCTACTCGAATTCCCAGCTCTTCGCACGCCTTGAGATCCACGTTGTTGAAGCCGGCGCAGCGCAGCACCACGCTCTGGATTCCTTCGTTTTTCAGACCCTCCAGGCAGCTCCGATCCAGTTCGTCATTCACAAAGCAGCAAACCGCCTGATGACCCGAAGCCAACCCGTGGGTGGCGGTACGCAGTCGACCTTCGTAGAAGGTCCATTGCAGTTGGGCCGGTGAGGAGTGCTCCAGGAGAAACTGTTTGTCGTACGGCTGGCTGCTGAAGCAGGCTACTTTCCACGGAGAATTTGTCATAGGAAGCAGGGTGTTCTAGCTTTCAGCCTCTGGGCCCTGGAAAGTTTAAGCTGGTTTCAGAAGGGGGTTGAGCTGTCACCCCCTAACAACAGAGAAGTGAGACGGACGAAGCAACGAGATGCCATTCAGCAGGTCTTTCAGGATTGTGACCGGCCCCTCTCGCCCGATGAGGTTCGAGAACTGGCGGCCAGGATGATCCCCGGGATCGGCATAGCCACGATCTATCGCAATCTCAAGAGTTTGGTGGAGTCAGGTACCCTGAAGACCGTGGAGATCCCTGGTACGGCTCCCCGTTATGAGCTGGCCGATCTGGACCACCACCATCACTTTCAGTGCAACACCTGCGATAAAGTATTCGACATTCACGGCTGCCCCGGAAATTTGAAACAGATGGGGCCGCCCGGATTCACCGTTATCTCCCACAACATCACTCTTCACGGCTACTGTCCGGACTGCAAATGACCACAGGCCCCTATTCGGGCTGGTTGAGTTTCCGATTCAGCTCTTTCCAGGTAGTCTTGAAACCCTCATCATTGGGATAGGTTTTGAGAGCATCCCGGGTGGTGGCTCGGGCCCCAGTCAGCAGCCCAAGTTGGGCGTTGAGATAGATCAGCTTGCTGTAAAGGGCTCGGGGATCGTTTTTCTCCTTCTCCTTGATTCGGGCGACCAGAGCTCGATATTCCTTAGCCTGGTCCTTGCTCAGGATCCTGAAGTACTGGGTTTTCTTCATGCCGGACCCGCTCAGAACGGCCTGGTATACTTGGCCGTTGGTCAGCCGCCCGGTCGGTATCTGGATCCGCTCGCCGCTGACCTTCTCGGAGTAGACCGGCCCTTTCTCCGTTCGAATTTCAAACTGATAGTCACCTTTCCGGGTCCAGGCGATCTCCCTGACGTCTTTGGGGCTGAGATAGGAGTAGGAAAGCCCCTGGAACTCCGCTGGTGCCACTAAAGAGGCCACCGTACTTTCTATGACCGGCGGGGAGGGAGCGCCGGTCCTACTTTTGTCTCGTTGGGGGGCACCGGGAGCGACGACCGGGCGGCGTTGCGGAGCGACTTCCATTTGTCGGTCGGCAAAGGCCAGATTGTTTTCCGGCACGATCCCGCTACTGGCTTGCAAGGCCCCTCCGGTGCGTCTGAGGTTGCTGGAGTCGTCCAGGTCGGTGGAGGATTCCCGGGCGGTCTGGGCCACGATCTTGCCTTCTCCGGACACCTTTTCGCTCTTGAGCTGTCCCAGTTTTACCCGACAGGGGCCGCTGATGGTCTCCTTGAGGCCGCTCTTGAAGTAAGACAGCCGCAGGACGGCTCCCTTAGACACATCGACGATTTCACCATCATTCAGCACCTGGAGCGTGCGCATCTCGGTCTTATTGGAAACCAGAACATTCTTGCCTTTGGTTTCCAGGACCATGGCAGCCCTCTTGCCCGCTGCCTGGGCGCACAAGCCGAATAGTAGCAAAAAAATCAGAATGTAATTGAACGGTCTTCTCAACTTAATCGTACTCCATAGACTTCCATTTTGTCGGCCTTCCCCTTGAAGCTTTGAGCTCCTTTGGAGACAAACTCCACGCCGGGCAATTTCCCCCCAAACTCTTGCAAGGTGACTTCACTCACCAGGATGGCCTCTTCCAAAGGCTTGGTCAGCCCCTCGATCCGGGCGGCGGTATTCACCGGGTCTCCCACGGCCGCGTACTCGGAACGACGTTCGTTCCCCACGTTGCCCACCACCACATCTCCGGTATGGATCCCCACTTTCACCTCGTAAAACCCTGCTGTTTCTCCTTTGAGGACCTTCAGCTCATTCAAGCGCTTTATCATATCCCGAGCGGTCAGAACAGCTCGCGCCGCGTGATCGTGCATATCGCTGGGAGCTCCGTACATCACCATGATTTCGTCTCCCACGAACTGTTTGACCGTGCCGTTGTAGCGAAAGATGATCTCCAGCATCTCGTTGAAAAACTCGTTGAGCATCAGTAGCACTTCCTCCGGTGAGCGAGATTCGCATTGGGGTGTGAAGTTGTTGATGTCGGTGAATAGCACGGTGATTCTCTTTCGTCGTCCTCCCAGTTGTAGATTGTCGGGAGAGGCCAAAAGTTCTTCCATCACCTGAGGAGAAACAAAGCGACCCAATACCGCCTTCACGTAGCGACGCGAACTTTCCAGGGCGCGGTAGCGAAAAACCGCAGTGAGAAGACCGCTGCCAGCGGTGGCCACTAGAGGGGCCAGGATCGGGCACAGGATCCCGGCTTTAGAGAACAGCAGAAATGTAGCCAGAAAGTAGGCAGGGAGCGAGCCCAGGGCGATGACGAGCAGAGTATGGGGGGCGGCCCGCCTGGCCAGCCAGTGGGCAGCAAGCGCACCGAGAAGGGGCAAGAGAAAGTGAATCCAGGGACCGGGGCTTCTAAGATAACGTTCGGTCAGAATAGTATTCAGGGCGGCGGCGTGGATTTCAATCCCGAGAGTCGCAAGAGTAAAGTTGAGCGGGGTGTTGTGCAGGTCGTTGGAGGCATCATAAGCAGGCCCCAGCAGGCAGATCTTCCCCTCCAGTGCTAGTTCCTGGCCTTCTAGAATCTTGCTCATTTTGTACCGGGGAAAGACGGAGCTGGGTGGCCCCGGATAGTTGATCCGCAGTTTATCGCCTTCGGCCACCAGGCCCGTTACCCCACGATCGGTCTTGCGGATCTCCAGTTCCTGAGAAAGTTCGGCGATCCGCCCTGCGAAGTTGCGGGTCGAACGAGGCTCCTGGTTGTAAAAAAACAGGCCCAGGGACCTCACCACTCCATCGGGATCGGTGAGCAGGTTGTTATACCCCACGTTTTCGTTGGCTTCGGCCGCGGCGTGGAGGAGGTCGATGCTGGTCTGCACTTCCGCCTGGATCTGGCGGTAGGAATCGACCAGCACCAGCCGCTCACTCAGCACCAGGCTTGCCAATAGCTCGATCTCTCCGTAGATCTTTTCAGAATCATCCCGGGGGAGCTTGCCGAGTTTAGGGGCAAACAGGATGTCGAACCCCACGATGTCGGCCCCGGCCTCAAAGAGCCGTTCGACCACCCTGGCGTAGTCGTCGGCCCAGCGAGAGACCGGTTGACCGATGACCTCAAAGGCTTCGTCGTCCAGCTCGATGAGCACTATCCGTGGATCCACGGGAGGATCCCAGCCTGCCAGGTGGCGGTAGTAAAAGTATCGGTCAAGAATCTGAGAGTCGAGCCGGGTAAAAAGACCCTGCCAGGAGGCTATGGCGATAACCAACCCGAGCAGGCTGACGGCGAGCAGGCGGCGGGCCAGTCTCATAACGGTCTCGGGCAGTCCCATTTCGTGAGCATGACGGCGGGTTCGGTGAGGGAATGTGGCTCCCTGTCGCTGCAGGTATACGCGCCACAGCAGGCCGGGGGTGACCATTCCAAGAACCGTGCCGGGGTGCGATCGGACTACCGCATCATATTTCTGCTCTTCTTCCTTTCCGGTGGCACGTCATTGGTTTATGAAGTCTTGTGGATGCGCCGATTGTCACTGGTTTTCGGCCACTCCATCTTCAGCGTCTCCACCATCCTCACAGTCTTTATGACCGGATTGGCTGTGGGCAGCTTCCTGGCCGGCCGTTGGTCCGATGGGAGGAAAAAAGAAGGAAAAAGTGCCGGCTATTTTTTGGCCGGATACGGTAAGCTGGAGCTGTTCATCGGACTCTGGGCCTTGGCCAGCCTGTTCCTCTTAAACGGCGTTGAGAGCCTCTACTTGGCGCTGTCCTCTCAGGGCTATCAGAGGCACTTTCTCAATAGCGCGGTCTTTCTCAGTTCGTTTGCCGTGCTGCTCCCGCCCACCGTGGCCATGGGGGCAACTTTACCGATCTTTACCCAGGCTCTGGTCAATTTTCAAGGCGAAACCGGTGAGCAACTCTCCAAACTCTACGGTTTTAATACTCTGGGAGCTTGTTTGGGTGGAGCCATGGGGGGGCTGGTTTTATTGCCGAACCTGGGCTTGATCGCCTCGGTCGGCCTCACAGCTCTGGTCAACGCCCTCATCGCAGTGAGTGCATTCCGGGTGGCCCGGAGAGATTCACTGCAGACCCGTCTGGAGCCTGCGGATAACGACCCTGATGGCGCCCGGCCGGTTCTCGCCCGTAGTGCAGTCCGAGTGCTGGTCTTGCCGTTCGTATTTAGTCTGTCGGGCTTCGCCGGGATGGTCTATCAGTTGGCCTGGACCCGGGCCCTGGTTTTGAGCATGGGCTCATCCACCTATTCGTTCAGCCTGATCCTGACCGCTTTTCTAGCCACTCTTAGCATCGGCTCGCTGCTCTACAAATTTCTGTACGCCCGGCGACGACCGACCCTGGGCGATCTCGCCCTGTTGCAGGTACTGATCGCAGTCACGGCGCTAGGTAGCTCGCTACTACTGGGGCGGTATCCGATCTTTAAAGTCTGGGCCCTGCGCAATCTGGTGGAAAGCTTTTACGCCTCGGCCGCCCTGGATACCCTGAGCGTGGTGGTTATGATCGGTTTACCTACCATGGGGCTGGGTCTAACCTTTCCCCTGGTCACCCATCTCTATGCCACCGAGTTGGAGGAGCTGGGAAGGCGGCTGGGAGAAGCCTACGCCTCGAATACCGCTGGGGCCATCCTGGGCTCTTTTCTGGGAGGGTTTCTGCTGGTTCCGACGCTGGGTGCTCAGGGTTCCCTGAAGCTGGCCGTCTTGCTGAACCTGCTGGGCGGTTTGGCGGTGGTGGTTACGGATCGGGCCGGGAAGGGACTGCTCACGCCGGCCAACGGTCTCGCTCTGGTGGCGACCTGTGGGCTCATTTTTTTGCCGGCCTGGGATCGAGGGATACTCAGCTCGGGAGCCTCGGTCTATCGATCGGTGTCGGTTCTAAAGAAGCCGCACTTCTACAAAGATGGAATTACCTCCACCGTAACCGTGGGGCTGAACAGCTCCTCCGAAGTTTTCCTGGCGGTCAACGGAAAGGTCGATGCCTCCACCAGTCCTTTGGACCGGCAGACCCAGCTCTTACTGGGCTTGCTCCCGAGTGTCCTTCATCCCGAAGCCCGGACGGTGGGGGTGATCGGTTTCGGGAGTGGCCAAACCGTGATCGCGCTCCTCTCCAACCCTGCGGTGGAGCGGGTGGTCTGCGCCGAACTCGAACCGGCGGTCATGGAAGCGGCCAGGTTCTTTGAACCCTACAGTGAGGGCTATTTTCAGGACTCTCGACTGGAGATCGTGGAGGATGACGGTCGCAGCTTCATTTTGGGTTCCCCCAGTAACTTTGACATCATCGTCAGCGAGCCGTCCAATCCCTGGATCGCGGGCATCGGAAACCTCTACACCCGGGACTTCTATCAGGGCTGTCGGGCTAAGCTCAAGGAGGGTGGGGTTATGTGCCAGTGGTTCCACCTGTACTCGGTGGGCGACTCAGATCTTCAAATGGTCTTGAGAACCTTTTATTCGGTCTTTCCCGAGGGGCTGGTCTTTCGAAGCTCCACTGGCGACATTCTCCTCATGGGGTCCGAGCAACCGTTGGATTTGAGCGACGAGAGACTCGCCCGGGCTTGGGAGACTCCTGAGATCGTTCGCTGGTTTTACTCCTTCGGGCTGGTTGAGCCGAACATGATATTTGGTACCTTTCTCGGTACCCGAGATGACGTGATCAGCTATCTTGGAAACGAGTGGGAAGCGGGCGCTCTGAACACCGATGATAAGCCGCTGCTGGAGTTCGAGGCTCCCCTGGCCTTGTTTAAACAGGAGTCGGTGATTGGAGAGCTCGACACGATCTTCCCCGCTCTGGTACCTCCCGGTCGATCAGGGGATCCGGAGATCGTCCAAGCCGCCTTGCTGGGCCGGCTCTTGCTGGGCTTTCCCTTGGACCTGGAGCGAGGGATGGAGACCCTTGGGCAACTGGACCCGGAGCAGAAGCGATGGCACGCCTGGTTGTTCGAGCTCGTCGCGCCCCAGAGGGTGGAGATAGTCGTACCGCCGCTTTCTTCGGCCGAGCGCGAGATCTGGATCGACCGGCTCATCCTGGCGGCCGGCCAGTCTTTTCCCCCGGGCCTGACTCTGGAGGCTCTCGCCAACAGGGTTTTGAACGATCTCCATCCCGGCTCGGAGTATGCGGTTTTTTCCAGACTTGGTTTGATCCTCGGTGGAGCAAAGCGAATGGAAGAAGCCAGCGCTGCCCTTCGCAAAGCCGCCGAATTTACCCGGGGAGAAACCCCCTTACTCTTGCTGCTCGAACTCCAGGAACCGGAGGATCGGGATCTTGCCGTGGCTACCGAAGCGGTCGAGCGAAACCCTTATCACGCCAGAGCTCGCTTTCTGCTGGCCCAACTGATGGTGCGAGAGGAAAAGCCGCAGGAAGCACTCGAGCAAGCCCAGGAGAGTCATCGCCTCTACTCCCTTGACCACCAGGTGACCAACCTGCTCTATGAAATCTATACCGCCTTAGGCCGGCAGGTCGAGGCTGAAGAGATGCTCCGAGAAACAACCCGACTCAGGCAACTGGACGCCCTGCGCCGCCGGGCTACCGAGTAAATTTTGTCCCGCGCTTACGGATCGGCCCCAGATGTTGGAAGAGCATCAGGCCGTTCCACCAGGTGGGGTGGCCGCTGTAGGGAGTCTGCACATCCAGCACCATTCGGTAGCGTCGACGGCTATCGCGAATGAAGTCCAGGGTGGCCCGGCGGGGTTCCTCCCAGTTGGTGTCGTCCACCAGGATCCAGCAACCGGGGGCAAAGAACTTCTCGGCGGCCTTCAATCCCGTGTATTGGTTTTTGTAGCTGTGCTCACCGTCGTAAAAGTAGAGCCCCAGGGGTTCTTTATGAAGGGTGCGCAGGTACTCCTCGTAGTCCATGTCATGAAAGGAATGGGCCTCTCCCTTGAACTGTTCGAACCGCTTTAAAAAGTCGTGCACGGGCCCTCCGAACTGGCTGAAGTTGTCCACTCCGATGCATCGCTTTCGGGGGTTGTTCAGGAGTCCGGCCAGAAAACTGTAGCCGTTCCACACCCCCACGTTGAGGTAGGCCTGCTGGTCGGGCATTTCGGCCACCGCCCGGTTGATGAGGGCCGCCACCGCCAGGGTAGACATTCGAGGCACGTCGGCAATGGGTTTGAGGCGATCCTTGATCTCTTGATCATCGATGGGGAAAAGAGTATTCATACTCTCGATGCTCTTGGTGGGCTCCCACAGAAACAGGTTATTCAAGCCGACCTCGGGAGGGCACAATCGAAACCGTATCTCCTGGGCGAAGCTCTGCAGGCTCTCCGGTGGAGGCGAAGGAGCGGGAGGGCTCAGGGCTTTGCGGAGTCGCAGTTTGAGTTCTGCTTTGGTGAGCCTGAAGTCAGGGCCGGTCAGGGCCCGCACCAGGTGAGTAGCGGTTCGGGCCCACTCCACAAAGCCGGGTGTTCGCGGGGAGGCGGACTCCAGACGCAAGAGGTGGGCTTCCAGAAAAAACGGTGCATGCATGAGCGCTGCTGAGAGGGCGTCCACCCCTTCAGCCGGTGAGAGATCGGGGCAGTTGCTCAACCGGATCCAGGTGGTAGGTTGATCGTCCCGGTATTCCAGGGCGGCCCGGGCGTGCCCGGCCTGGTTGGATGGGTCTAAAGCGCTCAGCAGGTCGTGAGCCATCCACAGGGCCGTTCGCTTTCTGCTCACAGGGTCGGTCTCTCGCTCCCAGAAGAAGGCCATGGGGTGCATCAGGCGGGGGTAGTAAGCGACCTCCTCAAACAGAGAGTCTTCGGCCAGAGCCTCTTCCAGGAGTTTCACTGCTTCCTTGGTGCGACCCAAGGATACCAGGATACGGGCCCGACTGAGTCGGGGCAGAAGACCCCGGAGCGGAGCCAGATTCTGCTCGGCTTCTTCGAGCAGAGCTTCCCGCTCTCCGAAGCCGCAGAGATCGGCTTGGAAGGCTTGCTGGCAGGCCAAAATATTGACCCAAAAATCGTCTGGACCGCGCTCTTCGACTAGCCTGCGAGTTCGGTCCAGGGAGTCGGCGCGGCCCAGCGGACTGAATACGTGGTAAGCATAGTTTGCGTAGCGGCGGTCTTGCTCTTCAAGGGAGAGCTTTTTGAAAGGGCGCTCACGTTGCTGGTAAAGTTCTTCTGCTTGCTGGATGAGTCGGGCCCACTGTCGCTGGTAAGTGAACTCCTGGACCTTGAGTCGGCCGTTCTCGGCGATCTCGGCCAGCTCTTCAGGCCGGGAGAGATAGTACTTTAGTTTGTCCACCAGGTTGTCCTGATTGAACAGCACCAGGTGCTCCCCGTCGCGGAAGTGCTCGGGGGCTTCCCGGTTGGAGTCTTCGCAAAACACCAGCGAACCACAGGCCATGGCCTCGAAAGTGCGCATGTTCAACTCCCCCCGCAGAGAGTGGTTGATGGTGATGCGAAAACGATTCAAAAGCCGCACGTACTCTTCGCCGAAGACCCCCGAAGCGATCACCACCTGACCCGGCTCCAACCCATGGCAGGCCAACGCCAGGGTCTGCATGCGCTGATTGTAAACCAGACCATTGGTGTTGCCGATGTAGCCCACCGGTATGTCGCGTTCGCCCCCAATTAGCCGATGGTGACCGGGCACGAACCCGTAGAGGGGGGCCTGGAAGACCGGCACGTCTACTCCATGCGCCTGCAGACGCTCCGCACCCATGGCGTCGGTGGCCACCACGTCGAAGGCCTCTACCACTTGATAGAGAGGCTCGGAGATGACGTTCCAATCGGAAACCACCAGCAGGGTAGGGTAGGGACAGTCTTCGATGCCCGGGATGATGCGCAGGTACTCGGGCAACCACCAGACCACCCAGTCCGGTTTCCAGTCCGGAGGAAGCCGGTTCAGAAGATCAGGTAAGCCATCGCTCCAGTGGAGAGAAAGCTCTCCCGGGTTTTCATAGCAGAAGACCCTGGTGTCAAACTCTTCCAGCCCGATCTGAAAGTTTTCTGTAAAGTAAAGCCAGTTATGCGGTCCGGCCAGGATCTTCAAGCGGCCGACCAGATACCGATGCCCATGGTGGTGTGCTCCAGACCCAGTTCGGTGTGGGGGCGAACGATCTCCACCTTGTGGCCCTCCAGCTCGGACCAAAGTTGAGCCACTCCCTGAATGAGCGGATGGGGGTTGGCGATATCGTGAAAGGCCAGAAAGCGGTGAGGGTATTCCCGGTTGATCTCAAAGTCGAGTTTGACCCCTTCATAGCTGTGGTCTCCGTCGATCATCACCATATCCACCGGCCCCAGAGACTCCCGCCAGCGGCGGTACTCCGGGCTGTGTGAACTCCCCTGAAAGAAGACGGCTTGCGGCGGGACGGAAAAAGGCAGACCGATGCTGGGGGCGTAGCCCAGGTCGGCGGCGGCCAGTTTGTCGAAGCTGAAGAGGCGATGCAGGACCGTGACCAGTCGCCCGGTCCAGGTCCCGATCTCCAGATAGGAGCGAATCTTCTCTCGCTCCAGAAACTCACAGAAACCGATCAACTCTTCTCGGTTTTGAAGGATGGTGTCTTCGTAAGGCACTCCGGTTTCCCGAAACACCTTTTCAGTGGAGGGAGCCCAACACGCTTCATCCTTAAGCTCTTCTCTGAAGTCGCGCACAGTGATAAGACCTACTGCGGAGTCAGCGCGCCCGGCAACTGGCCTCGCTTGACACTCTGGGCCATGCGAGAGAGGCTGAGGGCGGTGGCCCAGGCGTCTCCCAGGGCGGTGTGGCGATGAGCATCGGGCACGGGGATGCCCATGCTGGCAAACATCCGGTCTCCGGTGGCTTTGCCCGGGGGGACCAGTCCAGCCGCCATGAAGAACTGGAAGATGGCTACCGTATCCAGGGTTTTGTTGGAAAAGTCGGCCTGAAAGTCTTCCCCGGCTTCTCGGTAGAGGCGACGCACGAACTGCTTGTCAAACTCGATATTGTGGCCGCAAAGCATGACCTTTTCTCGACTGGGTCCGTAGTGATGGTCCAGGGCGTAGCGGATCGCTTCCACCGCCTCTTTGGGGGAGAGGCCCTCCTCTTCCACGGTGGCCAGACTGACCCGGTTGACGTTCATGGCCTCCTCGGTCACCCTGATCTGATGCTCCCGAACGTAAAAGCTAAAAAGAGGAGCGGGCCGGCGGTCCGGAGTCCAGGCGATCCCGGCGATGGTGAGAAGCGAATGCTCTTTGGGGTTCAGACCACCGGTTTCAGTGTCGAGTACGAGAATGGGGTAGGGCTCAAACATGGAAGTGGCTTCCCTTCGAGTGCAGGGAGACCTGCCGAACATCTGGTCGATGAGGGGGGACTAAGGGAGGGACGGAAAGGGGTACTGCGAAGCGCGCCGGGTGCCAAATATTCCGCTCGAGATGGGTGAACTCGGACATCTTTTGGACCTGGCCCAGCAACGCCGAGAGTCCCTGGTTCAGAAGCTGGCCGCCGAGAACACGGATTGCCGGCGCTTGTTTCACGGCACCGTGGAGGGCCGATCCGGGCTCACCGTGGACAAGTATGGGCCGCTGGTGTTGGCCCAGACCTTTCACGAACCTCTCAGCGACCTGGAACTATCGGCTCTGGTGGATCGTTTCGGCGAATGGTTGGTCTACAACCACCGGGGAGAACTTGAGACGCGGTTCCAATTCCACACCCCCGAACCGCAGGCAATGGAGCCGGTCTGGGCTAGCGAGTTCGGTTTGAACTATTCCATTCAGGCCCGGCACAAAGGACTGGACCCGCACCTCTTCCTGGACCTGCGGGTGGGGCGCCGGTGGGTGCTAGAAAACGCCTCCGACCAACAGGTATTGAACCTCTTTGCCTACAGTTGTGGTTTGGGACAGGCGGCGGTGGCAGCCGGGGCCACAGAAGTTTGGAACGTGGATTTCAGCGGAGCGGCGCTCCGAGTCGGCCAGCTCAACCTGCGCCATAACGGTTTACCCGAGAGCAGGGTCCGGTTCATCAAAGAAGACATCTTTCCCGTGCTGTGGCAGCTCAGCGGGATCGGGGTCAAGGGCAAGCGAGCCCGCCGCGGATTCACGAAGTTTTCCCAGCGAGAGTTCGACCTGGTACTCCTCGATCCGCCCGCCTTTGCCAAAGGGCCGTTTCATACCGTGGACCTGGTCAACGACTACCAGTCCCTCTTCAAACCAGCTTTGCTCTGCCTCAAACCAGGGGGCAGGATCCTGGCTACCAACAACCTGGCATCGGTCTCCCGCGACACCTTTGAAGCCGTACTCACCCGGTGCGCGGAAAAGGCCGGACGACCGCTGCAAGAGCTGGCCTGGCTCACCCCCGAGGAAGATTTTCCCAGTTTCGATGGGCAGCATCCCCTCAAGATCGCGGTGGCTCGGATTACCGAGTGAAGACTCCCAATCCCTGAAGATTGGATTTCGGATTGTTGTAGTGTTCAAGGACCAGTGTATCTCCGGAAAACTCTGCTTTGGAAAGAGAGCCTGGTCCGGTTGCGTCGTTGAACGGGATGAAAGTAAAAATATCTCCGTCCCAATGGTCCAGTTTGAAGACTACCTCTCCCTGGGGCCCCAGACGAAGCTCCAGGCCCTGACTGCCGGTCACCACGGAGGCGGTCCCGTGGTACGGGCTCTGATAGCTTCCGAGGTAGTCCTGCAGAGGCCTGGCCAGGACAGGCTGATCCGGCCTGGGCAGACCGGCCAGTTCGCCCTGGGGGTCGTAAGCCGTCGCCAGCGCCCCGGCGTAGTAAGCGTACCAATCTTTTTGAGGCGCCCCCAGCCGGACCGTTTCCATAAAACGTCCGCAGAGTGCTTCAGACACCCCGGTGGGCCAGGCGTTGGTCAGTACCACGATCCCGAGATCGGCCGAAGGGAGTAGGGAGACGTTGGTGCCGGTGCCCCAACTGAAGGCGCCCCCGTGGTGCAGGATTCGCTCCCCCGTGGGGAGATCGTCGATAAAAAAACCGTAGCCGTAGGAGACCGAGGTTTCTTGATCGTTTTTGGCTTGATAAAGGGTGAACTGAGGGGTAATTGCCGGAGTGAAGGCTTCCTCGGAGAGGAGACTTGTCCGATTGATGCTCGCCAGCACGAACGACATCCAGCGCGCCAGGTCCGCGGCGCTGGAGCTGACTCCACCGGAGGGCGACTGTTGATCGGTGTTCCACCCGGTGGACCAGCGTTGCTCCCCGGTGCCGGGCGGACGTTCCGGTCCCACCACGAAGACCCCGTTTTCTTTCACGTGTCCGGGGGCACGATTTGAGCGGGCTAGGAAATCGGCGAAGCGAGAACTGGTGGAGTCCATCTTGAGAGGTTGGTAGAGCGAGCGCTCGGCCAGGCTGGGCCAGTCCGTGCCCGCCTGCTCTGCTACCGCCACAGCGGCTGCTGTCATCCCGTAATTCGTGTAGTTGAATTCTTGGCGAAACGGCGCGGCAGGCAGTCGATGGAAGCGACTCAGGATCGTTTCGCGGTTGAAGTTAAGCTCTTCTAGCGTATCTCCGGCGTGGTCCGGAAGGCCGGAGCGATGGGCGTACAGGTCCCCCACGGTGACCTGCTTCGTGGCTGCCGGATCAGATAGCGCAAACCCTGGAAAAACCTCGCTCATCGGAGTCTCCCAGGAGACTTCTCCCAGGCTAACCTGACTCGCCACCACGGTGGCTCCTAGCGGCTTGGACATAGAGGCTATGGCAAAAACGGTATCGGCATCCACCTTTTCAGGCGATCCCACGCGACGCACCCCAAAACCTTTGGCATAGAGAACTTCATCGCCTCGAACCACGGCTACCGCCAGGCCCGGAATCCCACTTCGCTCCATCATGTCGGGCACTATCTCGTCGAGCTGAGCGACCGCCTGAAGGATTCGCGCCTCTTGAGTGGAGCGCTGAGGTAGGATGCTCCCGGGGTCGTCTCCGCCATCGCAAGCAGCGGTGACCAGAAGCACTAGGAAAAGTAGGTACGGGAGCAGCTTCCCGCTGGGGAATGAAAACATCTCACGGGAATACTAGAGGAGCAAGTTGCAGACCTGCGTCTGGCCACCCCTACCCACAAATCAACGATTGGCAGAGCACCAGGTGGTCGAGTTCGGTCTCCTTTTGTTCGGCCGCTTTCCCCACCAGGGCACTGACCGTTCCCCCGGACAAAAGGGCCAGGAGTCCCACTGCCACAACCCCCAGGGCTAGCCCGAGCGAGGCGTAAGCGGTTAGAAGGACACCCACGATCATTGCCAGCAGACCGGCCACGCCCAGTCCGTCGAACAGTTCGGAAAGTTGTTTCAGTCTGGTGAAGGTGCGACAAACCTGAGCGTACAGCTCCTCCAGGGTTTCCCCTTCCAGTTTTTGGAGCATCACGTAGTGATTGTTCAGCTCGGTCAAAGTTACCCGGTCATCGTCTCGATTGGAGAGGTGGCCCTTCATCAAGGTCCTGAGGTGGCTCATGGCTTCTTTTTTTGTGGTGCCCAAGGTGACGTTCATGCTGTGTTTCTCCTGCCAATGTATTGTTGCAGGGCGTAGATGGCTCAGAGTTACAATTTGCCGAGCAGATGTTTCCGAATTGTAAAAAGATGAACTTACGTTTTCTTGGTTGTGATTTTTCTCGAGCAGGCCTAAAATGGATTCTGTAAGCTATGATCGTGAAAAGCAAAGTCCAGAACCTTCAGGTGTGTACGCTATGACCAAACAAGAACTCCTTAAAATGGTGGAATCATTGCCCGACGAAACGCCTTCGGAGATGCTCGACGGGGTGGCTTCTGAGCTCGAGAAAATCCGTTTCATGGCCTCCGTGGACCGGGGGATCCGGCAAGCCGAAAGAGGCGAAGCCACACCGCACGATGAGTTCGTGGAGCGCTTCAAAAGGAGATTTCAGGCCTGAAGCTCCTCTGGACGCCGGAAGCCGAAGACAACCTGAACGAAATCTGCGACGTCATCGCCCTCAATGACGGCGATGCTGCGGAACGCTTCTTCTATTCTGTCGTGGAACTGGCTCAATCGACCGTCGATTATCCCGAGATCGGGCGGGTCGTACCGGAATACAAGCGCAAGGACCTGAGAGAGCGCATTCACAAAAAATATCAGGTCCGGATCGTCTACTGGCTTAGATTTGACACCATTTTAGTCGTGGCCGTCTATCGGTGCTCACAGTCGCTTCCTGAGAGCCTGATATAGGAGAAGGCTATCTTCAAAGACGCCTCCCCCGGCAGCGACTTCGACCCCAAACCCCCAACGGAGCCGCTGCGATGGATGGCTCAGAGTTACAATTTGCCGAGCAGATGTTTCCGAATTGTAAAAAAATGACAGGGTCGAGACGGAGATTCGCCAACAAACGGCCATGAAGATAGACTTCGGTTATTCCCCCTGCCCCAACGATACTTTTATGTTCTGGGGCTGGGTTCACGGTAAATTAGAGACCTCCCTGACGGTGGCTCCGGAACTTCTCGACATCCAGGAGTTAAACCGCCGGGCCCTGGGGGCCGAAAACCTTCCCTTCACCAAGGTGAGCGTGGCCACGTATTTACAGCCTGCGGTGCGCGAGCGCTACCGACTGCTGACCACGGGAGCCGCACTGGGGCGCGGTTGCGGGCCGCTGGTGGTTTCTGCTCGACCCTGGTCGCTCCAAGAGCCCAGGCTTTTGAAGCTGGCCGTCCCGGGGCGGGATACTACCGCTTGCCGACTGGCCCGGATGGCGCTGGGAGAGTGGGTGAGCGAGTGGGTGGAGATGCGCTACGATGAAATCATGCCC
This sequence comes from Vulcanimicrobiota bacterium, assembly GCA_041676625.1. Classification (GTDB taxonomy): domain Bacteria; phylum Vulcanimicrobiota; class Xenobia; order Xenobiales; family JADMJV01; genus JAEXNA01. Next base: position 38,758 of record JBAYRN010000028.1, read on the forward strand.
GCGGTGCTAGAGGGTAGCAGGGTCGATGCCGGAGTGATCATCCACGAGTCGCGTTTTGCGTATCAGAAGCTGGGTCTGGCCTGCGCCTTCGACCTGGGTGAATGGTGGGAAAAGGAGACCGGACTTCCCCTCCCTCTGGGCCTGATGCTGGCCCACCGAGATGTCGAAGAAAAGATCACCGGACAGGTCGAAGAGGTTCTCAGACAGAGTATACTCCTGGCCCGCACCGTGATGGCCGCAGGTCCCACCCACCCCGAAGCCCGATCTTTGTGGACCTATCTCCGAGCCAACGCCATCGAACTCGAGGACCAGACCATCGCCTCCCACATCGACCTCTACGTCAACGACTTCAGTGTTGATTTGGGGGAAGAAGGTCGGGCTGCGATGGAGGCGTTCGAGCGTTTGGTAGAAGACCTCCCCGCAGAATCTTAAAATGAGACCGATGCGGTCAAGGTGTAACCCACGAGGCAAGTTCTTGTCAACGATCTCCCGCAACTTGCTCCAGTCGATCAGGCCGAGGCGAGAGCCTGGGTCCTCGGGTCTGCTGGCCTGGAGAAAAAATATCTACGCCGTCCTTCGACCAGTTGAACACCGGAAGGTCGCCTAAACGTTCAACTCAAAATCTGGTGGGCATTTGCGCGTGCATGACTCGATACTTTGCTTCGCAAGATCCATCGGGCTGAGGTGGTGAGAGTTCCTGGTCGGCCTCCTAGAGGAACGGGCTTGCAAAGTCTGCTACCAGGATCCCAGTAAGCATCTTCTCGAAAGATGGATGGCTGCCTTTCCAGGACTTCACTCCCATCTACAGAATCTATCAGTGTGCCCAGGTTTTCGGTTCTTATTTGCACTTATCAGCGAGCTGAACTGCTGCCACGTGCTATGTCTAGTGTATTGCAGCAAGGCTTTGCTGATTTCGAACTTATTGTGGTAGACGATGGCTCCTCGGACGGCACGAAAGAAGTGGTAGAGAGCTTTCAGGATGAGCGAATACTCTTTCTGGCTAACTTCGAGAATCGGGGATTAGCCCGCAGCACGAATCGAGGTTTTGCAGAGGCCACCGGCGATTTTTTGTCAATTCTTGACGATGACGATGAATTTGAACCCACATTCCTTGAGAAGATGGATCATCATCTCAAGACAACGGAGGTCGACTTTTCTTGGTGTGGAGTAAGAGAGTTCCCGGAAAACGGCAAGCTGCCCAAGGAGATTATGGTCGAGCTAAAGGAGCCCGATCTCTACTCACGGCAGATGCTGGCCGTCCTTATAGGTTCAGGTTTTGGATTCACCATCCGTCGTAGCCTCTTGGAGAGTGTGGGCGGCTACGATGAGAACCTCTTGACGACCTGCGACGTCGATCTCTTCCTGAATCTGGTGCAAGGCCCCTGGCAATGGTCGGCGCTGCCCCACGTGTTGGTCAATGTTTATCGCCAGTCCGAGCGCCTCACACTATGCAACGCCCGGCGAGCCGAGAGTCTAGAATACATAATTGACAAGCACGCCCCTTTCCTGTCGACACATCCCCGCTTGAAGTCCGCTCTCTACTTTCAGCTTGGCACGGTGCTTGCTGACGCCGGGGAACGTCTGTGGATTCGGCGTGCACTTGGGGCCTACTTGCGTGAGTCGCCAAAAGACGTGGCGGCATGGAGCATCTGGTTATCGAGCGAACTTCGACACTACTGGTTCGGTCTCAAACTCTTACAAGTCTACCGATGGTTCTACCATCGGTATTTCGCCCCTCAGGCTTAACCTCGGCTTCAGAACCTCAACGGATGATTGGGTGTGATCACGTCCACCAGGTCAAGAAAGATCTCTTTGGCGGGGTGTTCGACCTGAGGCTTTTCCGGTTGGGTGGCAAAAACCACGACGGTCAAGTCGCGCTCCGGTAGATAGCCCATCACTCCGGAGTAGCCGTTGATGTTCGGGTTTTGAAAGTACCATCCACCGGCCACCACGAACCCGCAGGCGAAGTAAAAGTCGCCCGGGGGGGCGGTCGCGGGTCTTTTCACCAGTTCTTGAAACGAGGCATTGCTCAGGAGTTGTCCCCGGCCGAAGGCGGGTCCCCATTGGCCCAGGTCGTCAAGGGTGGAGTAGAGGGGGCCCGAGTCGCCCGCCCAGGAGGGGTTCCAGAAGGTGCAGTCTTCATAAACTCCGCGGTCTGAGGTGAAGGCGTGTAGCACCGGCGAGGGCAGTTCGGGGGTGGTGCCGTATCCGGTTCGGGTCAACCCCAGAGGGTCCAGGACTTCCTGCTGATACAGTTCGGGCATGCTTCGGCCGGTGGCTTTTTCGAGGACCATTCTTAAGATGATGAACTCGGTGTGCGAGTACTGCTGGGAGGAACCCGGGGGGAAGTTCGACTGACCGTCTTGCACCGAGAGTTCCACCAGTTCTTCAGGGCTGAACTGACGAAACGGCTGGGCCAGCACGGCTTCTCCGAAGGCTTCGTCCCGCACGTGATCCCGGTAGCCGCCCATATTGCGAATGAGCATTCCAATCGTTACTTGATCGGCCTGGAAGAGGTCCGGCAACCATTTTGAGATTTTGTCGTCCAACGAAAAATGGCCCTTCTCAGCCAGCCTCATCACCAGGGTGCCCATGAAAAGCTGGGAGATCCCTCCGATGCGGACGGTCATGTCGGTGGTGGCCGGAACACCGGTCATGGAGGGGCCCAGGGCAAGTTTTGCGATCTCTTGCTCGCCTTGCCAAACACCGGCGAGTACGGCCCGGGCTCCGTGCTTCTCCCGCAGGGCAGTGACCGTGTCGGTAAAGGTGGTAGGGCTAACCTCGGGAGAGGACACGGGTTGTGCCAGGGCCACCGAACTCCGACCGCAGCCACCGAGGCAAAAAATCAGCAAAGAAAATAAGATCCAAAAGACTTTCATGGCTTCCCATTCTGAGCCCGTCGATGAGCTCCTGGGGTCGAACGACCCTATTCGACCTGGACAGGTTTCGCTACAATGTCCTTGTGCGTATCCTTTATCTTCTATTTTTCATCCTTCTGGCTATTGGTGGTTACCTCTGGTGGCCTGTTCCGCCGCAAGAAGCCGTGGCAAAACGGGCCGGCACCCATTTCTCTTACCAAGTTCCCGGCCGCTGGGAGCTTAAGGACGACGTTTGGCGGGAGGGGAGGCGCAGGCGCCTGCAGGTGCTTGAAGAGAACGAGGATCGTCGAGCGAGGCAAGCCGAGAGGATGGCCGAAGCGATCGAGTCTCTCGACAAATATGGTCCGGCCACGGCCGCTCGATACCTGAGCCACCAACACCCTCTCAGATTTGACCGAGTGCAAGCAGACCAGGCTGAGCTCGACTCCGTCTGGGCACTGGTGGAAGAGACCCGGAAGTTGCTGAGCGGATCCAAAGATGAGAAGGCCGACCCAAAACAGGTGGCATCGGCCCGCGCCCTCTTACAGCAAGCTCAGCAAGGATACGAAGAGATAGCTGGAGATCTCGAGACTCGTTCGCAGCGCTTACTAAACGATCGGCTGATGCAATATGCCCTGGAAAAGTTGACTCCTACTCAGGTAGACGGGCGTCCCGCTTTTCTTTTGACCGCTTCGCGTAAGCGCAAGGACAATGATCACTTGTGTCTGCTGGTTTTCGAGATCGAGCAGAAGTTGGTGAATTTATGCCTGTTCGATGAGAAACCGGTCAGCCCTGAGTTGGGAGAAAACCTGGCTTCCAGTATTCGCATCGGGGTGGAACCCCCACCTCCACCTCTCGTCCACGACAAAGAAAAGAGTCAACCCATACGCCTTCCCAGGCATTTCTGGTCCATGCTCCTCGTGCTTGGAGCGGTTTCGCTGCCCGCGGCCTTTGGAGCCGCCAGCGGCTACGGACCTTCTAGAGGACCAGCGCCTGATCGGGCCGCGAGTGCCGGTGCAGGGGCGTTCCTCTTTACCGCTGTCGGGATGCTGCTCGCTACGACTGGAGTTTTCGTACTGATTCTTAGTGGCATGGCCGATGCACCGACTACGGGCGGAGGCCTGATGCGAGGCATTGCCTCTGTGATTTTCTTTACCATCTACGGAGTGTGCGCTGTAATCTCCGGACTTGGAGCAGCCTTCCTGGCCCGCTGGGGGGCGAAGGCAGGGGCGCGTCACGGGCGCTTTGCCGCCGCCCTTGGCGCCGGTGTTTTGGCCACCCTAGGAGCCGCGATGGGCCCGGGGCTGGTGGGTTGGTTGCTATAGAAGCACGAAAAAGCCCGCGATCTCTCGCGGGCTTTTAGGGTCTTTCCGGTTAGTGACGGGCGGCGCTTCGAAAGCTCACCGAGTAGAAGTTCTTCCCGTCTTCCAGGATCTTCAACTCGAACTCCAGCAGGCGGGTGTTATCCCGGGGGTTGCCGGCGGTGGGGTTGACCGTGGTGAAGACTTCCTCTCCCCCGGAGCCTCCCACACGGCGCACGAATTGAGAGCGAAACCCACCGAATTCATCGGTCTCGATGCGGCCTTCCCGGCCTACTTTCTCCACTGTGGTGTGGGGCGCCAGCACGTCGCGCAGGACCACTCGGCTGCGGTCGGTGAAGGTGGAAGGTAGAACCTCGGCCAGAACCGGGAGGAGGTTTTTGGGGGCGATCTCGCGCTCCCAACGAACCAACTGCCCGGTCTGGGCACCGCTTGGGATGTCCAGGGTGTACAACACGTGCTTGTCCCACCTGGGGGCCCCCCAATTGTTGACCAGTGGCTTACCCCGTAGTTCCTCGGAGTAGGCTCGATTAGAAACCAGCGCCATTCCGGGAGCCTCCGAGGGTGAGCCCTCCGAAGGGTAGAGCTGAATGCTGGCCAGGGCGGTCTCGTTGACATCCTGTCGGATCCAGTTGATGCAGGTCTCGGTCTCACCGTTAACCAGGTAGGTGGCGGCCGAGGCTTGCCGGGTTCCGAAGGTGATCTTCTGGAAGGACCAGAGAAGCACACAGGCCAGCACCGCCAGGGCCATGTAGATAATGAGTTCGGTAAGGGTCATTCCGCGTTGGTGTCTCATGTCGTTACCTCCACACCGGAACTCTCACCTGGAGTTCCTTGTTGTCGTCGCCGCTGGTCTGATCGTCTCCGAAGCCTTCCCTCCAGGTGATCGTGATGGTTATCAGATCCTTGTCGCCGGAGCCGTCGCCCACGAAGCTGCCGTTTTCGAAGGTCACGGTTTTGTGGAACTTCATCTGTTGTTCCCGGCCGCTGACCCAGACTTCTACCGGCGCTTCCTCGGTTTGTGTCCAGCGTCTCGGCTGAGGGGTGCCGTAGGTGTGGGCCTCGATGTCATCCATCAGGCTTTCTGCCAGCAAGATCGCCACACTTCGGTTGCGGCTCCCCAGGGCGTGGTCGTTGTTCTTGGCAAAGATGCTGAGGAAGGCTACCAGGGCCACGCAGCACACGGCCAGGGCTATCACTATCTCCATCAAGGAGAATCCGCGTCGATTACTCATTGTCCCAACCTCCTACGGTGATGATGTTGGTCACGGGGGGCGGTCCCACTTGAACCGCTATTCCGCTGTCGTGGGAGGCTCCGTAAGCCCGGAATTCCGCGCGTTCCAGCGCCGAGTTGCCAGGTACCGGTAGAGGCACGTAGAGGGAAGCCTGATTGAAGTGGGGGTAGTAGAGGAAGTCGCCGGTCTCGATGGAGCCGTTCAGTGACATCAAGGTGCCTACCGTGAGGTCGGCGTCGATCCGGATGTCGTTTTCGGCCACGAACATCCCGCTAACCTGGCGGGCCTCCGATGAGACCTGAATGTTTCGCCCGTAGACCAGCAACCCGGCGTACTGCCGAAGGTATTCGTCTTGATTCAGGACGTTGGTGGAGGCCAGCAGTTCACTCATCAAGTCGCGGGCCAGTCCGCCCATCTGGTCCTGCATATCACCTACGAAGCCGTTGTAGAAATCTTCCACGGCGTCCTCGTCGGTCTCCAGTTCATTCATGACTGCGGTGATAGAGTCCACGATGGGTCCGAAGCCACCCGGGGTGAGGATTCGTGCGGCCTCTGCGGTGAGCTTCTGCAGACCTTCCTCGATGGCCCACTTGATGGTGCGCTCTTCCAGGGTGGTAATAAAGGTCTGAACGTCTGACTCGATCTCGGTGGGGTCTAGCTCGGAGGCTCTCTCCAGGGCGGCCAGATTGGTAAAGGCTCCTACCGCTCCGTCGAGGTCCAGGTTGAGCGCCATCGGCACCACGCCGTTTCCGAAGGGCCACCAGTCGGCCTGAGGATAGAGATTCTCTCCCAGGGTGGCGTTGAGCCCGATGGTGTAGGCGAAGGTCTCGGCCCGAAAGGCGAACACGTGCAGGTTTTCCTTGGGTGAGGGGATCGGGGTCACCGCCACTACCGGGGGAAAGGGGATGGTGACCAGTTGGAACGTGGTGGCGTAGCGGGCGAAGTAGGGGTTTCTCAGGTGAAAGGGGCCGGCCAGCTTGGAAAACAGCGGTGCCATTTCACCCATCAGTTGCTGGGCCTGGTTGGCTCCGGCACCCAGTTGTTCGCCGACGGCGTCGGCCAGGGGTCCGGGGAGTCCGAGCTCGGACGGGTCCAGTCCGGCGATCAGGTCGGGAAGGGTATGACCGGCGTAAACTCCGTGGGGGATGTTGATGTCTCCGTCGACCAGCAGGGCCGAACTGATGGGGTGGATCTCGTTGGGTTCTCCACCCACCATAATAGAGCCGAAATGGGAGGAGCCTTCACACTCGAAGTTTCCGGTCACGATCAGGGTCGAGCCCTCCTCGAAGAAGACCCGGCCGCTGGGGGCGGTGGAGTCGCTGATGCTGGGGGTGCCGGGAGACTCCACTCGGAGGTCTCCGTCGATCACCATGACCGTGCCGCGTTGCAGCCAGAGGTCGCCTCTCACCACCATATCTCCGTCGAAGCGCAGGGTGCGGCCCGAAGGGACGGTCCAGGTGGAGCGGGACACGAAGGCACTTCCGGTCCATTCAAAGCCCGGGACTTCGTCTTCGGGTCCGTAGTGCACGACTCTCACATTTTCGCTGATGCTTTCGGCGATACTTTTCATACTGCCACCCTTGGCGATGGTGGTCACCAGGTCGAACATCTTGCCCATGGTCTTGGAGTAGTTCCAGCCCCACTGGCCGTCTCGTCCCGGGGGGTCTTCCAGCCTGGTTTGGGGGAGAGAAGACATGCCGCCGCCCAGTTTGCCGTCGGCGATATCGCCGGCTTCCTCGGAAGAGTCTTCAATAAACTCGTGGATGTCGGCGACCGCGTCCTGGGCCGCATTGTACTCGGTTTGAGCCAGGTGTAATGCGGTTTCGTTGGCCGCGCTGGGGTTGGCTGCGTAGGCGGCCTGGGCAGCCTCCAGAACGGTCTTGGCTGCTTTCAGTCGCTCGGCAGCTTCCTTCAGCAGTTCACCGGCTTCTTCTTGCTCTTGCTGGATTTCTGTCAGGCGATCCAGGTCTGGATCGTGCTGGGAAGAGAAGCCCAGGTCGGGCTGAAACGGCACGTGCAACCAGATCTCCCAGACCACGCCGGGTACCACCATGCTGCCCCCGGGGATCATAGGAGTGGGAAACTCCATGGCCTGGCGCAGACTGAGCAGGCGCTCGGGGTTGAAGCTGCCGCCGAAGGCGATATCCAGAAGATCACCGAGGCTGGTGTGTTCACTGATGAGTTCGGTCTTGTCTCCGGTGGCCGAGGAGGAGAAGAGAGTGGAGCGGGCGTCGCTCAGGTGGTCGGCGATGCCGTCTTCGTAGCGGGGTAGCGGCAGAGCACCGGCAAAGCCGACCCCGGCCCCTTCTTCAATATTGATATCCCCCTCTAGGGTATGGGCTTCGCCGTAGGAAAGCTCCTGGATTTCGATATCTCCCTGGGCTCCGATGATGGCAGGAACCCCGGAGTAGGCTTCGGTGGAAGCGGTCTCTTCATCGTAGGAGGGGTTTTGCCAACCCATCACTCCGCCCAGTCGAACTTCCCCGTTGGGGGCGTAGGCGGCATACCCGGGGATGTCGGTTTCCACCATGCGGTAGGAGCCTTTTCTTACTCCCCCGGAGAGCCCCCCGAACCCGCTGGGGGTCAAGGTCAAATAGCGGTGAGCGTGGGCGCTCTCTTTGGCCAGCAGGTCCGGAAGACCGGTCCACTTGGCGTTCTCGCGCCGGAACAGCGAGCCGGCGTAGGATTCCGGGATCTGGTGAGTGGTTTCCGGAGTGACCTCTTCAAGGTTTGCGCCGACGGCCAGGCCCCAGGGGGTAGAGTCTCCGGTGAGGTGTTCTCGCAGGGCGAAGTTTCTGGCTTCACGAAATCTCAGCTCGGCTTCGGCGCGAACCAGGGAAGAGCGGGAGAGGGATTGTTGATGGTGGAAAGTCAGAACCAGGGTGGAAAGGATGAAGATGGTCGCCAGGACCATGGCCATCACGTTTCCACGCTTGCGTTTAGAGCGTGATAAGTGAGTAATTTTCATAAAGAGGCCTCCTTGTGCCAGTAAAGCTATGAGGTGGCCGAACTATCTTTGTTTGTTGTGCGGCCCCCCAATTCAGACCCAACTCAATCGTAAAGGGCCGAGCGTGGGGCTGCGGTGAACCGGCATACTTTGTAACAAGACTCACAGTGTAAGCAACGTTACATTGTGAAAGGGGCTGCTGCATTCGCTTTCGAGTACGGTTATAATTGAAGTGCTTATCATTGGATGTGTGTTGTGTGAGTAGCTGAAAGGAATAGAGATATATGAGCGATAGTGCCACGGTAATGCCGCCGGTTGCTTTCAATAACGAACCAGGAGCCCGGCTCATCGGGGGCCGCTACCGGCGCCTCGAAAAACTTTTGGAAGGCCGTTTTTCAACTCTCTATGCAGGCCGCGACGAGCGTCGCGGCCTGAGTGTTGCTATCCGGCACCTGGAGAGCTACGCCCACCTCAACGCGGTACTGGCGGGGCCTTCCGAGGAGGCGCGTCTGCAGACCCTCCGGGAAGGACGCACCTTATCCAAGCTTCGCCACCCGGCTCTGCCTCGGATCCGCAAACTGGTGCAAGACGGTGACGACATCTACCTGATTTGCGACGCCATCACCGGCAACTCTCTGCGAGAGGAGATCCGCTCCAAAGGTCCCCTTCACCCCGAACTCGTGCGGCGTTATCTCATCCAACTGCTGCGGGTCGTGGATTTCTTGCACCGGCAAGAGCCTCCCATCATTCACCGGGATCTGCGGGCCGAGACGGTGGTGGCGGGCACCCACGGCACACTCTATCTGGCCGAGTTCGGTTTGGCCAAAATGGCCGAGCCCGCCGACGGCGACGTGACCAGTTTTCGTTCCTCGGGAGACCCCTTTTTCGCGGCCCCGGAACAGCTCATGGGAGATGCCAGCAGCACCAAAAACGATCTCTATTCGGTGGGAGCCCTGGGCTACTTTATGGCCTGTGGAAAGCCCCCCTCAGAATCGATCCGGCGGTTTGCCGGGGCCACCGTGATGGATCCTCTGCCCCAGGAACTCGACGAAGAGGTCAAGCAGGCGATTTCTCGATGCCTGGCGCCCCGGCCGGAGGAGCGGGTGGAGAGCGCGGCTGAATTGTTGCAGGATCTGGATGTGCGGGAGATCCGAGTGCCCATGTCGGCGGCCGTGGCGGAAGCGCCCGTTGAGGTGGAAGCACCGGTCGGTGAGAGTGAACCGGTGGTGCACAAGCAGCCGGAACCGGCCCCCGCCAGACGCTCCATGTGGCAGCTTCTGTTCGGCAAGAAGTCCGTTCAGGCCAACGCTCAAGCACAAAGCGAGAACACTCAGGTGCGAGAAGAGCAACTGGCCTCGTTCCCGTTTTGCGATCTGGCCACGGTGGATCTCAATCGAGAAGTCTCCAGGGTTTTACCGGAATCACTCTCGCGAAACATCTCCGGGATCTGCATCGGTCGGCTCAGCGACTCGGAAGTGACCATCGCTTGTAAGGACCCCACGGATGTTCACATCTACGATCAGATCGCCATCGCCACCAGGGGGCAGATGACTCCAACCCTCATGCGAGCCGACGGCGCCTTGATCGAGCACGCTCTGGAGTTCGTGTATCGGGGCGATGCCCTGGGCCCGGAGACCGGTTGGAGCAAATTTCTGGATCAAAAGCGTCTGCACGACGTGACCTTGGAGACCATCAATGAGCAGGCGGTGGTCACCTTCGGCGACGCCGCCCTGGAAGGCCCCATCGTGGAGGCCGTGGACCGCTTGATCAAGGAGGCCATCGCCGCCGAGGCCAGCGACATCCACCTGGAGCCGTTCGACACCGGCATGGACGTGCGTTATCGGATCGACGGGGTGCTCCGGAAGGTGGCCTTTCACCAGCGCCAGGAGGCAAGCGCGATCATCAAGCGCCTGAAAGTCATGGCCAACATGGACATCGCTCAGGAGCGCATCACGCAGGGCGGCCGGATCTCTTTGAAGGTGGGGGGCCAGGAGTTCGACCTGCGGGTCAGCATCGTCCCGGTTCCGGTAGGGGAGAGCGTTGTTATGCGGATTCTGAAGAAAGGCTCCTTCACTCTGACCCTCGCCGATCTGGGTTTCTCCGAGGAGAAGGAGCGCCGCTTTCGACGGATCCTCAATCAGCCTCACGGCATGATCCTGGTCTGTGGACCCACCGGCTCCGGTAAGAGCACCACCCTCTACGCCTCCCTCAAAGAGATCCAGCGACCGGACCGCAAGCTTCTGACCGCCGAAGATCCCATCGAGTACCAGATGCCCGGGATCATCCAGGTGCAGATGAACACCGCCCCCCGAGAAGAAGAGAAGAAAGTCACGTTTTCTAAAACCCTGCGGGAGTTTCTCCGCCAGGATCCGGACGTGATCCTGGTTGGCGAGATCCGCGACCAGGAGACCGCCGAGATCGGTATTCAAGCGGCTCTGACCGGTCACTTGCTCCTCTCCACCCTGCACACCAACGATAGCGTGGGGATCATCGCCCGGCTCCGGGATATGGGGTGTGAACCCTTTCAGATCGGTTCGGTTTTGTTGGGTGGGCTGGCCCAGCGGCTGGCTCGCAAGATCTGTCAGGCCTGCCGCTATCAGCTACCGGTGCCCGAGGAGATGCTGGAACTCTTTACGTCTCACGGGATCGAAAGCCCCAAGATGTATCGGGGTCGGGGTTGCCGCAAGTGTCACCATTCAGGTCATCGGGGTCGGGTGGGGCTCTACGAACTGCTGGAGATCACCCCCGAGATCCGGGCTCACGTCAACCGTGGGGATCTGGAGGAACAGATTCGCGAGACAGCGGTCAACCAGGGATTTCAAGACCTGCTGAGCGACGGTCTGGAGAAGGTCGTCCAGGGCTACGTGGCCCTGGAAGAAGTTCTACGGGTTTGCAAGACGGTCTAGTGCTCTATCAAACTTCAAAATTCGGCCGAGTGCGGCCAGCCATCAATTCTATCGTCATCGATTTTCGCTTACGTATTCCCGATACGCGCACTCAAATCGATTTAGATAGAAATTGCGTCTGGCCACCCTCAACCGAACTCCAAAGATTGACAGA
>JBAYRN010000029.1:0-49307 GCA_041676625.1 Vulcanimicrobiota bacterium
GACCTTAGGAGGCCCGGCCACCGGCTCCGCCTCCGCCGGCAAGGTCACGGGCACCTCTGCGACAGGCTCCGGGATGGGTTCCGCCTTAGCGGGTGCAGGCTCTACCGGTAGCGTGATAGGCTCTGCCACGGGCTCCGACTTAACGGGCTCAGGCTCCGCGGGCTCCTCGACCCTGGGAGCCTCCACCACCGGCTCTGCCGTCGGCGGTTCCACGGTTAGGCTATACGCGGCGCTGGAACTGACGGGTACCTTGACCGGCTCTTCGACCTTAGGAGCCTGGGCCACCGGCTCCGGCTCCACCGGCAAGGTCACAGGTGCCTCTGCGACAGGCTCCGCTTTGGGCGGCTCCGGCTCTACCGGTAGCGTGATAGGCTCGGCAACGGGCTCGGCCTGAATGGGCTCAGGCTCCGTGGACTCCTCGACTCTGGGAACCTCCGCCACCGGCTCCGCCTTCGGTGGCACCTCCGGCGGCTCCACGGCCAGGCCGAATGCGGCGCTGGAACTGACGGGTACTTTGACCGGCTCTTCGACCTTAGGAGGCCCGGCCACCGGCTTCGCCTCCGCTTCAACCGACGAATCGTCGCCTGCACTCGGCCGGGTCTCACTCTTTTCGGTGGGTTCTTTATCGGATTTAGGGGAGTCGGGCGCCCGTTCATTCCGGGTCTCCTCAAGCTCCGACTCGAGTTCGGCTTTCCTGGCTATCTCGGCCGTCTCTTTGAGTTGCTCGCTTTGCTCGGCTGTGGCTTCGCTGGCGTCCTTCTTCGCCTCGGCGGCCTGTGCAAGCTGGTCGGCTTCCCGCCTTCGATCAGCCGCTCCGGCCGCGGAGATGGTATTGAGCTCGGCGGAAAATGCAAGCCCTCTCGCTTTGTCGGCAGCTTTTGAGGCCTCTTCAGCCTCCCGTTCAGCCTCGGCGACTTCTCCCTCCATGGCTTCCGCAGCGGTTTCTGCTCTTTGGGCGGTCCGAGCTACTTCCAGGCGTTGGACCGAAGAGGTCCGGCCGGACACCGGGTGCCTACCTTCTCGAGTTTCGGAAGCGCCCTCCGATCCCGACGGGGGGGGAGTCTGTTCTTGCGGTTGGGCATTCCTGGCTCTTGTCTCGGCGCCTTTTGCGTCGTGAACGAACTGGTCGACACTTTTGCCCGCAAGATCCGGCGAAGGCGATTCAGCCGCAGGGCCACCGGGTGGTTCATTGCCAAGTTCCAGAGTTGAAGCCTGACCAGAAGGGCTGGTGTCCAATTCGGCCTTCTCGCCTCCCAGGGTAGGCTTCAGCGAGAATTCACTGGACCGTTTCGCCGAACCAGGCAACTGCAGTGAATTTCCATCCGTGAGCTTCAAGCCCTGAAGCGGTTCGGAGGAGGCCTCTGGTTTCAGCTCCTGTTCAGGAACGTCAAACTCTACGGTGCGCGCCGAGGTCTGGGAGGGGCGAGATAGTGCATCGCTCAGATCCGTGGCCACTCCCCTGGCCTCCTCTAGAGAAGCCAGGGTGGCTTCGGTCTCCGCGAAATACTCGGCTTTCTGGGCCTGCAAGGTGTTCGCCCGGGCCATGGCGACCTTGGCGTTTGCCAGACTCTTAGCCGCATCGGCCTGCGAAATGTGGGCTTCAGCCAGAGTCTGCTCTGCCTGGGCCATAAGTCTGGCCGCCTCTTCCGGGTCGCTAGCCTCGGCCGCCTGCAGTCGGAGATACTTGGCCACATCTTCGGCTTTCTCCACCTCGTGCTTAGCCCCGGAAACTTCAAGTTCTGCTTGCCATTTTTCGGTCTCCGCGAAAGAAGAAGCCTGTTCGGCTTCGAGGGTCTTTTCATAGACCTCTCGCTGGGCATGAACGGCTTGCTGCTCTTTTTCAGCAACCACCTCGGCGGCTTCCTGGTATCGCTCTCGAACCTCCTCCCGATACTCTTGCTCGGGAGGGGGTTCTTGCTGCTCGCTCGTTTCTTGGGGAGGCTGTTGTTCTTCCGGTGGGAGGTCTTGCTCGTTCGATTCTACGGGAGGCGGGGGATCCGCTGGGGAGTCTTCTGGGGGAGGCTGCGGATCGTCAAAGCCCTGAGCGGGGGGGGGGTCCTCAACTGGAAGACCAATCTCCGCATCTTTCTTGTCCTCCTCGCCCTGAACCGGAGCGACTCCTTGAACCGGAAGGGTAATAGCGGTCGGGTCCTCGCCGGTCGCGGTCTTGTTGGCTTCACCGGTTCCGATACCGAGTTCTACTTGTGAAGTCTCTTCAACCCCTAGCTTGCTCTCGCTTGGCGACGACGAGTCTCCAGGCAACGGGACGGAAGGATCCTCGACCTGATTCTGTGCCGTTTGCACGGCCGGATCGATGAGCGCCGGCAACTGTGGTTGCGCAAGATCGGCCAGAGCCTTATCGGAGTAGCCAATCATCGTGTCGACCGGTTTGGACACGGCCCGAGTTTCGGCGACTTCCTCAATGGCCTCGATTTCTTCCTCATCGTCTTCGAGCGACTGCTGTTTGCGTCGCTTCTGCCCGTCTTCATCCTTGTCTGGTAGGATCTTGAGCTGGTCATCCGCGAGGTCGTCGGCCAATTCTTCGGCCGCCCGTTCGGCGGCTTCGCTTTCGGCATCTTCCAGGTGGTTGGCTTCGGCTTCGTCCACGTGGGCCTCTTGTAAAGCTTGGAGGGCCGTCCTGGTTTCGGCCTGGCGCTCGCTGGTTTGCTGGGCTCTCGCCCGAGCCTGCTCCACGACTTTTTCGGTGTCATCCGCGTTGTCGGGAAGTTCCCGAGGTACTTCGGTACGAGGATTCTCCTTTTGCTCGCTCGTGGGTGCTTCGGACCTGGTTGGGGCCGATTGGCGGGGTTTCTCTCCCACCTCGTCGTCCAGGACGCTCTTGATGCTGTCATAGAGCTTGGAGGCCTGAGCCCGCTTCAAGGTATCCAAGCTTTTCGTTTGAGGAGTCTCGGGGATGCTCAGCTCTTGTGGCGGTTTCGGGCTTGGGGTTTTGGCAGGGGCAACAGTTCGAGCAGGCTGGGTTCGAGGCCCCAGGTTGTTCGAACTCGTATTCGGCCCGGTAGACACTAATCGGCTCCGGTCTCTTCCTGGCCTTGTATGTGCATCGGGTACTCCCGAAGCAGATCCTCGCCCTCAAAGACCGAGACCCAGTATAATCCAGGCTCTGCGATCTCCAGGCCCTGAAAAAATGTGATCGCTGTATAGGGTATGGTCTGGTCTTCCAGGGTGAAAGGTCGAGAGGTGGTGTCTATCAAGGGCGAACCATCGGGCTTGGAAACTAGGATTCGCTGTTGATACTCACCCGGCTCCCCTAGCCAGCCGTTGGTTACGAAAAAACCTGCGGTTTCGGGAAACTTGTAGGGAAATTGATCGAGAATGAGTTGGTGGGTCACGAAAACAAAGGACGGGGGTCCTTTGGACTCATCGATAGCCAGGCTGGGCACGGAATAAAGTAACTGAAGATCTCTCACCATTGAATATATTTTCCGCCGGATGCGTCAAACCTTTCCGTATTAGTCCTCTGGAGTCATTAGCCAGGGATAGTCTTCACTCGACCGAGACTGCCAGACCGCCTCCAGCCACCCCCTGATCCGCTGCAGGTAATGATGTTTGGAGCGAGAGAAGTCTTCTTCCAGCAACCCCCACTGGCCCCGGTAGATCCTGGTGGTGTCTTCAGGGACCTCTTTGTCGGTGGGGCGATCCCGGACAAACCAACCTTGCCACTCGCCGGTGGCCACCCGGTTGCCGGTGCACCACTCTCCGTTCCAGGTGCCTTCATAAGGGATCAGGTCGTTTCCCACGGCGATATTCCCAGAGAGCTTGCCGCTGGCCCGGGAGGTGGATTTGTCCAGCTTCCCTTCGAAAGTGAAATCCTCCCGATGGCTCTCACCCAGGTACTGGTGATGCCCTTCCAGGTTCTCACCCCTCAGGATAAATCTAAGCCGCCCTACGCAGCGATCCAGGTGTTCATTGAGGGTGCCGATGTAGAAAACCGGTTCGTCCGGGTTTTGGGGAAACTCCAACGGACGCCCCAGGCGATGCAGAGGATGAAAGGTGCGAGTGAGGCTCAACACCATAAAGGAGAGTTCACGGTCCCTCTCCAGGCTAGCCTTTTCTTCGGCCTTCAGCACAGTCACGAACAGAATGTCGTCCAAGGGGGCCATCTCAAAGCGATACTCGGTACCGGCCAGGAGGCTATTGAGTTGTAACAGGATACGAAAATCGAAGGCGCCTCCCCAGGTTTCCATCTTGAGCTCCCGGGGCATTCCCTCAAAGTCGAAGCGAAGTCGAATGGGGCCGTCCGGTGTGTCCCACACCTCTTCGATATTTTTCGGTTTGAAGACTCCCCGACTAATATTGGCCAGGGCTTCCAGGGAGGCCACATAAGCCTCGTTTCCGGGAGCCAGGAAGTCTCCAAAGTCCATGACCGAGTAAAGCGAGCGGAGCGGGTCCAGGGAGAGAAAAAACAGATCAAACTCGGGTGTGTCCAGGTCATCAGTGGTGATCGGCTCGCTGCTGGTCTCCATCAGGGCCTTATGAAGGGCCCGAATGACGGCACCGTTCTCGCCCTGATAATGAGCGAAAAAACCCAGCGCTTTGTAGTATCCGTACGCTTCTTTAAGCCACGATTCTATTGTGTAGGCCATTAAGTCGAGGCTTCGAAGGAGCCGTCTAAGAGCCTGTTTCTGTTTTGGCACTATTGGGCCAGGCAGGGACTTTAAAACGTTCATAGTATACCTGGAAATAATTTCACATCGAATGGTTCTGTGGATACTAGTTTTTACTCTTCTTTTCAAAACATCATTCGCGCAAACTCTGGATGGTCAGTGGCAGTCCTCCAGTGGTGCAGGCATAGGCATTCAGACCACCCAACAGGGCGTGACGATCACGGTTACGCCGGTCAGCGGCCAAACCGAGCGATGGTACGGACGCTGGTTGCGCAAGTGGGATCAATTTACCTATGTAGCCTATGGAAACGAAACGGTTGTCGCTCAGGTGATGGACAAAAATCGGATCGAAGCTCAAAGCAGTAAAGGAAATCGCTGGACCTGGAGCAGGCTGGGAGCTCAACCGGACCCCCGTACTTCTTACGAATACGCCACCAGGCTACAGGGTCGCTGGTTTTCCACCTCGGGAACCACCATCGACCTCACGCTACAAAACGGCAAGATCTACGTCGCAACTGTCGACACCAAGGGAAATCGCTACAACGGTGAAGGTCGATGGCTGGATACCACTTCGTTTCGATACGGGATTCAAGGCTATCCCGACGAATGGGTAGGCACTTTCTTGTCCGATGGGCGGATCAAGGTCATCGCAACGCGGGCAAATAGCAAAGTCACCTACTGGACCAAGCAGCGTTAGTGGTGGTCACCGGTTGCCGAACATGAAAAAAAGGCGAGGGAATTGCTTCCCTCGCCTACCATATTGTTAGACTGCTACCGCTTCCAAGCGCTCTAAGCGCTCGAGTTCGGCAACGGCTTTGGTCACGGCCATCTTCATCAAGACGGGATCGTTAATGGTCACCTGTTCGTACCACTTATCGCGTGCCTCGCTCTTGCGAGAAGGCACAGATAAGAAGTGTCCGCCGGAAGCTCTTTTGTGGAGCTTCATGCTGACGCATACCGGTCCGAACGCCATCTGTACGGCGGCCAGGGCGCCCCCCTCCGATTGGAAGGGGAACAGCCGAACTACCGTGGGTTCCATGGACGTCATAGACGTATCCTTTTCGTGGTTATACCACTGTTTTCTAATAGAAGCGCCTGTGGCTTCTGGGTTCAATTCTAGCGTTCTCATGTTTCCATCATTTGGCGAAGAAGTTAAGTGGTTGTGTCCGGGATATTTCAAAAATATTAACTCGTTTCATACAGGTCAGAACCTTGATTCGCGGAACAGTCTATCCATGCAAGAGTTGACCAGAAGGCCGATCCTGGCCATCGTGGGACATATTCTTAATGAGAACGAACCGGACATGCGCACCCTGGAGACTGCTCAACGGAGATTTTCTCGGGAAGCAAACCGTCGCGATGTCGAAGAAGAGTTGGTGATCGCTGCCCTGGTATGGCTGGCCGGCACCCGCCTGCAGATGCACAACGTGAAGGGCACCATGCACACCCTGGGCCATCTGCGCGCTCGCAGTCGGGGCCGTCACCCTGAATATGAGACTCTGGCCGGCTTTCTAGAGATACAGCTCCAACTCGCTTTGCGCGAATACTCCAAGGCCAAATCCGGGCTCTCCAGGCTGGAGATCCCGGAGAGCGATGAGCGCTTCGTAGCGCGAGCCCAGGCCATGAAACTGGTCTGCCAGGGCAAGATCATGAGCGCTCTGGGTGAACTCGATGAAGCCAAGCCGGTGTTCGGCCAGGCGATCGAAGCCCTTCGAGTGGGTCCGGCTCAGGTGGAAGACATCGCCATCACCGTGGAAGTGTGCAATGATCAGGGCCAACTAGCGTATCGAGACGGCCAACTCGAGGAGGCCCAGAAGGCCTACGGAGAAGCCCAAACTCTGGCCGAGCACATCGGTTTCAAGCTGGCCCTGGCCCGGAGTCTGCGGGGGAAGGGCTCCTTGAACGACGTGGTGGGCAATCACGAAGAGGCGATTCAACTTTTTAAACAGGCTCGAACTTGCTATCAGGAGTGCGAGTCCTCGTTCGGGGTGCTGCGAACTTGCATTTCGCTGGGTCGAGCGTCTTACGCCCTGGGGGCCTATCGCCAGTCTCTCTTGTACTTCGAGGAAGCCAAGATTCAGTGTGGCCAGGGTCGCTACCCCAACGAAGAGGCCGAGATCAACGCTCGTATCGGGGATATCATGCTGGCCGAAGGTCGATACGAGAAAGCCGCCGAGTTCTACGAGAAAGACCTCCAGATCGTTAGCCTTCAAGGAACCGAGCGAGCCCGGGCCCACGCCCTGCGAAACGTGGGCCGCATTCAACGCCTTCTGGGCAACTATATGCGCGCCGAGGCCTGCATTCAGGAGTCGTTCGAAGGCTTTCGCAAGTTGGGAGATCGCCGAAACCTGGGCCGCACCCTGGGGCAACTGGTTTACTGCTCTTTGGAGCAGGAGAAAACTCGAAAGGCTCGCCAGGCCGTGGACCTGCTGGCTGAGGTCATCAAGCCGCTCCACAGCGAGCAAGAACGGGCGATTCACACCATGCTGGAAGGGCTGGTCTGCCGCCACGAGGGCGACTCCGTGAAAGCCAAGAACCTGCTGGAGCGGAGTCTTAGAGTCTTCAGCAGCGAGCCCGGCTTTTACACCGTCACCTGTCGCCTGGAACTGGCCCTGGCTCTCCAACACATGGGCAAAGACGAGTTTGCTGTCAAGGAACTCAAGCAGACCGTCAAGGAAGCCCGAGAGCTCAAGCTGATCGATATCGAGCAGAAGGCCATGGCACGTCTGAAGGTCCTGGATAAAGTGGAGTGGGGGCGCCAGCTTCACGCTTCGGGCCGAGGTGCCGCCGAAGGCTTTTTGCAAGCCGAGAGAGCCATAGTGGCCAACGTGTTCATTGAGATCCGAGAGATCGAGAAGCACCTGGGAGAATCACCGGAAACCTTCCAGCAGACGGTCAACGACATTCTCCAGGTCCTCGAAAGCAAGCTTGGCCCGGAGGCCATTCTGGGTCAGGCCAGAGGCGGGCTTCTGCAGATCATCTTCGGCTTGGAGGAGAGCGTGGAGCCTCCCGTGGCCTTTAAATTTATCGAAGACTTCTTTCAGAAGGTCCGCGAAAGCAAGCCAGAGCTGCTGGATGAAAATCGTCTGGGGCTGGGAGCCGGCATGGTGGTGGCGGAAGTGCTGAAGGGGACCTTTGGTACTCCGGATCGGCGAGAGTTCGATATTTTTGGCCAGGGGGTAGAAAAAGCTCGCTTCCTGGCCTCCGCCGCTCCCACCGGAAGCATCCTCCTGGATGAGGCCACCTACCGAAACGTCGAAGCGGAAGAGTCCGATAGCGGTGTGAAGACCGAAGTCGTTTGGAGAGGCCTACCTCTGGATGCTTTTCGGATCATACCCAAGCGCAAGGAAGTTTTCCTGGGCTCCCTGGGAGAATCGTTGAGCGGGAACTGACTATTCCTCCAGGGTGATCTCAACCTTCTGGGTATTTCCACCGCGGTCCACTTCAAAGCTCAAACTCGATGTGTTTCTCAGTAGCCGGTAGATACTGGAGAGTGCTTCCGGACCGTTTAAAGGAGTTCCGTTGAGAGACTTCACCACGTCGCCGTTCTGGATCCCGAGTCGGGCCAGAGGATGGCTGGTGTTCTTGATGCTCACCCGCATGCCGATGATTTCACCGCCCTTGAGCACTGGCTTCATGCGAAAGCCCTTGCCGGCGAACTCGCTGGGGTTGTCGAGGATATTGCGAAGCTCTCGTTGAGTGAGAATGGCACCGCTGTTTTCCTCATTCGGTTCCTGCTCTTGCTCGGTGGGTGGTTCAGGATTGCCAGCCGCCGCTACAGGCTGGGCCGGGGCGGTGGAAACGGGGCCCTCGGAATTCATCTCGAGCACCTGCACTCCACCGTTTGCTGCCACCAGAGTCACGTTGTATGCCGACACACTGGTCAAAGTCATGCCACCAACCTGCTCACCGGTGCTGATCACTTGAGTCTGTCCGTTGACATCGATCATGGCAAGCCCCGAGCCGGCCCCGCCGGCCATGGTTCCCCGCAGTTGCAGTTGGCTAGGGGCCTGGCTGGGGGCTGCCCCGATGCCGGTCCCTGATCCACCCTCGGTCCCTGCGAGGGACTCCTCCACGGCTTCGGGCTGGGTGGTCTTGAGCAGGCTGACCAATCCGGGAGGGGCAGCTTGGGCCGGTATATTCTCTTGAACCACTTCGACCACCGCCTGGGGAAGGGGCTTGGGAGGGACACTCAAGGTCCGACCGATCAAAGCTGCCGTGGCATCCGCGGAAAAAAAGGCTAGGCCCACTACCAGGGCCCAGCGGGCCGACTGGGCTAGTGGTTCAGGGAGATTCATAGGAGCTTATCTCTTTCGTCCATGACCGCCTTGAGTTCTCCGTGACCGGTGAGATCGATGGCATACTTCTTTACAATTGCGTTCCAGGAACGAAGTTTCTCGTAATCGCTCAGAATGATGGAAAGATCCAGAGTGCTCATCCTGGCCAGAACCAGGGCCAGGCCTTCTTCCCCCATCTCAAATTTTTTGTCGGCCAGCACGGCCTTTTCTTCGGCGGTGGCCTGATAGTGGTGATACAGCAGTGGACGTAAGGCACGCTTCTCGCCCGGGGTCAAGCGTTCCAGGTCGAAATTCAAGGGGAGGCTGGTTGGGTGGGTCTCTCTTTTCCGGGCGATCAGGGCTGTATGGGGGGCGTAGCCAGCCAGAACCGGATAGATGCCCGACATGGCACCCTGAGTCAGCACGTCCGGCCGAAACCCGAAGGCCAGGGAAACTTCCGACCAGGGGATGTCTTCGCCCAGCCGAGCAGCCAGCATGCTCTCCATGGGAAAGGGCTTGAAGTAAGCCACGGTACCGGCGAGAACCCAATCGGCGGTTACCAGTCCGCGCCCGGCGGGAAGCAGCAAGTCTTTCTCCGGTACCCCCAGCGGATCGTCCAGGACTCGGCGAATGTCCTTGATCTCTTTGTTGTTGAGTCGAAAACGGTTCACCAGAACGTCGGAAGGAACGGTCGGCTCAAAAGCGGGGATAAGCAGGTCCCGGGTTATGCCAGGGTAGGGGTCGGGGAGAAAATGGATGACCGGGGCCGGACTGCTGTTTCGACCGAACCACAAGAGTTGGGAGATTTCGGGAGGAAGGGCGGCGGTGTCTATGTTTAGAGTGGAGGCCACGTCTTTCCAGCGGGCCCCACCCAGCAGGCGGCGTTGTTCCAGGATCTCGTTCAGCGAGACCCCTTCCCCCATAAAGGCCAGGGCGATGAGAGTCTCGGCATAGGAATAGCCGTTGTAGAGCAACTCCTGGGGAACCCGTTCCGGAACCTTATAGGAGCCGGCGATCCAGCTCGAGGCAAAGCGAGCATCCACAGCGGCAAGGCGCTTACGTGCTTCAGAGACCTCTTGATTCCAGCCGGGATCGACCTGCTCATCGGCAAGTCCCAGAATCGGCATAGCTATAAACAGAAGGCAAAGGGTGAAAATCCTGGCAGTCATGGCGACAGATTCCTTTTTACGGATTTCCTTCCTCCAGCAGTCCCCTTACTAACTCCAGCGAAGATTCGACTTCGTGACAAAATCAGAGAACAGCAAAACAACTTGGTCGTTGCTACGTTTCAAGTTCCCGTGTTGGGACATGCTTAGGAAATGAAACGGGTAAGCCACCGATCTGTTTCTCCCAAACCTGGTTTTACGCTGGTAGAAGTTTTGCTGGCATTGACCATGGCCGCCCTTGGCTTTGGCGTCATTCTGCACAGCCTGGGCCGCCAAATGACGCTGGTTTCAGGTTCTCTGGACCGGCATCAGATGCTGATGTTTGCCTCGGAAGCCCTGGAGTCCACCATGGCTGGAGGGGGATTCGAGACGGAGGTGGAGCCCCAGGACGTGCCCGTTGGTGCTTTCGGCGGCGATGATGAGGGAGAGGGCGCGGGGGTTACCCAGTATTTTTACCGAGTCGAGGCCGGACCGGTGACCGCGGACCCCCGGGTGGAGCAGGTTTTGGTCACGGTGAAAAGTGGACGCGGCCAGACCCAACTCGCTGCTTATCGGCTGAAGGTCAGGCGAGAGTGAAAAAGTCGCGGGGTCCCGGCTTTACGCTGGCTGAAATGATGCTCACTTTAGGTCTGGTCGCTCTGGTCTACGCCCTGGTGAGTACCATTTTGGTACAGATTTCGCGCTATGTAGCCGATGGACGCAAGGTTGCCAGGGAGCGATACGAATTTCTCAATACCGTGGAAATACTCCGCTATCAACTCCGCTCTCTCTATTACCCGGGTGCCACACCCGGCCTGATGGGAGCCCGAACTCAGACTGACGGACAAGACTCCTTACGATTTTTGACCACCAACGGCCGGACTCACAAAGGAGTGGTGGAGGCTGGTTATCGGGTTCAGCCCAGAACCGATCGCGCTGAGGATGATGCGCATGAAGGTCTGGCGCCGGCTCTTTTCTATCGAGAGTTTCGCTTTCGCCGGGCGGAGTTTCGCACTCTTGACCCGCATTCCGAGGCACCCTGGAAGGTGCTGCTCGACAACGTCGATGTTTTTGAGATCTCCTATTCGGCCGGTGGTGAGACCTGGCAAAGAGAGTGGGAAGCGCCCGAGTCGCCCCGCCGAATTCGACTCAGGTTGGGCCGGGGCGTCAATTCCAACGACTCGATCGTGTTCGACGTGACACCGGGGATTGGAGCCCCCCGATGGTGATCATTTTGGTCCTGGGCCTCTTGATCGTGGCCGTAACCCTGACCACCACCTTTAGCATAGATTCCAATTCGCTGGATCTCTTGAGCCGGCGGGCTCGTGGCAAAGAAGCCAATTATCAGGTGGCCAGATCCGCTCTGGAGTTGGGACTGGTGCTGCTGCGCGTCGATGACGCCGACGTGGACGGGGCCGAAGATATATGGGCGGCCGGACCCCAGGAGATGACCTGGGAAGGCCGCCTGCTCCGTTTGGAAGTGGAAGACGAGGAACGGCGATTTCCCATTAACGCTCTGGTTCCCGAGTCTCTAGCCCCGGGAGAGGTCTTTAAACCCAGTGAGGAGCAGGATGCCCTGGCCAAGGCCCTGACCAGGCTGCTCGACAGGCAGGGCTTGTCCGGCCAATCCGCGACCGCGGCTCTGATCGATTTTATGGATCCGGACAACGTGCCCACCGTGGGGGGCGGTGAGATCAGCCGGGACCCGGAGATTCCTGTCAAGAACGCCAGGCTCGATTCCCTGGCCGAACTGTCCTATGTCCGTGACTGGGTGCGTCCGCAAGGCCCCCCTCCGCTCCCTCTCCTGGGGGGGCTGGCAAGCGAATTGGACTCAGGGGTTCAAGTGGAAGCAGCCGAAGCCGAGGCGTTCTCCGATCAGAATCAGCAGGAAACGGTGAACCAGAGCAACTGGTCCGATTGGTTGAGCGTTCATTCCAGCGGAAAAATCAATATCAACACCGCCCCCCAAGAAATACTACTCGCTCTGGACGAAGAGATGACCGATGCCCTGGTGGGAGAAATTATCGCTAAAAGGCAGGAAGGATCATTCTCCGGGGAAGAGGACCTGCGACAGATCGCAACAATCGATGAGGATCTTCTCTTCCGCCTGGGGCGCCTGATCAGGTATAACAGTGAGTACTTCAGAGTTCGGATTCGGGTTTCTAGTGCTCCTGCTCCTATTAATGTAGAGGCGGTTGTTCTGAGAGACAAGAGAGAGCCAAAGATCGTGCGCTGGGAGGTTCATTAGCATTTTATGCTCCACTCGGTGGGAATAGATAGAGGGCGGACCAACGTTCGAGAAGTTTCGGTCAATCTGCTCAGCGGGGCCGCCTCTGCGGGTATGGCTGCACCGATACTTGGGCAGTACGTGGCTTTGCCTTCTTCGGGATTGACATTCCGGCGGATGTTCTTGCCCCGCGCGAGTAAAGCCATCCGCCAGCAAGTCATCACCGAGGAACTCAGTTATTCGCTTCCCTTTCCCCTCACGGAAGCCCATTACGGGGCGGTTGAGATGGGGGAGGAAGCGTGGGTGACGGTGGCCGCCGATGCGGTGGTCCACCCCATGCGAGATCTTTATCCCAAAGCCCAACTCGAAGCTGAGCCGCTTTGTTACCTCCGAGCCGCCAGGGCCGCCGGGATCCAGCAGGCACTGGTGGTGGATTTCGGGGCCTCCAAAACCGTCTTTTGCGGAGTGGAAAACGGACAGGTGGGTACCGTGCGCGTGCTGCTTCGTGGCGGCGAGGCACTGACCGAGGAGATAGCCAACGAGACCGGACTATCAGTCGATGAAGCAGAGCTGAAAAAGCGAGAGGAAGGGACGGAGCACCCCACCGTCCGGCGCTTTTTTCAAGAGCTGCTCGAGGAGGCGCTTCTGCCCTCCCCGTTGCCCTACCGGCGAGTGCTGATCTGCGGGGGTGGAGCTGCCACCCAGGGTTTGCTTCATCTCTTGAGCCAACTTTGGGGCAGTGACGTCGACGTCGAACCCTTTCCCCTTCCGGGGCTGCTCCAACCGACCGATCATGTGGTGGCTTACGGGGCTGCTCTGGCCGGAAGACCCAAGGCCATGCGCCTGCAGATGCAGCACAGCTTTCAATACGCCGCTTCCAGCGGAGAAAAGTTGTCCCTGGCACCCCTCATCTTTACCGGCCTTCTTATAGCGTTGATGATAGCGGGTATCGAGACCAGACTGTCTGGCGCCGAACAGAAAAGGACGGAGTTGCGGGCCAGCCTGAACGAAGCGCTGGTTCAGGTTCTTGCTGATCCGGAGACGCTCTCCGAGAAGGACATCGTGTCTCAGCTTCGGGCTCGACTGGAGGAGCAACGCAATACTGCTCGTAACTCACCGGCCCGGATCATGAATACCCTGGGTCAGATCTCGAGCGCGGTGACCGGACAAGAAGAGGCTGAGCTTTTCAGTACCATTTTTGAGGACAATCTCTTAAAGCTGGAGGGTCGTGCAACTCTAAAGCAGGCCGAAGAGATCCGAGCAGGGATCGGAAAGGTCCTGGTGGATGCCGAGCAGGTTAAGACCAGGCCCAATAAGGATGACCTTTTTCTTTTCATGATCGAAGGGAAGCTTCCCCAACCATGAGCACCCAGGAATCCATGGATAAGAATCTGCTAGCGATGGTGGTCTCCATCGCTGTCTTTGTATTATTCCTGGCGGTCTACGTGATGCCCAGATCTGGCACTCTACGAGAGACCAGAGAGTCCATCGAGAGTTTGCAGTCGGTGCGACAGGAGGTCGCGGTGCTGCTTCCTGAGGTTGTCCGCACGGTGCCCACCACGCCACTCCCTCAACCTGATGTGCGCACCTGGGTAGCCAACAACTCACTGGGAGGTATCGAGAAGAATTTGGTCGCCAACGACGGCTATCTCGAAGGTAAGGGCACCCAGGTTCGGCTCCGCCGTTTGCGACCTGAAGATGCGGCCAAGTTTTTATCGGACTTAACCCGGGTTCGTCTGGTGGTGGACAGGATGGAACTCCAAGACTCCGATCGTGACGGCCGCTGGGACCTGGAGATCAGCTTGAAGGTGCCGGAATGAAGCTACTGCTCAAGTTGGTCACCTTTTTCGTTCTCTTTGCCCTCTTTCTGATCTGGCGATTTCCTTACGACAGTCTGGTGGAGCGGGCCGTGCGCCAGGCTGAGATTGCCACCGGAGCGACCATCCTGTATACCCCGTCGTCGGCCGGCCCGTTCGGGGTTAAGGTGAAGGACCTGTCGGTTCGCCTGGCCTCGGGAGCTTCGCTCCAGTTTGAGAGCGCCCGCATTTTCCCCACCCGCAATGGGTTGAGTGCGACTGCTTATCAGGGGGATAGCGAAATGGAGGTTGACTTTGACGTGAGCAATCTCAAGGTGAAACTCAACGACATTACCGTCCAGACCGGCAACGAAGTCATCGGTACCACCAGGGCCACCGGCGAGCTGGATTACGGTATTCGCACCCGCGAGGGGGAGGGGAGTTTGAGACTGGTTGTCCCCGAACTAGGTCTGCCGATTCCCATTTCCGACCGTTCGGTGGAGTTGGGCTCCTCTTTTCAGATACGCAATTTAGGAACTCCTGATGCCCCCCGGTCCGGAGTCTCCATCGACCTCAAGCTCTTGAGCGGCGACGGTGTCTCCAGCGCCAACGGCCCGATCTCTTTGGAAGGCCAGCCCAGCGGGCCTCCTCTTCTCAACGGTACCCTGCGGTTCGAAGTACCCACCGGTCGAGGCACCTTACGACTTAGCGGCACCTGGGATAATCCGGTGACCAACATCATCCCCAACTAGGAAGGCTAGAAACGATGGGTTTCACGACATACACAAGAAGACTCTCGGCGGCACTCACGCTGCTCCTGGGAGTGTGCCTGCTGCTGCCTCAGGGCACCCTGGCCCAACCACCTCAGCCTCCTCCGCCGCCGGAAACTTTGATCAACGACCAGATGCGAGAGATCCTGCGCAGCGGCACGGTTACTCTCAACTATGAGAATCTTGATATTCGCTTGCTGGGACGGGTCATGGCCGAACTGACCGGCCGAAACATCGTGTATGACCAGAATGTCCAGGGGCGTATTACCGTCGTCTCAAGCGAGCCGGTGGGACCCGAGCAGGCCTGGCAGATCTTCAGAATCGCCCTGGAAAAGTACGGGTTCGGGGTGGTCGAGTCCAACGGGATCACCCAGATCCTTCCCTTGAAAGACATCCGCAAGTATGCCCCTGTGGTCAAGAACCCCACCACCATTCAGTCCGGAATGTCGGTTGGGGTCCTGGTGTTCGAAAACGCCGACGTCAACCTGATGCAGAATGCTCTTCGTCCTCTGCTCTCCGATATAGGTGAAATTCAACCTTATCTGCCCGGACGTGCGATCATCGTGACGGACCGTGCTCCCATGGTGGAGCGAATTGCAACCACTGCGCGCTACCTCGATCAGGCTCACACGGATACGCTGGTTTCCACCAACTTTCCTAAATTCGCGGAAGCCACCGAGATCGCTCCGATACTTGAGGAGTTGGTCAACCCTCCGGGGATCCCCAACGACCAGAGGACCGTGGTACGGGCCTTCAAGCCCTCCAACGCTGTCTTGATCTATGGAAGTGAGGCCCAGATCAAGAAAGTCAAGGCTATGCTGGCCCGGGTGGATGTTCCCGAGGCTGCCCCGGAAGACGTTCAGGACCCGCGTTTCTATGTGATTCCGCTGCAGAATGCCAGTGCCGAAGACGTGGCCGCCATCCTGTCCGAGATGCTGACCGAAAAGGCCGAGTTGCAGCAGCAGAGATTGCAGAACAATCCTCGTTTGGCCCGCCAGCAGCGGGCCGCCGGGGAGGGGGCGGCAGCCACTCCCGATGCCGCTTCTACCACCACCGCACCGGGGGGCTCCCCTGAGAAAACACCTTTTGTATCGTCTGTGGTTTCAGCCGACATCGAGACCAACTCCCTGATCTTTTACGTTTCTCCCGGCGAGTTCAGCGAGATCTCGGCGCTGGTGGAAAAGCTCGACGCGCCTCGCAAGCAGGTGTTGGTGACGGCGGTCGTAGCGGAAGTCAGCCTGGGAAGATTGTTGCAGACCGGGGCGAATTTTCAGGCTCTCACCGCCGGCGGTGTGCTCTCCAGTTTCCGGGGCGGTGTGACCGAGGAAGGTCTCCTGTCTTTTCTGGCTTCCGGTAACTTCGTCATCGGGGCTGCCGGCTCAGGTACTCGCACCATCGATATCAACGGCCGGGAAGTCCAGGTACCCGAGTTGTTCGGCTTTCTTTCTGCCGAGAAGCAGAACTCGGACTTCAACCTGATCTCCGCCCCCCGGATTCTTACCGAAGATCATAAGGAAGCCGAGATCAACGTTGGCAACGTGGTGCCGTTTCCGACCGGTGCGCAGTTCAACGCCTTTGGTCAACCCACCGTCACCTACGATTATCGTGATGTCGGGATCAAACTTCTGGTCACACCCCACGTGAGCCAGTCTGATACCATCAAACTGGAGATCGAACAGGAAATTCAGGAAGTCACGGATTTCTTGGAACAGAACCTCGGTGGCACGGGTTTCACGGTGCCTCTGATCTCCAATCGCAATGTCCGCACGACCATCACCGTGAAGGACGGCCAGACCTTGATGATCGGTGGATTGATCTCCAAACGAACCACCAAGACCTTAAGAAAAGTGCCGATCTTGGGAGACATTCCCCTGATTCAGAACTTGTTTCGGGAATTGCGAGAGGAAGAAGCAAAGACCACTCTCTTTATCTCTTTGACTCCTCACATCGTGGAAGCCCCGGCGGAGATCGAGCGGATCGACCGGCCTTACAAGACGTTTCTGGAGGGGGATCGCAACCCCTCGGACCATCAGGTGGAGAAGCGCCCGACCCGCGAGGGCTTCACCTCTCCCTACATCACCCCCGAAGGGTTGGACCTCACCAGCGCCCCGGCCCCCAAAGCGCTCAGAGAGTCGGAATCTCAAAAAGGGATCTCACTGAGCGACCTCAAGTTCACTCGACCTCCGCGTAAGGGGGGTCAGGCACGACCTTCAGTCCGTCTGTCTAACGGCGAAGAGAGCAGCAAGGAACTCCTCATCGTGACCACGGTTACACGACCCGATGGAAGTAAACGCGAGCTCAGGGCCGACGCCGTAGTGCTGAAGCCGGGAGATGCTCGAGAGATCTTGCTTCCTCCGGTCAGCTTTAAATCCGGCCCCGGCGTTTATGAACTTGACCTTGCGGTATGGGAGGGCAATACATTGCGTAGCCGGTTGGCCAGCCCGGAGAAGATCACCCTCAAATGATAAAGACAGAGATTCCAGTAGAGTTCTGGCAGCGTCACCGGCTGGTGCCGCTGGGCCAGGAGAACGGCCGCCTGACGGTAGGGGTTGACGAATCGACCCCCATCGAGGTGCTGGAAGACGTGCGCCTTACTCTCAACAAGGATGTTCGACCGGTCAAGATGTCGCCTGAAGAACTCGACGACGCTTTGCGCCGGCTGGTGCTCAATACCGATGCTCCTTCGATCGAGGAGGACGACGATGAGGGGAGCGTAAGCCTGGATGCCTCCTCCGACCTGATGGGAGATGCCGCGGGCGCGCCGGTGGTCCGGCTGATCAACTCCATGTTTCTGAGGGCCATGCAAACCGGAGCGTCCGACATTCACATTGAGCCGTTTGAAGAGGACACCGTGGTGAGGATGCGCATCGACGGGATGTTGCACGAGACCACCAGAGTGCCTCGCTCTCGCCATTCGCAGATCGCGGCTCGCTTGAAGGTCATGTCGAAGCTCGACCTGGCCGAGAGCCGGCGCCCCCAGGACGGTCGCTTGCACGTGCATTCGGGCGACCGGCATATCGACGTCCGCCTCTCTTCCGTACCCACCTTGCACGGGGAGCGCCTGGTGATGCGGCTTCTAGAGAAAAACATGGAGCTGCTCAGCCTGGAGCAGGTGGGCATGCTCAACGACAC
The DNA here is from genome assembly GCA_041676625.1 of Vulcanimicrobiota bacterium. Taxonomy (GTDB): domain Bacteria; phylum Vulcanimicrobiota; class Xenobia; order Xenobiales; family JADMJV01; genus JAEXNA01. The sequence goes on from JBAYRN010000029.1 coordinate 17,976, forward strand.
CGAGAAGAGCATCAACGAGATTCTAGACCATCCGTATGGGCTATTTCTGGTCACCGGGCCTACCGGTTCTGGAAAAACCACCACCCTCTACTCCGTTCTGGACAAGTTGCGCTCCCCCGACTGCAACCTCATCACCATCGAGGACCCGGTGGAGTATCGGGTGGCCGGGGTGGGGCAGATCCAGGTCAACGAGAAGATCGGACTGACCTTTGCCTCCGGGCTTCGCTCGGTCTTGCGGCAAGACCCGGACGTCTTGATGGTGGGTGAGATCCGGGATCCGGAGACCGCCGATATCGCTATTCACGCCGCTCTTACCGGCCACATGGTGCTTTCCACTCTGCACACCAACGACGCCCCCGCCGCGGCCACTCGACTGGTAGACCTGGGGGTTCCGTCCTATCTCTTGAGTTCATGTTTGGTGGGTGTCCTGGCTCAGCGCCTGGTGAGAAAGCTCTGCTCCCATTGCAAAAAAGAGTCTGAGTTGACGAAGAACGATACCAAGCGTCTGGGTCTACGGGAAGACCTCGCCGGGCGAACTATCTACGAGCCCGGGGGTTGTGAGAAGTGTCTGCAGACCGGCTACCGGGGCCGTACAGGGGTTTTTGAGTTGATGACCGTGGAGGAGGAGTTGGCCTCCATGATCGCCCGCTCCGAAGACGCTCGAACTCTGCGGTCCGCCGCTCGTAAGCACGGAATGTTTAGTTTGATGGAAGACGCCGCCCGCAAAGTGATTCAAGGTGTCACCAGTCGCGAGGAGGCCATGCGGGTGACGAAAGCCATCTAGCTATTCACATGCCACTCTACGCCTACATAGCAACCGATCGCTCCGGCAAGAAGGTGCAGGGCTACATCGACGCAGCCTCCAAATCGGTGGCCTATCAGAAGGTGAAGGCTCGGGGGCTCTTCCCCACCAAGCTGGACCAGGACGTATCCAGGTCTTCCAAGTCCGTTGCCGGGGAGTCGCTGGCCTACTCGTTGATTCAGCTGTCGGCCCTTCTCAGGGCGGGAATTCCGCTGGACGAAGCTCTGGATTCTATCGCCGAGTTCGACGAAGATCCCGCTATGCGCTCGGCCATGAAACGGGTGCGGGTGAGGCTCCGGGAAGGCAGCACCATGACCGCCGCCATGGTGGAGGAGCAGGCCTTCCCCCCCATGCTGATCCGCATGGTGCAGGCCGGAGAAGAGTCTGGAAAGTCGGCCGAGATCCTGGGTAAGTATGCCGAGTTCTTGAAGCGAGATATCGAGCACCGGCGAGCCCTGGTCTCCGCACTCAGCTATCCCATCGCCCTGGTGGTTCTTTCACTGGTCTTGATGACAGGTTTACTCTACTTTCTGACTCCGGTGCTCGATGAGATGTATGGAGCCATGGGGATTGAGCTTCCCTGGATCACCTCGGCCATCGTCTCCATCGGAGGAGCGGTGGGCACCTTCGGGCCTTTTGTGATACCCGCCCTGATCGTGGGAGGCTACTTCTTTTTCAAGATTTTTCCCAAACGGGCTCTGGATCGAATCAAACTCTCCTTGCCGCTGGTTGGTGTCATGCTGCGATGCGGCCTGATGGAGCAGTGGTCTCGCACGCTGGGCATGCTGGCTGAAGCCGGGGTTCCCCTGGTCAGGGCTATGGAACTGGCCCGGGAAAGCCTGGGCAACGAATCCGTGGAGGCCGAACTGGAAATTGCCGAACGGCAGGTGGAAAGAGGCGATGGGCTGGCCAAAGCGCTGGGGCGGGTGTCTGCTCTACCACCTCTCTTGCACCAGTTCTTGCGCACCGGTGAACGCACCGGTGAACTGGAGGCCATGCTCATGTCGGCGGCCGCCTTTTACGAAAGAGAACTGGAGCGACGACGCACCATGCTGGCCAAGTTCCTGGAACCCGCGCTCATCATCATGATGGGGATCGTGGTGGGTATCCTGGTCCTGAGTGTGCTTCTGCCACTCTCGCAGATCGCTTCGCAGTTGCAGGTTTAATTTCGTAAACACTGCGCACCCCAGAGGGGGCAGCGCTCAAATTTCAACTTTCAGGATAACCGGATCGATTCTTCTTTGACAGTCCAATCGCGCCCTGTCATTTCTTGTTGACACTGTAATCCGACAGTGTTATGTTGAAAAGAGAGCTGTCGCCGATTTGAAAGGAGCCGAGATGAGTGTGTTGCTAGAAGAAGCCGAGGAGTCTATCTCCTCGGGCCAATGGGACCAGGCTATCGAAAGGTTGGAGGAGCTTCGGCGGAGTGAAGAGTGGTCACTGGAATACTATCCCAAACTGGTCAAAGCGAACGCCGTGCGAGGGCATTTTCTGACCGTCCTGGAGGTCTATTTGGAGTGGGCCGACACGGCCGTTGAGAGTGGAAATTTGGAACAGGCGGAGACCGCCCTGGGGTACGCAAGAGGGCTGAGACCTGACAGCACGGATGTGCGAGAGATGGCCATCAAGCTGGCTCGCCACACCGCCGGCCCGGAGGAGTTGGCCGCGCGCCTGGTGGAACTGGCTCACCTCCACCTGGAAAAGGGGGGCGGGGACCGGGCGGAAGAGCAGTTTCGTGCTGTGCTGCGATTGGATCTGGAAAACCAGGACGCTCTGATGGAGTTGGCCCGAGTGTGCCAGAAGAAGGGGTTGTTTCGCAACGGATTGCTGGCACTAAATCGAGTGCTGCAAATGAACCCTGAATCGGCGCAGGCTCGACGTCAGATGGCCGAACTTCACCTGGCGGCGGGTACTCCGGAGCAGGCGGTCAGGGAGTTTTTGGAAGCCGCCAGTCTCTACAACGGGTCCAACGAGACATCCATGGCCGTTGAGCTTTACCGAGCCGTTCTACGGGTCGATGCAGAAAATAGCCAGGCTCTCAATGCTCTGCGCGGGCTCAGCCTGCAGACCGAGGAAGACCTTACCGCCGATCTTTTCCCACCTTTAACTGAAGAAGAGCCTCGCCCGGAGACTATCAGTGCAGAAGAAGAGTCTGCGCCGGAGGAGATCGAAGAACCGCATCTTTTTGAGAGACCAGGGCTCTCGACTAAGAGACCTGCCCTCGTGCCTAAGTCCCAAAGAGCTGCGAACTCCCCGTTCAAACCGACTCTGGTTAGCTCCGGGGAACGAAAGAGTAGCTCTCGTTTGCGCGATGGCCTGATCTCTCGCGCCTCCGGGATGGCTGCTCCGAAGGATTCGAAACCTTACTTCCCTCGGGAAGTGTTAGGGCCTCAGGACGACCCCACCGAAACGCACGGGCAGACTGATCAACCGACCCTGCCAAATGAATCGGATGAACCGGAATTGCTAGTCCGGCCGGAGATCTCGGAGTTGGAAGTCGAGAATTCCACCAACCTGGAGTTCCCCTTCGAGCCTGCGGAAATACTCTTTAAAGACGAGGACACCGAAGATATTTTCGAAGGCATGGAGGATTGGTTTCCTGCCGATGGGGTTGGCGAGACTCCTGATCTCTTCGAGATTTTTGACGGCGAACAGGAATCGGTTTTTGAAACTCTCGTTCTGGAACCTGCGCTCGAGGTAGAGGCAGTGCCAAGGCTTGAAGTAGAGCCTGAGGTCGAGGTAAAGCCCGAGCCCGAGGTGGAACCTGAGCCCGAGGTAGCGCCTGAACCTGAGTTCGAAGTAGAGCCTGAGGTTGAACCCGAGCCCGAGCCCGAGGTGGAACCCGAGCTGTTCCAGGAGGCCTCGATCTTTGACGAACCCATGCCCACTTTCGACTGGGAAAGTGAATTTGAACTTGATCCCGATCCCGATCCCGATCCCGATGCTTCTCCCTTGTTCCCTGAACCCATAGTGGCAGAAGAGGAGCCTTCGCTGGACTTTGAGTCTTTGAGGAACGCTGAAATCTCGAGATTGGCCGACCAGCAAGTCCTGGCCGGGGAGTCTCCCGAATTGAGCCGGCTATTGGAAGATACGCTGCCCCAGGGTTACGATATTGAAGAGAGCCTTGAGTGTATCGAAGACCCGAACCCCGAGCCGCCGCAGGAAACCACTGAGCCTGAAGCTCCACCCGAAACGAAATTGACTGTCGAAGTACCGGTGATAGCGCTTGATGCAGCCTCTCGGATCGAAGGCTACCGGGATCGCCTGGAGTCCTTTCCCACCGAAGAGAAGACCATGCTGGCCCTGGCTGATACCTGCCTTCGATACGGACTACTCGAGGACGCCTTGCAGTACTATCGGTTGGTTCAAAAAGCCAACCCCGCCTGTGCAGCCACTTCGGCGAGCATCATAAAGACTGCTCTCTGGATGGAAGATGTTCCCACCGTGAAAGAGGAGCTTTGGAAAGCCGCGAGTTCAAGTTTCGATCGAGGTGACCTCGAGTCGTGCCAGGACCGGCTGGGAGACCTCCTCTCTCTGGATCGTGACCACAGGGATGCTCGCCGCCTGATGGTCGAGGTTTTTCTGGCCCAGGGCCAGGAGAAGCTGGCTTGCTGGCACCTGGGTCAAATCGTTGAGCGCGCGGTGGTTGAGAAAGCGTATGAGCGAGCCACCGAATCATTGAAACGCCTCCACGACATCTCACCGAATGAGACCGTTCTGGAGCGGCTGGGGGAGCTGTACGAAAAACAGGAACGACACCTGGAGGCTCTCGGTATTTTTCGGCAGCTCCGAACTTCGTACGCGGAGGCCGAACGGTTCGACGACGCGGTCAGGCTGGCTCGTCTGGCGGTTCAGCTCGAACCCACTCGAACCAGCGACCGCGAGGTCTTGATTGAATTATTGCGCAAGGGTTGCGCTGGTGAAGAAGTCTCGGAACAACAACTCGAACTGGCTGAACTCTACCGACATCAGGGAGATCTGTCCGGGGCGATCGAGCTGCTGCAGACCATCCAGCAGAACAACCCGGATCGTCTCGATGCGGAAAGACTGCTGGTGGAGCTGCACCTTCAAAACCGTTCGTACGAACTGGCTGAGCAACACGCAGAAAGTTTGGCTGAGCGATTCCTGGAACAGAAGGCTTATTTTCGAGCGATCGAGCTCTTCGAGTATTGGGTGGGGGCCGCTCCCGCCAGTTCTCGGGCGCGAGAGAGACTGGCCCAGTTTTATCAGCTCAACGGCGCTCTCGAGGAGGCCAAAATGGAATGGTTCCAGGCCGCCGAGAGCCATCAGGCGAGCGGAGATTTCCAACGTGCTGCGCTGGCCTTGGATAGGGCGCTGGAGCTTGACCCTGGACAGGCCGAATGGCGCTTGAGGCTGGCTCGAATCAGGTCCAAAAATTTGGGACTGATCGAAGAGGCATTGCAGGAGTATCGTCGGCTCTTTCAGGCTGACCCGACCTGGCGGAAAGCCACGGTGGACTATCTGGACCTCTTAGTGGAGCAGAGCCGACTGGCCGAGGCAGGGGAGGTGCTCTTGCAGGTAGAGCGCGGAAATCCGGGTACTGAGTTGAAAGACAACGTGGTCCAACGGGTCAAGGAAAGAATGGCGGCCGAACCTGACGACCTTGCACTGGCCTTCGGATGGGGGGAACTGTGTCTGGCTCTGGAGATGCTCGATCTCGCTATCGAGCAGTTCCAACGTCTGCGCCGAGACCCCGGGTACCAGTTGCACTCCTATCGGCTGCTCGGCCTCTGCTTCTCCCGCAAGAAGGGGTTCAACATGGTCGAACTGGCCTTGAGTCAGTTCCAGCGTGGACTCGCCCTAGAAGGTCAAAGCGAAGCGGACAGGTTGGCCCTCCGATACGACCTGGCAGTCGTGCTAGAAACCCACGGCAGGCGGGGCGAGGCCCTGGAACAACTCCAGATCATTGCCGCTGAAGACCCAAACTATCGCGATGTGGCCAAGCGGCTGGGCTAGCCCGGCCGCTTGTCCACCGGCCAGTACGGCTTGCGTTCCAGGGGCGACGGGGGGAGATAGCAGGGGGGGGAGAGTGGCCCTGGGGGGGATTCGCCTCGGAGCCAGGTCAACTCGGTTTCCCAGCCGTCGGCTTGCGAGGTCTTCAGTTCCTCGGTGGGACCGAGCAGATAACCCGACGTACTCACCAACTCAGGGGTCTCCAGTTCTCCGACCTGACGGAAGATCTTGTGCAGGCTATCGCGGTCTGACCCTCTGGATAGAAGCGTCCACTCCTGAGGGGCACGAAGCTGGAGGGCCCCGGACACAGCCCGGGGGTCCTGGACCTCCAGTATCGCCAGGAGCTGAGAGAGGTGGTCTTTGAGGAGGCTGAGGCTGGGGGCTGAAACCGGGCAAAAAAGGGAGCCCGTGGAGGTTTTCGGGGCGGTCGGAGGGGCTGCTTCCAGCACTACGAAGCAGTTGGTTCCCCCAAACCCGAAGGCACTCACCGAAGCGGCCGGGTACCCCTCCCAGGGCTGCGGCTCGGTCAGAATCTGAAAGGTTTCGGACATCGCTTCTAACTTTGGGTGCCAACTTTCCCAGGCGGCCTGGGGCGGAAAAGTCCGGGTGTGGAGGGCCATGCTCGCGCGCAGCAGACCGGCTGCACCGGCGGCGGTGAGGGTGTGGCCAAAATTGGCTTTGATCGAGCCCAGGACCGGTCGACGGCTTCCACTCCAGACTTCACTGAGAGCGGCCAACTCGACCTCGTCGCCGGAGGGTGCCCCGGTGCCCTGGCATTCCAGGTAGCCCAACTGTTCGGGTCTGAGTCCGGATGACTCCAGTCCCCAGCGCAACAAGCGGGCCTGGCCGGCCTGGGAGGGGGTCATGGGGCTGGAGGTTCCGGCGTCGTTGCCCCAGACCGCCCCCTTGATGACCGCGTAGATTCGATCTTCGTCGGCCAGCGCATCCTCTAGCCGTTTGAGCACCACCACGCCTGCTCCCTCGCCCAAAATAAAGCCATCAGCACGGGCATCAAAAGGGCGGCATTCCCTCTCGGCCAAAGCGCTCCCCTTGCCAAATCCTACGCAGTTGTCGGGCAGAAACATTAGATACACCCCACCGGCCAGCGCCACTGGAGAAATGCCGTTTCGCGGTGGCAGGTTTCTCAGGTACTGGCAGGCCTGGGTGACGGCGACAAGGGAGGAAGCGCAGGCTGCGTCGGAGGTAAAGGCCGGACCTCCAAGCTTGAAGTAGTGGGCCACGTTGGTGGCCACCACATTCATCAGGCATCCCGACAAAGAGTAGGCGTTGGCATCCGGCAGGTTCACCGAAACGTCCACTCCCGTGGGGTGTCCGAATTCACCGCCTTTTAGTTGCTGAGACCGTACCAGGAGATTGGAGTAAGTGGCGTATTCGGCGATGCTGGCCCCCAGAAACACGCCTGAGCGCTCCCGTTCAAAGGGGCGCCGTTCGCAACCGGCGTCCTGCAGGGCTTCCCGGGCCACCTCCAGGATCAAGCGCTGCTGGGGATCCATGCTGCGGGCCCGGCGTGGAGGCACCTGAAAATGTCGAGCCGCAAACAGCTCAAGACCAGCCACCAATCCGGCCGCCCGGGTGTGGGTCTTGTTGCGCTTTCGCCGGTCCGGGTCGTAGACGGTGTCGTGGACCCAACGCTGGTCGGTCAATTCGGAAAGGCAGACCCTCCGGTCGAGACAGTTTTGCCAGAAGGTTAAGAGATCCGGCGAATCGGGATAGCGACAACCCATCCCTACGATAGCAATCTCCACCGGGTCAGGGCCTCTTGTACTTTTGAATGAGAGCACCCAGATCGCCGAAGGTCTGCAGGCCCACCAGGTCCTTATCGTCTAAAACCAGGTCCAACTCATCCTCCAGGACGATGATCAGCTCTCCGGTAGAGACCGAGTCCAACCCCAGTTCGTCGATGCGGCGGTCCGCGGTGATCGGTCCGACCTCTCGAGATGTCAGTTCACATAACCCTTTTTCAATGAGACGAGCCGTTTCAGGATCCAGCATCCTCACCTCCAGGCTGTGGCTTTCCTCCTGAAGGCCCGAAGCCCTCCGGCCCGAAAGCCCCGCCCATGATCCGAGTGGTAGAAGTCAATAGTCCCGCCCGTTTGAGGAGTTTTCTAAGCCTACCCGAGTTGGTTTATGGACGGGATCCCCTGTGGGTCCCCCATCTTGGGTTGCAGACCCTGATCTTGTTGGGATCACCCTTCGACCGACAGAAACGGCTCCTGGTGGCCTTTGAGGGGGACCGGCCGATAGCAAGGCTGGCCGTGAAGATCCACGATCACCCGACCAATCGTGCTCTTCATTTCGGGTTTTACGAATGTCTGTGGGGCTATCCTGAAGCCACCAGGCAGTTGGTGGAGGAGGCGCACGCTCTGGCCCCGGAACTATCGATGGTCGGTCCTTATCACTTCACCATGGAAGACCCTTACACCGGAGTGCTGGTGGATGGGTTCGACCACCCACCCTGTTTTTGGGCATCCTACAATCCACCCTATTACGCGGACTATCTGGAGCGAGCCGGCTTGCACAAGGCCCAGGATCTATGGACCTACTACTGGGATTGGGAGAACGCCCGTCTGCGACCGATCGAGCGGCGCTCTCAAAAGGCTGCCGAGTACGGCATCACGGTCAGGTCTCTGGATACCCGCCGGCGGTTTGCCGAGATCCAACAGGTGGCCGCCACCATGAACCGGGCTCTTCAAGATAACTGGGGATTCGAGGAGTTCACCAAAGAACAGGTTCGGGAATTGTATCTCTTGAGTTTTCTCTTCCTCGATCCTGACTGGCTTTTTTTGGCGCACCACCAGGAAAATGCGGCGGGCACCTGTATTGTGTTGCCGGATTATAACCCCTGGATCAAGGCCGCCGGGGGGCGTTTGACCCCGGGTCTCCTCAAGAGGTTGCTGTTTCGAACCGAAGGCCTACCCCACGTTCGAGCCTGGGCCCTGGGAGTATTACCGGAGTATCGCACCATGCTGACCGCCCCCGCGCTGATGCAGCACGCCGTGGAGCACGGCCGGGCCACAGGTACCCGCTCCTGCGATGTGTCCTGGATCTTGGAGTCTAACACTCCGATGAACGCCATGCTCCGGGCCGTGGGCGCTTACCGCCACAAGGTGCATAGAGTGGTGGAGAGGGGGCCGGTCTGATGCGCTATATTCTCCTTTGGATCCTATTCAGTTCCTCCCTGGCTCTGGCTCAAACCAGCTTCATGGAACGAGACCTGGACGGAAACGGACGACTTACCCTGCTGGAGAGCGGCCTCTCGGCAGAGGAGTTCGCCCGGCTGGATGAGTCCGGCAACGGAGAGCTTTCACTGGGCGAGTTCGAGGACCACTGGACCCGGATCGCTCCCGCTCCGGATCTTCGGGACGCTCCCTACGGACGTGAGAGCAGTCGCCAGGTTTTGGACCTCTATCTTCCGGTCGAGCCCTCCGACCAGATGCCTCTGTTTTTGTGGATCCACGGGGGCTCCTGGCGAGAGGGTGACAAGCAAGCCTGCCCCTTTCAGACCTTCACTCGACACGGCATCGCGGTGGCTTCGCTCAATTATCGTTTTATCGACAAAGCACGCTTCCCGGCTCAACTCGACGACTGCCAGTCCGCCCTCGACTTTCTTCAAGAAGAGGCCCGCCGTCGGGGCTTTCAGTTTGACCGCATCACCGCCTGCGGGCTTTCTGCGGGCGGGCAATTGAGCTTGATGATGGCCGCCCGGGGACTGGTGGATAACGCCATCGCATTCGGCGCTCCGGTGGATCTGACCCACCCGGGGGGGCGTGAACGCTTCCGGAAAAATCTGGAACTCCTGGCGGGCTCTCCGCTGGAAGAGCATCTGGAAACACTCAAGGCAGCCAGTCCCCTGTTCAATCTGGGCCCCCGAACTATGCGGTATCTTCTGATTCACGGCACCGGCGATCGAACCATCCCGTATCAGCAGTCTCAGCAGATGGCGGCCGCTTTGGCCGAGCACGGAGTGACGGTGGAACTCATTCTTCAGGCCGGGGGTGCCCACACGGTGGTGGGCGGACCGGTGGTCTGGAATCGTCTGCTGGCGCTGTTGAAGGATGTTAATGGAAAAAAATAAAACAAAAAGGAGAAAATCTTTCAATTTCGAAGCCACCCAAGGTGACAACGGTGGGACCTTTCAGATGGCTTTCCCCGGCGCGAGTGCTCCGGCTCGCTGCCCTGTTGTTGCTATCTGCGGTGGCCGCCGTGGCTCAGCCTCTCTCGCAGGGGTATTCGCTAGCCGGCGATCGGTATTTCCTTGACGGCGAGGAGCTTCGTGTTCTCAAGGACGATGGCTCCTTAGAGAAGATAGAAACTGACCTGGTCGGGGTTCCATCCAAACTGGTAAAGCCGGAGGGGTGGGGGGAAACGCTCCTGGTGGTGGGTGATCAACAGGTCGCCCGCCTGACTCCCCAGGGGCTGTCCACTCTAGGATTTACCGAATCCGAAGAAACCTCGGAGGAGGCTCCCCGAACTCAGTTTGCCCTGTGGGGTGACAAAGCTGTGTGGTTCCGAGAAGGGGGGCGGGCCATCGAGTGGTCTGGAGGAGAGCAAGCGCAAACCATCCAGGAGACTGAAGCGATCATCTATCCCCTCGAAGTTCTGGACGACAGGCTGCTTTACCTGACCGCTGATGGTCAGTACAAACTCCATTCTGCCTCCCAATCGACTCAGGCCGTTTCCGGTCCATTACCCTTTCCTTCGAAGGAAGCCAAAGTAGCCACAGATGACCGTGAGTTCCTGATTTGGAGCCCCACTTCTACCACCGTCTTGCGTCCGGGAAGGGAGTCGCTCGAGCTTTCGCAGCCGCCGGTTTTGGGAGTCAGAGCCCTTGAAGGGGGCGGCTTTATTTTGGGCTCGGCGAACTCACTGGTGCATCTCTCGGGGGATGAGAAGACGACATTCGCCTCGCCGGACCTCTCCGGGGAGGAGGAGTTTTCCGGCGCTAGATTTGTTTTGATGGATGACTCGCTCTACGTGTTGGGTCGGCTTGACGGGGCTATTCTAACCTGGAGATGCACACCGAGTGGAGTGGAGTCCGGGAGCATCCTGAAAGAAGAGGAAGTGAAGTCGCTGCTTCAGTCCGGTAGCGCGGTACTGCTGCTAACCGAAACCAGCCTGGAGGAGACCCGGGTCGACGACAGCGGACGGGTCGTGAAGGTTCCCCGGACTGGGAAAGACGCCACCCATTCGGTCAAAGGGTACAAGCTCCACCGGTTGGAGCAAGGGGAGTGGGTCGAGAAGGTTTTCGAACCTCGCGCCCGAGTGGTCGGTCCGGTGCAGCTCATTGGTGAGCAGGTGGTGTTTGCCACCCAGACCGAGCCTACCAACGAGGCGGGTGCTTCCCGGACCGGGGATCGGCGATACCCTTACCCCGAGGTGCTCCTCCATGCGTTTTCGCTCCAGACTGGAGAAAGATCCTGGACTACGGACCTGGATCGAGGAGAAGCCCCTTCGCCCGCTCGCCTGCCGGATGGTGTGCAGTGGCCGCTTCTGGAAGAGAGCGGCCCTCTGCTCTTTACCACCGAGAACGACCGGCTCACGGCATTGGATCCGGAAACAGGGGAGGTGCTCTGGAGTTCGGACAGACTGCCCATGGACGAGTCCCGCCCCAAGATGCTGAAGTGGGAGGACTCCCTGGGTCTGGTGGCCGTGGCCAACACCACCAGGCAGTTCCTGCTCTTTGACCAGCAGGGCCGGCAACTCCAATCGTTTCGGCTCAACGACATCTTCAACCACGCCCGCACTCTGAACCTGATCGGAGTGGTCGCGATCTGTATGGCCCTCATACTGTACATCTACCTGGCCGGCAAGAAGAAGCTGTTCATTCGGCGCATCGCCGGGCTGGAGGCGCTGGACGAAGCGGTGGGCCGCTCCACCGAGATGGGGAAACCGGTCTTGTACGTGACCGGCCTGGCCGACGTGGACGACATCCAGACCCTGGCGGCCCTCTCGATTTTGAGTCACGTGGCCAAGAAGACCGCGGAGTACGATACCCCGATCCTGGCCACCACCTCTCGTGCCGTGACCTTTTCGGCCGCCCAGGAAGTGGTACGAGACGCCTACACCATAGCGGGAAGACCCGACTCCTTTTCGGTGGAGTCGGTGCGCTACATCTCTGACGACCAATTCGGTTACGCGGCCGGGGTGGACGGTCTGATGATGCGAGAGAAGCCCGCTGCAAACTTCTATATGGGCAAGTTTTACGCCGAGTCGCTCATCTTTGCAGAGACCGGAAACGCCACCGGTGCCATTCAGATCGCCGGGACCGCCCAGGCCAACCAGCTTCCGTTTTTCGTGGCGGCTTGCGACTACACGCTGATCGGTGAGGAGCTGTTCGCGGCCTCGGCTTATCTCTCCGGAGACCCCCTCCAGGTGGGCTCCCTGAGAGGCCAGGACGTGGGCAAGGCCATTGTGATGGTGGTGCTGGTGGTGTTGAGCCTGGACGTTACCTTCGGGGGGCGGATCACCACCTGGTTGGGTACCCTGATTGGAGGAGCAGCCTGATGCTAAGGCGCCAGATCCCCTTATTCATTACCTTCGTTTCGGGTCTCTTGTTGATCGTTCAGTACTACATCTATCCGTTGAACTTTATCGGCAAGAACCTGGCCGGTTGGTTTCAGGCCATCACGGCTTTTGCTTACGTGCTGGCGGCGATCAGTCTTTTCGCCGTCAACGGCAAGAAGATCCGGGATAGAGCGCCCGGCTGGATCTACAATCTGGTGCTGCTGCTGAGTCTGGTAGGCACACTTTACATTGGTCTTTTTATCCACTACCTGGGGCAGGGCTACCCCGGCTACCAACCCATTGATGAGGGGACCTATTTCGATTGGATGTTTCAGTACATCTACAATCCACTGAGCGCCACCATGTTCAGCCTGACGGCGTTCTTCATCGCCTCGGCATCCTATCGGGCCTTTAAAGCGCGCTCGGTGGAGTCGACGCTGCTGCTGGGCTCGGCTTTTCTGGTCATGATCTTTCGGGTCCCCCTGGGCGAGGCGATATGGGGTGCGGTCATGCCCACGAGTTGGGATATCACGGTTTTCATCGAGGACATCATTATGGGCGGTTTCAATAACGCCGGTCAGAGGGCCATCCAGATCGCTTCGGCCATCGGTCTCATCTCCGTTTCACTGAAGATCATCTTGGGAGTAGAACGCTCCTACCTGGGGGGTGACTGAGCGTGCTGGATAAGCTCATCAATCTGGACCGGCGGATCATCTATCTCATCGTCCTGCTCTCGGTGATCATACCTCTCATGAATCCGATGGGGCTTGAGATCAAAGTGACCGACTCCGTGCGAGCGAGTTATGAGGCTTACGAAAAGCTACCCCCGGACTCTTTGATACTGATGAGCATCGATTACGGCCCCTCCACCGCGGTGGAACTGGAGCCCATGGCGTTGGCGGCCTGCGACCAGGCCATGCGTCACAACCAGAAGGTCGCTTTTATGGCCCTCTACCCCGAAGGTCAGGCCTTGATCAACAGGCTCATCGCGCGGATCAAAACCCTCCACCCCGATAAAGAGTATGGGGTGGATTTTGTGAACCTGGGCTACAAAGCCGGCAACGAGGCCGTGCCCCTGAAGATGGGGCTGGACTTTCGAGGACAGTTTCCCACCGACACCCGAGGCACTCCGCTCTCCGACGTCGACATGTTGCGAAATCTGACTCAGCTGAAACAGTTTGCCCTGGTAGCCACCTATTCCGCAGGATTCCCCGGGGCCCTCGAGCACATTCGGATCACCGCCAGCGAGTACGGCATGCCGTTGGTGGTGGGCACCACGGCGGTCCAAACCCCTCAGTACTTTCCCTACTACGACTCCAAGCAGATAGTGGGCCTGATCGGCGGCCTCCGGGGCGCCGCCGAATACGAGAAGCTCTCCGGCTTCACCGGTACTGCCACAGGAGGCATGGAAGCACAGTCCTTCGCCCACTTCACCGTGGCCGGTCTGATCATCCTGGCCAACATCCTGACCTTTCTGCGGCTGGCAAGGGGAAGGGAGAAGTAGACGGTGGAGCCACTTCTGACGAATGAAATAGTGGGGCTCTGGATCGCCTCTTTCCTCACCGTTTGTGTCTTCTCGTTCTTGCTGGGGGATAACCCGTTTTATAAGTTCGCCGAGCACGTCTACGTAGGGGTTTCGGCCGGCTACTGGATGTGCGTGGGCTACTGGGGGACCATCAAACCCGAGATCGTGGACAAACTGTACGCCCGGGATTGGATCGCCTTGATCCCCCTGGCTCTGGGAGTCATGCTGCTGTTTCAGCTTTCTTCCAAGACCTCGTGGGTGAGCCGCTGGCCACTTTGTTTTCTGGTCGGCATGTACGCCGGGCTTCAGATCGTCTACACCATGGACGCCATGATCATCGAGCAAGTCCAGGCCTCCATCAAGCCCCTGATAGCCTACAACACGACCGGGGGATTCGACCTCTGGAACACCGTCATCAACTGGATCCTGGTGTTCGGTCTTCTGACCGGTATGATCTACTTCTACTTTTCGGTTCCTCACAAGGGCCTGGTTTTCGGAACCGGTGCCCGGGTAGGGATCTGGGTGCTGATGATCGCCCTGGGTGCCTCCTTTGGCTACACGGTGATGGCTCGGATCTCGCTCTTGATCGGGCGGATGCTGTTTTTTCGAGATGACTTCTGGCCCATGATCCAACAGTTGTGGGGGGGCGCGTGAGCATCACCTTTCATCCGGCCAAGGAGCGGCCCGGGATCGCGGCTTTTCTGGCCTTCGCCCTCGGCATCCTGGCCCAGGCCCTGTGGCAGTGGCTCCCTGCTGCTCCAGCCCTGGTCCTCTGGTTTGCCCTGGTCCTTTCCTTGCGTGATTTCTTTTTACCCAGTACTTACCGTTTGAATGAAGAGGGGCTTACGGTGGGGCGCGTCCTGGGTAGCAGATACTATCCCTGGTCGCGCTTTCGAGCCTTTGTCAGTGACCGTAACGGCCTCTTTCTCTCTCCCTATCGTAGCCGCCGAGCTACGGAAAACCAGCGGGGCGTCTTTCTGGCCATGCGACCGCTTCAGCGGGAGAAAGCGGTGGAGTTTTGCCGGGAGATGGGACTGGAGAAGCGCCCGAAATGAGTCTGGCTGAATCCCACAAAAGATTGGCGCGCACGTTGGTAGAGCGGGGCTTGGGGGTACCGGCGGTTTTTCTGCTAGAAAACTTGAAGCCGTTTTCAGTGGTGGCCCAACAAACTCTCTATGCCACCCACCCTCTGGCCGTTTTCGGTGGATTTCAGGGTCTCCACAAGGATGCGGTGGGGCTCTTCGAAAGCCGGGAGACCATGGAAGCGATGCTGCTGGAAGTGGAGCGACTGTTGGATGAGTGAGAGACCGATTCGTTCCATTCTGGCGACCGACTGTGGCAGCACGACCACCAAATGTATTCTGATCGAATTGGGCGAGGACGGCTATCGGCTGGCGGTGCGGGGAGAGGCGCCTACCACCGTGGAGGCTCCCGCCGAGGACGTGACCCAGGGGGTGCTAAACGCCGTGCGGGAAGTTTCGGAACTGATCGGTCGGCCGCTTCTGGATGAGGACAACAACCTCATTCGCCCTTACGACAAAGAGAACAATCGGGGGGTAGACATCTACCTCTCGACTTCGTCTGCCGGGGGAGGGCTACAGATGATCGTGGGGGGAGTGGTCCGAGAGATGACCGCCAAGAGCGCGGAGAAAGCGGCTCTGGGGGCGGGAGCCATCGTGATGGACGTGCTGGCGGTCAACGACGGTCGTTTGCCCCACGAAAAGATCGAGCTTATCCGACAGTTTCGCCCCGACATGCTGCTGCTGGCGGGGGGGGTGGACGGCGGCACCGTCAAGCACGTGGTGGAACTGGCCCAGGTGGTAGGGGCGGCCGACCCTAAACCACGTCTGGGGATCGCCTACCAGCTTCCGGTCATCTTCGCGGGCAACAAGGACGCCCGCGAGGCGGTGCGGGAAACGCTGGAGAAGAAGACCGCCCTGGACATCGTGGACAACCTGCGACCCAGCATGGAAGCCGAAAATCTGCAGCCGAGCCGGCTCAAGATTCAGGAACAGTTTTTGGAACACGTGATGGCCCACGCCCCCGGCTACCCCAAGCTGATGGCCCTTGCCGATGAGGAGATCATGCCGACCCCTGCGGCCGTGGGCTCGATCATGGAGACTATCGCCAAGCAACACAAAATCAGCATCGTGGGGGTGGACATCGGGGGAGCCACCACCGACGTATTCTCAGTGCTGGAGGGGGTGTTCAACCGTACCGTTTCGGCCAACTTTGGAATGAGCTACTCGTTTTCCAACGTCTACGCCGAAGCCGGCCACGAGATGGTCATGCGTTGGGTTCCATTTTCCCTGGATGAACGTGAACTGAGAAACCGCATCAAAAACAAGATGATCCGCCCGACCTCCATACCGTATCTTTTAGAAGAGCTGATCCTGGAGCAAGCCATGGCCCGAGAAGCTCTCCGGCTCTCCTTCGACCAGCACAAGTCCTTGGTGACGGGCTTGAAGGGGGTGCAGAAGCAGTCGGACATCTCGGCGCTCTTCGGGCTGGGCGACGGGGGCAGCGATACCTTGATCAATATGATGGAGGTGGACATGGTGATCGGTTCGGGTGGCGTGCTGTCCCACGCTCCCCGGCGCCACCAGACTGCCATGATGCTGATCGATTCGTTTTTGCCGGAGGGGGTGACCACCCTGACCGTGGACAGCATCTTCATGATGCCCCAACTGGGAGTGCTGGCGGAGGTTCATCCCCAAGCCGCCACCCAGGTCTTTGAAAGAGACTGCTTGATCTATCTGGGCGATTGTGTGGCCCCGGTGGGCAAGATTCGGTCCGGTCAGGTGGTGATGAAGGTGGAGATCGATAAGCAGAGCACGGTGGTCAGGGCAGGAGAGATGCAGGTACTCAAGCTGGACAAAGAGTCCGGACCGTACCAGGCGGTCATCACCCCGGCCTCTGACCTGGATGTGGGAGCGGGTCCCGGAAAACCACTGATTCGAGCGTTGAACGGAGGGGTCGTCGGGATCATCCTGGACGGCCGGGGGCGGCGCCCCTTCTGTTTTGAAAACGCGGTGAGCGAACTTGCCGAAGCTGAACGACTTCGTTCTTTGGACGACTGGAATAAGGTGCTCGAACTCTATCCCGGCTACTCGGGGGTGAGTTGATGGGCTCTTACACACCTGGACTCAAAGTCACGCCCGAAGCCACCTTACGTTTTGAGCGTCGGTTGCCCCTGACTGGAATGGTCGACGTGAAAGTGGGGGACCGGGTGACTCACGATCAGGTGGTCGCCCGAACCGATCTCCCCGGACGAGTGGAGATGGTCAACCTGGCCAGCAAACTGGGGGTGGACCCCTCGGAGTTGCCCGGTATCTTTAAAAAAGAAGAGGGGGGGGCTATCAAAAAAGGAGAGATCCTGGCTTACTCCAAGGGGTTCTTCGGTTTCTTTCGCTCTCCCTATCCGGCTCCCATCAGCGGAACCGTGGAGTCCATTTCCAGGACCACCGGGCAGGTCATCATGCGCACCCCACCCCGACCCATCAACATCACAGCTTACGTGGACGGAGTGGTGGAAGAGGTGGAAGCCGGGCAGGGGGTCACCGTGAAAACTTACGGATCCCTGATTCAAGGGATCTTCGGTCTGGGGGGTGAGACCTCCGGTATCCTGGAGATCGCGGTGAACAGTCCAGAGCAGGAGATCGAGGCTGACGCCCTGCGGGAAGACCACAAAGGCAAGGCCCTGGTGGTGGGCCGTCACGCCGGAGTGGCTCTGGTGAAGCGGGCCGCCGAGCTGGGCGTTTCGGCTCTGATCGCAGGCGGGATCGACGACAGCGACGTGCGCGAACTTCTGGGCTACGACCTGGGTGTGGCCATCACAGGAAACGAAAAACTGGGGGTCACGCTGGTCATCACCGAGGGGTTCGGGCCGCTCGCCATAGCCCGTAAGACGTTTGATTTACTGCAAGAGCGCTCGGGTAAGCGCGCTTCTCTATCCGGAGCTACTCAGATCCGGGCTGGCGTGATCCGCCCTGAGATCATCGTGACCGATCTGGAGAGCGACTGGGAGCAGAAAGACCAGGAGCCTCCGGAGCTAGAATTGGCGATAGGGGTGCCGGTGCGGCTCATCCGAGAGCCCCATTTCGGAGACCTGGGCAAGGTGGTGGGGCTACCGGTGCAGCCGGAAGTCATCCCCTCGGGGGCCAGAGTGCGGGTCGCTGAGATCGAACTGGGAGACGGTACCCGGATGACTCTGCCCCGAGCCAATCTTGAGCTGATCGAGGGCTAGCCATCCGAATCACCCAGGCTGCGGCGTTTGGCCAAAGCGGATAACGAGTCCCGGAGGTTTTCCCGTTTGCTGGAATAGAGAACCTTGTCTTTCACGTCGATCAGATCTTGTCTGGCTTGGTCCAATTCAGCCTGCAGTTCCGCGATCTGAGTCGCCTGAGTCTTGATGGTAGCTTGAGCTTCATCCAGGCTATCTTTGAAGATATCCTTAGCTTCGCCGTCGGCGTACAGGTCGAGGAGCTTGGTCCGGCTTTCAAAGGCCTGTCGCTCGGCCTCTTCTTTGGCTTTGAGGGCTTCAGCGGCGACCTTTTCATGATGCTCGACCAGCGACCGCATGGCGTTATTTTCGGCTTCCAGCTTCTCGCACCGTTGTAGCGTTCCGCCCTGTTTTAGGGCTTCACACTCGGCGCTCTTGGCTTGCTTCGCCTCGACCTCTTTTTGGAGATCCTTTTCCAGGATGGCGATACGGCCTTTGAGCTTGGCGTTCTCAACGGCTGCCGGTTTTAGACTGGTGATGCGCTCGAGGTGCTCTTCGATCTCTTCTCGAGCCGCTTTCAATTCTGTTTTCCTGGCGGTCAAGTTCTCTCCCAATTTTATGGAAGTTTGCTTTTCGGCGGCCAGGGCCTGGGCCTGGGTTTGCACCGCTGCTCGGGTGCTTTCCAGCTTGCTTTGGAGGGCTGCCTTCTCGCTTTCTAGAGCCTCGACCCGGGCTTCGGTGTCTTGCAGCTTCCGGTGCACCTCGTTGAGTTCGTGCATGCTTTCTCGAACTCGCTGGAGTTCGGCTTCGTGAGCAACTTTGATTTCCTCCAACCGGCTCTCAAACTCGGTTTCTCGCTGGTTTTTCTCGGTTTCCATATCGCGCAACTGAGCGCGCAATTTGGAGTTCTGGTCGAGGATCTGGCGCATTCCGCCCGAGACAGGCGATATTTCCTTTTTATCGTCACTCATCTTCAAACACATGTTCGAGAGACTATGGAGGGGTTTCCTTCGCAAAAAACTACTACTGAGGGGGCGAGCCTGAAGGTCGCGGGGGCACAGCCCGGAAACCCGGGGCAGTGAGCAAACTTGAGAGAATTGAGACTTCGGATGGCTCCTTTACCTATCACAACGTTGAGGCCGGGGCCACTTATCGTTCCATCCACGGAGCCCGAACGGAGTCGCGCCACGTGTTTCTCGAAGGCACACGACTTCTCGAGCGGGAGGGGGTATGGCGGGTCCTGGAACTCGGCTTTGGGACCGGACTTAATTTCGATACCACCCTGCGAGCCGCGGCAGAGAAACTGGTACGTCTTGAATACGTCAGTTTAGAGCCTGACCTGATTCCCCCCGAACATTGGTTGGTGGACCCTCTATGGCGGGGCTTAAAGCCCGGTGTTCCATTGGAACGGGGAGAGGCCTCCCTCACCGTCGTCCCGTTTCGCTGGCAAGAGTTTGAGCCTCCCCTCCATCATTTTCACGCCTGCTACCACGACCCGTTTGGCCCGGCCGTGTGCCCCGATTGCTGGGAGGTAGACTGCTTCCACTGGTCACGCCGCGCCCTGACCGACGACGGGGTGTTGGCCACCTTCGGGGCTGCCGGAGCCACCCGACGGGCCATGAAGGAAGCCGGATTTTTGGTGGCGTCGCTGCCCGGGGTTCCTCCTAAACGAGAAATGACGATAGCCGGGCGTACCGCAGCGGCGGTTTCTCACGGTAAGCCCTGGAAGCGCGATTCATGATTCATCTGCTCGGCGATGGCCTGGCCGGACGCTTACTGGCTCGTACCTTGAAGCAAGTGGGGGTGGAATTTGTCCAGTACGGAGACGGCTGTTCCAACACCCCACCGGTTGGCTTCGTTCATCTCTTTCAGGGGCGGACTTTCCACCGTGATCCCATTGAGGTTGAGGCGTTTGCCCGAGCGATACGTTTTTGGCGAGGAGTGCCGTGGGCCCGGGAATGGGAGGTGGAGAGAACCGTGACGCCCGGGGATCGGCTGGCCCGGAGCGCTGATACCGAGAGCGTACCGGCAGAATGGAGACCGGTGAAAGTGGCTGAGGATACCTACCGCTATGGTCCGGGATTCGTGGTCCAGGCTCGGGAGCTAACCGAGGCGGTGCCGGTGGAGGTCGTGAAAGCGCGGGTTGACCCGGGGGAGTTGAAGGGAACCATCATTCACGCCACCGGACTGGGGATCGCCTCGCTCTTGCCCGGCTATCGCTGGGACACGAACCCCGGACGGACGGTAAAGGCAAAGGCTTCAAGTCTGCCGGATCGTCTCTATTTGAAGGCCGGCTGCCATCTAGGAATAGACCCGGACGGGCAGGGCCTGACCATCGGGGGGCGGGTCAGCAGCAAGGGAGAGGCTAAGGACGATGAGACTCGCCTCGCTTCCCAGATCCTGGGAGTACCGGTGGACTTTGTTTCGGAGTGGTGGGGAAAACGGATCGCCAACGCTCTGGACCGCTGGCCACTGGTGGGGTGGTTGAATGAGGACACCTTTGTGTTTGCCGGGTTTGGTGGGAGGGCGATGTTCTGGCTCCCTTACTGTTGTGAATTGGCCTCACAGAGCTTGGACAGTCGAACCAACGATGCCATACCTGAGAAGTTGAGGGCGGATCGGTTTCGAGCAGATTAATCCAGGGTGAAGAAGACTTTTTCGAGTCTGACCGGGCCACCGGATTCGCCAGGATCGGTCAGACTGTCGAGTAGCTCTCGGTTGTAGACAAGATCAACCCTGGTGGCGTCATTGATGGTGATATTGTTCCGAGCGACCACGGTGCCTTCCAGTCGGATGCTCTTACCGGTGGCATCCACCAGGATGTCTTCGTCAGCGTAGACCAAGCCCTCCAGAAACATGTCGGGAGGGGTCTGATCGTCGGTGGTGAGGTACTGCTGGAAGCTCTGCTTGTAGGTGCGAGCCCACTGGGCGATGGAGTTTAAAGTCCCGGCCACCCGGCCCGCCGCGTCCTCCTGCCTCGAACTGAGATCTAGCCAGCTCACGTCACCGTTTCCGCCGTTAAAACCACTGGCCCGGGTCTGGAAGAACTCTTTGAGTCGGGCGTACTGGGCAACAGTGGCGGGACCGGGAGGCCAGCCATGGGTTCCTACGAAGTTGGGCGCTTCAATGGTGGTTCCCACCTGCTCGCAGAGGGTGTTCCAGAGGACCGCAGGGTCCGACCCGGTGGAGGTGGCACCCAGGCTTGCTATGATCGAATCGCGGGTGGGCTGCTCGTGATTGAGCCAGTTGTTGTATTGAGACCAGTCACCACCGCTTTCGGCCTGGATGGAGTCGCGAAAGACCGGGTAGTCGACCGGCACCGGCTGCCCTGGGAAACTGGGTTCGGGCTCGGTGGCAGGATTGATGATAACCCGATTTCCCTTGACCACCACACCGAGTTCGGGCGCCACGCGCAGTCCGGAGGAGGCTTTGATGGTGAGATCTCCACCGGCGATCATGGAGCCGTATCCCAGGACACCTCCGGTCACGTTGACATCTCCGTTGGCCACGATTCCGGCCATGTACTTAGCGGGTTTTTTCTGGGCCGCTTCCAGCCCATCCACCAGTGAGAGTTGGGTGGCGACTCCGCCCCCAGTGAGGTCGTAGCCGAAATAAAGCTCGGGTTTTCTGTCACCGGTGGCCTCCACGATGAAGTCGCCGGACGACTTCAAGGCGTATTCCGGGTGTACCACCATTTGGGCGGTGACGATGTTGGCCCGGAAGCCGGGGGCCAGATCGACCACGTCGGTTCCATTGAGATCTGTGGCGTCTGAATTGTCTCCGTAGCCGTAGTCGCTAGCTGCGCCATAGTCTTCGTAGACCCCCGAGCTGGGATCATAGGGAGGGTCCAGGACCTCCGTACCTTCCATGGCCTGGCCGGCGGTGTAAACCTGGCCGGTCGGAGAAGTCAATTGATTGTACTGGGAAGTTCTTCTCTGATAGCGAATAGTGGTGTCTACCCCTCCCCCACCCGTGGAACCAGGGGGGGGTGGGGTGGCGTACTCCAAGGTATGCGCAATATATTCGATGGCAGTGACATCTCCGAAAGTCCAGGTCCCGTCCGGAATATTGGTGGTGTTGGTGGGCAGCGTGAAGTCGTCGGGATCAAACTCCTTGATGCTTTGGCTCCCGGCACCTGGCTTATAAACTCCTCCGGAGGCTTCACCGAACTGCCTGACCAGATCGTCGGAAGCCTGCGCCAGGTCCGTGCTTCCTACGTTTAGCTCGTTTTGCGAAGCACCGATCCCGTGCCTCAAGAACTTCACCTCGTTCGAGTCAGGGAGATTGAGGTTGTTTCCAGCTTGCAGGCGATTGACATACGGGTCGCGGCTCTCCAGGCGAACCAGCCCGGAAGTGCTCTCGAGATTGACATCGTTTCCAGCAGACAGGCTGTCGTGGCTGATAGGTTCCGGTCTCAGCATGGTGGTGAGCTTCTTGGTCACTCCTCCCACCTCGGCCAGGACCTCGATACGAACGGATCTGGCTGGGATATTCCGAGCATCGCTAAGAGCGCTGACTTGTGTCTCATTAGCTTTGAGGTTGTTTTCCACGGTCATGGTGAAGGTGGCCTGGGGGGTTACGAAATTGCCGGAAAGAGAGTAGACGCCTTCGATCCGGATCAGCGGTTCACCGAGAGTCTGGTTTCGTGTCAGACGAATCTGCGGATTGACGTGAGGATACTGGACCGTGCCGGTCACGGCAGGCTGGTCTTTATCACCCCATAACCGCTCCTGCTCCAGCTCCCACCAGGCATAGTAGAAAGCCGTGAGACAGACATCCTGGGCGGTTCGGCGTTCGACCGAGCCCATGGTGAATCGATTCCCGGCCCGATTGACCACCAGAAAAGCTGCGATCAGGCCCAGGAGAAGAGTCAGGATCAGCATTGTGGTGATGATGGCCAGGCCATTCTTTTTATGTGTTCCGAGTTTCAAGTGAAGCCACCTATAGCAGGTCGTTGGGAAAACTGTTTTCCGGGGTTACTGTGAGCTTTATCTCGTAATAGTCGTAAGGGCGTCGTTCGCCGGCTTCCACGGCATCCTTCTGATGCTTTTCTTTAAGCTTCAAGGAGATCTCAAAAGTCCCTCCGTCGCGCCCCAATCGGAAGTCGTAGACGTTGTGGGCCAGGACCACGTAAGGCGGAGTCTCTCCTTCAAAAACGTTGGTCTGGGGATTGTCGTAGAAAAGTCGGACGAAGTCGCTTCGGAGCAGGGGCATCGGACCCTGGGGGGCGGGATCAGGGTCGACTTTCAGGCGGATCATTCGGCCTTCCTCCTCCATGGTGGCGTAGTAGACCCAGTAGCGGTTCCACAGAGGCACCCCGGTGGTCGGCTCAAAATTTTCGGAGTTGGTCAAATCGCGAAAGTCTTTGAGCGTAATAAAGGAGATGACATCCCGCTGGACCGTCTCCCCCTCCACGTTCACGGCGCGAGTGGAGTCGTTTTCCAGCAGTACGGAGGCCCCGGCGCTGCGTTTGAGTTCCATCTGCAGGCTCTCGATCGTCCTCAAGGCGTCGGTTTGCATGCCATGCTTTTGAGTGGCTTTGAAAAACGACCGGGTACCGTAGCGGAAAAACGCAAAAACCAGCACCGAAACCCCCAAAAAGAGCCCCACTGCCACGATCAATTCTATCAAACTAAATCCGTAACTTTTCATCGCGGCCCCGTTAGATACACCATGCGGCCGCGCTTTATGCTAAGCCTTCCCATATTGGCCCGAGCGGCATCTCCTTCCATACTGTCGTTCCACCAGCGCACTTCCACTTCCACGTACCACATTTGACCGTAGTCGTTGGAATCTCCAAGTGCTACGGCTTCGGCTTCCAGGCGATAGATGTACTTGCTCGGCAGCTTGACATCGGTGGTGGCGATGGTGCTCTCGCCCTCGACCACGGCGGGGTCGAAGGCAAGGTCTCCATTGTCGGGGGAGCCAGAGAGACGTTCCTGGGCGATCTTGACCTGTTGGTCTAAGACGGTGTCGGCGAAAAAGGAGCCGGCCGAAAGCATGGAGTTCTTGTCCGTATTAAAGAGTAGCTGACCGAAAAGAGTCATGACCGTCACCAGCACGACGCCCAGCAAACCCGTGGCAACCAAGAGCTCGGCTATGGTTAAGCCGTTTTTGTGAACCCTCTGTAACAAGACAACTCCCAACCTTTTATAGCACGTCATGGGAATCGTTTCATCGTACTAGAGTCTAAAGCAAAAAAAATAGACCGGGTCCTGGAAAGGGACCCGGTCGGGGGGAAGCGGCCGAGGTAATGAATCACCAACCTCTGGAAAGCTATTTTTTAACAGCCATCACTTTTTGAGTCTCGGCCACTTGTTTTTCCATCATTTCGCGACCGGCTTTCAGGCTGTCTTCCACGTATTTGGTGGCGGCCTGACCTTGCTCGGTCACGATTTTCAGAATCGATTCGTTGGTGGTAACGATCTGTTCCCGGGTTTTGGCGGTGTGGTCCAACAGAACTTTGACCATGTCTTCATTTCGCTTTTGCATATCAGCGAGTACTTCCAAGTTTTTCTTTGCGGTATTGATCATCATGTCGATCATTTAACTGTCCTCTTTCTTGCGGGGCGTGGCGCCTCGCCGTTGTGAAGAGAACTTAATTGAGCGCTGTTGCAAAATGATTGCAGGAGAGGTTGCAAATAAAATTGAATTTATTTCCATGTCGTTCCTTCCGGGTGTTTTGATCATCATGACCTTCGGGGTTTTCGCGGGTCTAATGATGTCTCGCAAGATGCCCGCGCTGCTAGCCTTGCCCTGTATGGCAGTGATCATCGCTGTGATCTCCGGCGGTTTCTACGATTGGCCGGTGGCGGCGGAGCCGGTGGTGAGTAACTCGATCTTTGGAAAGATCATGGGGCAGATCGGGGGCGAAGCCTGGAACAACTGGTTGACCCGGAATAACGCCTTCATCCAGTTTATCTCGGAAACCGTGCTCACCGATGGCGCGGCAAAACTGGCCAAGGCCATGATGTATGCCGTTTTTGGAGCCATCCTGAGTCAACTGGTCATGCGTTCCGGGATCGCCCAGCGCATCGTGAGCGTGGCCGCAGAGTACGCCGGTGACCGCAAGATGTTGCTGGCTTTCCTGCTCACCGTAGTGGTGGCTGTCTGCTTTACCACGGTGACCGGCCTGGGGGCGGTGATCATGCTGGGCTCTCTGGTCCTTCCGATTTTGCTGGGTGCGGGTTTGTCGGCGGAGTTTTCCGCCTGCCTGATGCTGTTCGCCATCGCCATCGGTGGGGTCTACAACCCGGCGATTCTTGGTTTTTACGTAGAAACGTTGGGCATCCCGATGGCCGTGGCCAAGAAGTACGTGGCCGTTTACGGCGGATTGCTCTTTTTGTTTTTGTTGGTGTTTTTCGGGGTGCGGGGCCGCCGCGAGACTGAGAGCTACGCCTGGGCGGCCTCGGTGGCACCGGTCGAACTCAAGGGCCACGTACCTCTCCTGGCTCTGCTGACCCCCCTGGTGCCCATCGGTCTTATCATGGTTTTCAACTGGTCCATCATCCCGGCCTTCATTGCCGGGATCATCTACGGTGCCCTGACCACCGACGCCCGGAACGCCCTGAAAAATATCACCGCGGCTACCCTGGAAGGTCTGAAAGACATCGCGCCGGTGATTGGCCTTTTCGTGGGCATTGGGATGGCCCTCAACGCCATGATGGCCGACCCCACCAAAGCGGTGATGGCCCCGTTTCTGGAGAGTATCTTGCCCCAGACCTCCCTGGGCTTTCTGGTCTTTTTCAGCGTGCTGGCTCCGCTGGCACTCTATCGAGGCCCCTTGAACTTCTACGGCCTGGGTGCCGGGGTAGCCGGCCTCATCCTGGGAGCCAAGCTCATGCCCGCGGTGGCCATCATGGCGGCCTTTTTCGCGGTGGGCCAGATCCAGGGGGTGTGCGACCCCACCAACACCCACAACGTGTGGCTTGCCACCTTCACCAAGACCTCCACCGAGAAGTTCTTGAAGACCACCATCCCGTATGTTTGGGGCTTCGTGGTGGCCGCTCTCACTTATGCCGCCGTGATCGACGGAGTGATGAAGCCGTGAAGCGCGCGGTCAGGATCGGCATCGATGTCGGGGGCACTTTTACCCACGCGGTGGCGGTGGACAATGTTTCGTGTGAGGTGCTCAGCCACAAAGTGACCCCCACCTCCCACTCCAGCGAGCAGGGAGTGGCCGCCGGGATCCTGGAATCGTTTCGATTGCTACAAGACGACCTGGGCCAGGATGCCGAGGTTGTGTTTCTGGCCCACAGCACCACTCAAGCCACCAACGCCTTACTGGAGGGGGATGTGGCCAAAGTAGGGATCGTCGGGCTGGGCCAGGGTCTCGAGGGCATGAAAGCCAAATCGGATCTTCAGGTGGGCGATATCGAACTCTCCCCTGGCAAGTACCTGAGAAGCACTCTGCAGTTCGTGGAGGTAGGCTCGGGGGAGGTGGCCGCCGCTATTGAGGCCTTGAAGCAAGAAGGGTGCCAGGCTTTGGTGGCCGCCCAGGGGTTTTCGGTGGACGACCCCTCGGGGGAAAAGGAAGTGATGCAAAAGGCTGCAGAAGCCGGCCTGCCTTCCTGCGGGACCCACGAAATGTCCGGGCTGTACGGCCTGCGGGTGCGAGCCCGCACGGCGGTATTAAACGCCAGCATTCTTCCCAAGATGATCGAAACGGCCGAAATGACTCATCAGGCCCTGCAACAGCGCGCGGTCCAGGCGCCACTTATGATCATGCGCTCCGATGGAGGGGTCATGAGCCTGAACGAGGTACGGCGGCGGCCGGTGATGACGCTGCTTTCCGGACCGGCGGCCGGGGTGGCCGCGGCGCTTATGTTTTTAAAAGCTTCCGACGCTCTCTTTCTAGAGGTGGGCGGTACCAGTACCGATATCTGCCTGGTGAAAGACGGCAAAGCGGCCGTAAAATCGGCCAGCGTGGGTGGTCATCCCACCTATCTCAAGACTCTAGAT
The DNA here is from genome assembly GCA_041676625.1 of Vulcanimicrobiota bacterium. GTDB lineage: Bacteria > Vulcanimicrobiota > Xenobia > Xenobiales > JADMJV01 > JAEXNA01. Next base: position 44,985 of record JBAYRN010000029.1, read on the forward strand.
AGCCGCACCCTGGGGATCGCCGGAGGCTCCATGATCGGCAAGGATCAGGAGAAGCTTCAGGTGGGGCCTCGCAGCGCTCACCTGGCCGGTTTTCCTTACTGCTCCTTTGCTGCTCCGGAGCGGCTCGAAGGCGAACTGAAGGTGGTCGAGGTGCACCCCCTGGCTGGAGACCCGGCCTACTTCGTGATCGAGAACGAGAAGGGAGAGCGGACCTCTCCCACCACTACTTGCGCCGCCAACCTGCTCGGCTACATCAAGACCGGAGACTATTCCGCCGGAAACCTGGAGGGGGTCAAGCGGGCTTTTGAGGCCCTGGCGAGTCATCTCGGGAAACCTTCCGGAGAAGAGGTGGCCAAAGAAGTCTTGAGTGCGGCAGCCGACAAGGTGTTACCCACCATCAAGAGTCTGATCAAGGAGTACGGGGTGGGCGATCGCACCGTCAAGCTCCTTGGGGGCGGGGGTGGAGCCGGTGCGATCGTTCCGATCGTAGCCGAGAAACTGGGATTTCCTTTCGAGATCGCCAACCGGGCGGAGGTGATCTCGGCCATCGGAGCCGCCCTAGCCATGGTGAGGGAGACGGTGGAGCGAACCATCGTCAACCCGAGTCAACAAGACCTGAAATCCATTCGTGCTGAGGCCGAGTCAGCCGTGATCGCCATGGGAGCGGACCCGGAAACGGTGGAGGTCACCGTCGCGGTGGATGCCCAAAAGAACGTTGTCACCGCCACCGCCACCGGATCGGTCGCGTTTTCCGAAGGAGAGACCGGGCCGGTGGAAGAGGTCTCGCCCGAAGAGCGCCTCAAGACCTTGAAGGAGACGGCGCCCAGGGAAGATGATTTTCGGCCCCTGGGAGATACCTCCCAGTACTACCTCTTCGAGAGCAACCGGGAAGAGAAGTATCTCTTCTTCTTCACTCGCAAAAGAGAGACGCTGTGGGTCACCGACCGCAAAGGAAACGTTAAGTTGCAGGTTCCAGGAGGCACGGCCGAAACCGCTTCCATCGGACAACTGGACACCGCTCTGCAAGCTACCTTGAACAAACATACATCATACGGCGATGCGGGAGCCCTGATCCCGGCACTGCACGTGGTGGCGGGAAGAAAGATGACCGATCTCACTTCCCTCACTACCCCCGAGCAGGTCCTCACCCTCGCCCGTCAAGAGTTAGGAGGTCTGGACCCGGAAACACCTGCTTATTTCCTGGTCCATCCGGCAAAGTCATGATAAAAACCTCAGTCCAAGAACAGATGCCGGCCTGGCATTTTTCCCGCTACGGTCGGCCTTTACAGGAATACGATGTGGGCCAGGCCTACTGCTGGGCGGAGCGGGCCCGAAAACAGATCCGTCGAGACCCGGAACGCGAGTTCGAGGGGCGAGGCTACAGGATCGTCTATCAGGAGCTGAGTTTCGGTGGGGTCCGGATTCGAGCTCGCCTCAACAACCGGACCAAAGAACTCTTCCTGGATCCCGAGTCGGAGGCTGAGCTGTTCGCCGGCCTGGATGCCCTGGGATTTCCCCTGGAGCCCTCCCCCAAGCGGCTGATCCTCACTCACGAACTGTTCCATCTCTTTTGCCCCCGCTGCCCCTCCGGGATCGAGGAACTGGCGGCCCATCTCTTTGTGGCCGAAGAGTTGGGTCTGGATTACTTCCCGGGGATTCTGGATCTGGCTCGGCGCCCAGCCTCTCTAATCGCCTAGTCGGTTTCGGTGTCGGTCTCAACCGGCATACGCCCACCCTCGCCTTTTTCGGGCGGAGGCGGTGCCTGGGTGGTCTCAGGTTCGTTGATGCGGTCGATCATTAAGCGCAGGCGGCCGTAGGCGGCAAGATCGAACCGTAGCTTCAGGTGGGGCAGGCACTTCATGTTGGGGTCGATGGAAGGGTCGGGCGGACATTCGGTGGCTTCGATCTTTCCGGCCACCAGCAAGTCTCCAAACTCCTGGTTTAGGGCTTCCAGCATTCCTTCCGGCAGCGGCTCGGACAGCCTCAGAAAGAGATCCTCGCCCTCAAAGCGCATGGAGTGATAGCGCCGATAAAATTTCACCACCTCGCGGCAGGCCTCGTCCACGCTGTCGGTGATCAGATATAGGTGCTGATCGGCCGGGGAGATCATCCCCTTTTCGAGCAGCGCATTTTCCACGTACCCGGTCAGGTGCTCCCAGTAGTCGTACCCTGGAGGCTGCAGAAAGACCACCGGAAGAAGCTGAGCTTTGCCCGTCTGGATGAGGGTCAGGACCTCAAACCCTTCGTCCAGGGTTCCGAAACCGCCGGGGCAGAGTATGACCGCGTGGGAGTCCTTAAGAAAGGCGAGCTTGCGGGTGAAGAAGTACTTAAACATGATCATTTTGGGATCATCGATGATGAACTCGTTGGCGTCTGTCTCGAAGGGCAGCGCGATCCCCATCCCAAAGGAGTTCTCTCGACCGGCGCCTTCGTTACCCGCGGCCATCACCCCGGGGCCCGCACCGGTGATCACCATGTAGCCTTCTTCCACGATCCTTCGAGAAAATTCACGAGCCTGAATATAGACGGGATCGTCCGGGGCCGAACGGGCCGAGCCGAAGAGCACCGCTTTACGCGAAAGGGAGTGCTCTTCCAGCACATCGAAGGAGTGCTCCATCTCTTCTAGAGAGGCGGTGGTGAGTTTGAGATCAGTTCGTCTTGCATCGCCGGACATACGCAGCACGGAGGCCAGCATTCGCTCGATCAGATCTTTGTGGGGGATGTCATTATTCAACTGAGTGACAAAATTTTTGGCCAGTCGGTTGAAGTATCGGGCCTGTTGGGCGTCGGGTCGCATGGTCGGAGCTTTGTCGCAAAGATCGTCGCCCCCTGCGTGATGGGTTTGCAATTGTAGCAGGTATCAACCCGAGACGATCTCTTTCGCCGACTCCTGCACGACGTCACAGAGTGGGATGGTACCGGGCGTTAGGAGTTGTTGATCCCGGCTTTGGTTATGATCTTCTCAGCTAGTGCCTTGAAGTCTTGATAACATTCCTTCACGGCATAGAGGTGAGCGCCTATCGCCCCGTCGGCGGTTTTTAGCAAAAAAATCGGCTTTCGGGCTTCCATCGCCATGGGCATCAGGCTTCGGTAGTGCTTCAATTTTGCTAAACATTCCTGATCGGTTTCCAAGCTGTAGGTGTCTGCGTCTTGAGGGAAGATATATTTCGAGTAAGCCTCGGGAATTTTATCGGCCCAGTTGGCATAGGCTTTTACCACCCTCTTACTGAACACGCCGTGCTGCAGCAAAACATAGCCTAGCGGTCTCATCTCCCCTGCTGGCACGGAAATATCGGGCGGTGCATTAGAACGAATAGTAGTCCAGTCACTCCTCCACTTCGAGAGAGTAGGTCCAAGATTACGAAGTCCCTGCAGGGAAAACAGATCGGGAGCGACCGGAAACACAACCATATCGCTGGTGAGCAAAGCCGTACGGTTTATCGCTCCGAGATTCGGCCCGACATCGAGAAGCACGAGGTCGGCCTTCTTCTTCTCGGCGGCCGTCGCAAGTAGACGGTGAAAGGCCGTGAGCACTCGAAACGACCGCTCGTCTCCACCAAAGCTCTTGCTCCACGACTCAGAAAGGCTATCCTCAAATCGAGACAGACCCAGATCACCCGGTATCAAAGAAATTTTCGTCGAGACATCGATCGTGGGAACGGCCTTTACGTCGCCCAGTCCACGTAAAAGATCTTCAACAGCCCCAAAAACGGTCTCTCTGCTCCTCTGCTTTTCCCAAAGCTCGAGAACCTGGCTATCCTGCAAAAACATACTCGTTAGGTTTGCCTGGGGGTCAAGATCGGCCACCAGAACCTCAAGATCGAGTTCGGCGAACATCCAGGCTAGGTGATAGACCAGTGAAGTCTTCCCCACTCCCCCTTTGTTATTGAAGAAAGTCAAAGTCTTCATAGAGCGTACAACACTGCTTTCAACGAGTGCTGAAAAGGCGTAATCTCGGCCGGAGGATTGCCGTTTTCGGCAAGAAGCCGTTGGGCTCTTTGAATTCCGTAGCCGAATCGATTCACGAACCCCAATATTTTCAGCGCTTCAGCAATGACCGGATTTCGATAAGAATTGACATTCGGAAAATTCTCAATGGTGGCTTCTCCGTACAAGCCTCCAGGGTTTTCCAATTCAATCCTATCCTGAAATACGTAGAATCTGTTCGGCTTATGGCTTTCCCAATCGCGATGCATCAAAGAGTTCAGGAAAAGTTCGCGCACGGCCCACAGCGGATAGCTCTCCTTCAACTGCTCTTCAAACCCGCCGTTTCTAGTCATCCTTGTAAGTATGTGAGCCTTCAGTTTCTCTTCAATCAGTCTA
>JBAYRN010000030.1:0-48746 GCA_041676625.1 Vulcanimicrobiota bacterium
GAAACGGCGCGACCACTCGAGCCACCTCGAGCCACATCCCGGTCGAATCGTAGTGGTATTTCACTCCTCCGTAGCTGAAAGCAAGGAGAATGAGAAGGTCGATCACGACCAGCGGCCAGCAAAGCTTCATAGCGCCGCCACCAGGCGCTCGGCCTTTTTCCAATCAACCTGCTCCAGGGTTTGGACCCCGTGGCACAACTCGGCCAGCAGCCTGGCTTGGGCCTCACTGCGGGCTCGGGCTTCGGCGTAGGGGATCTCGGGGTGAAACATCACCATGGAGTAGCGGGGAACAAAACTCCCTGGAAACCGCTGTTCCAATTCGAAACCCACCTTTTTCCGAAGCTGAAAATCCGGATCGGCGGTGGAGTCCCGCATCTCCACGAAGTTTTCCAGAGCCATATCGGCGATGGCCTCGGAATTGGCCCACCGCTCCTCTTGAAAGCGCGCGAAGATGCTGGCCCAGTCCGCCTCTTCCGAAGCCGACGGGAGCAGCTCTCCCAGGACCCGGCAATCCTCGAAACCGGCGTTCATACCCTGTCCGAAAAAGGGTACGATGGCGTGGGAGGCGTCGCCCAGCAGGGCCACCTTGCCGCCGGCATGCCAGGGGCTGCAGCGGATGGTCACCAGCGAACCCACCGGGTTGTTGAAGTAGTCTTCCAACAGACTGGGCATCAGGGGCACGGCGTCCGGAAACACTCGTTCAAAAAAGTCCAGAACCTGCTCGGAGGTCTGCATCGAAGCAAAGCTCTGTTCCCCCTCCAGCGGGTAGAAAAGCGTGCAGGTGAAACTCCCGTCGAGGTTGGGAAGAGCGATCAGCATATAGCTTTCCCGGGGCCAGATGTGCAGGTAGTTCTCAGGCATGGCAAACTTCCCACCCGGGGCGGCGGCGATGCGCAGTTCTTTGTAGCCGTGCTCCAAAAACTGCTGGTTGTAGTTGAAGTTCATCACCTGATCCAGCATGGAGCGGCGGACCGCCGAGAAGCTGCCGTCGGTACCGATCAGCACTTCGGTCTCCACCTTCTCCCCATCCTCGAAACTGACCACACCACTCTCCAGGTCGTAATGACGGCAACGCTTGTTGAAGTGGATTCTCAGGTTGGGATACTCCTCCACCGCGTCCAACAGCAGGTTGTTCAGCTCTCCCCGGGAGATGGAGTTGATGACCTCCGACTCTTTCTGCCCGTAGGGCACATAGGTCGTTCGACCCTTTGAGTCGTGCAGCATTCGCCCTTTCATGGGGATGGTGATCCACATGATCTTTTCTTCCAGGCCCACCTTGCGCACTGCTTCCAGGCCCCGACTGGTGATCACCAGATTGATGGAGCGCCCGCCCGCAGCTCCAGCCTCTCTAGGATCCGGTCGGCGCTCGTAGAGTTCCACGGCGTAGCCCTTGCGGGCCAGAAAGATGGCGGCCAACGAACCCACCAGCCCGCTTCCCACCACGTGCACTGTCTTCATGAATACCTCACTATCTCGCAAAATCGATAGACGTCCTGAAAGCTATTGTAGAGCGGCACCGGGGCGATGCGGATGCAATCGGGCTCGCGCCAATCGCAGATCACGCCCTCTTGGGTGAGGGTGTCGAAGAGTTCTCTTCCTCCTCTTTCCACCAGCAGGCTGACCTGGCAGCCCCGCTCTTCGGGGTCGAGTGGGGTGAGGATCTCAAAGCCCGGGCCTTGCAACAGCTCTAGCAAGTAGCCGGTAAGCTTGAGGCTCTTGGCCCGCAACGCCTCCATCCCCACCTGCTCAAAGATCTCGAGCGAGGCTTTGACGGCCGCCAGGGAGAGGATGGGTGGGTTCGAGAGTTGCCAGCCTTCGGCACCGGGGATGGGGTGAAAGTCCGGACCCATCTTGAAGCGACTCTTCTTGTCGTGCCCCCACCAGCCCGCAAACCGCGGCCGTTCGGTGCTCTCGTGGCGCTGATGCACGAAGGCCCCGGCCAGGCTACCGGGTCCTGAGTTGAGATACTTGTAAGAGCACCAGCAGGCAAAATCGACGCCCCAATCGTGGAGCTTCAACGGCACATTGCCCACGGCGTGAGCCAGGTCGTAGCCCACCACGCAGCCCTGGGCGTGGGCGGCTCGAGCCACCGCTTCCAGGGGATAGAACTGGCCTGTGTAGTAATTCACCCCGCCCAATAGGACCAGGGCGGTCCGGGGCCCTTCCCGTTCAATGGCCTCCAAAATATCCTCGGTTCTCAGGGTGCGCTCGCCCGGCCGGGGCAGCAACTCCACCAGGCCCTCCGGGGAATAACCGTGGAACTCCAACTGCGACTTCACCGCGTACTGGTCCGAAGGAAACGCTCCCCCCTCGATGATGATCTTATAGCGCTCTGGAGTCGGTCGAAAAAAGGAAACCATCAAGAGGTGCAGGTTGACCGTGAGCGAGTTCATGGCCACCACCTCCGATGGGAGCGCCCCCACCAGTCGAGCGTAGCTCTCGGTCAAGAACTCGTGATACGGCATCCAGGGGTTTCGGGCCTGAAAATGCCCCTCGACCCCCAGCTTCCGCCAGTCGTCCAACTCCTGAAGCACGGCCTCCTGGGTAGCGAGGGGCTGCAACCCGAGGGAATTTCCGCACAGGTAGATGCAATCCTCACCCTTTTCCGTCTTCGGGATATGAAAACCCGAACGAAGACCGGCCAGGGGGTCTTCACGGTCCAGTTGCTGCGCGTACTTCAAGCCGTCTTGTACTTTCATAGGGGCACCATCTCATAGAGGACCGGTCTACTGGGAGCCGCATCCGCTAGAATATTTCCGATATTCAGGTCCAGGGCGTAAAGTCCATCCTTCACTTCCCCGGGAATCCGTACCAGTTCGGTGATGGTTTTGGGAGAAGGCTCGATCACCTCGTGACTCCCCTGCTCCACCCCCCAGAAAATATGATGGTTGCTCAACCGCCCCTCATCTTCCAGTCGATCCACCGACGGGGTATCCACCAGCAGCGACTGGAACCCCCATTCAGCGATCAGTGCCATGGCCTGGTTGGTAAAAAATGCCGGTGGCGCAGCAAAGTCCCAACCGGTGCGCACGATCAGCGCCTCGGCCTGGCCGCCACCTTCCAGCTTGCTTTCCAGGGTCTGGCGGGTAACCACGAGGTCGTGGGAATGGAGGGAGGGCAGGTAGCTCTCTTCACACTCTTCAACCCTTGAGGGCTCGACGCTCACCAGAAGCGCGGTCTGTATCCCTCGATGTCCGGCCACCTCCTGCACCGCAAAAAACCTGCGGGAGAGATGCCCTACACACTCGGTATGAGTCCCGTGCAGGTGAGCGGAAAAATGGAAAACCGGACAGTTGCAACCCGCACCCTCCCGCACCTCTAAGGCTTGCTCTCCCGCCCGATAAGGTTCCATCCGGGCCGGTTGCGCCCCGAACACCTGGAGGCCGGCCTCGTCGAAGCGCACCGGCAAGGAGATATCGATCCCGTTATGGAGTTCGAGATGATAGAGCGTTCCGTTTATATCGATCCGGGCCCGCGGTTTCATCGATTCCTAACCAGCCTTTCGCCGTCCGATGCAGCATGTTCTCTTTCTGTTCGACCGACAGAAGGGGGAGTTCGCGGCTTCCATCGGAGTTGTTTCTGGGTAGCCAGTGAAAAGATTTCCAAGCCTCTTCCATCTCCTCACGAGTGCCGGGAAGATGCTCGATCAGGTGGCCCGGGTAGATGCCCTTGACCCGACGATAAGGACAGTCATTGTCTTTGGGATCCTTCATGGTCCGAGCATCAAAGGGGTCGATCTCACCCAGAGGATAAGGATAGTCCGAGCCCAGCGCCACACGACCCGACCCCAGCAGGTCCACCAACATCTTCAAGGCCCAGGGGCTGTGGGTCAGGGTGTCGGTGTAGACCCCGCAATCCCGCAGGGTACTCCAAACATCGTTCGGCGAACACCCACCGAAGAGATCCGGACGGCAGTAAGCTCCGTGCTCCAGACGCCCCAGCAGAGCCGGGAAGGTGCCCCCTCCGTGGGCGTACAGCACCCTCAGCCCGGGTAGCCGCTCGTGCACCCCGCCTCTTACCAGGGAGTCGAAGGCCAGGGCCGTTTCCAGCGGCATGGCCGTCAGCCAGGGCCGCCAGTTGCGGTCGGGGTTCATCCGCGCCTTGAGCGCTTTATCGGTGGGAAACATAAAGCCCGACCAGGGGTGGATGAAAACCGCCAGATCCAACTCACAGGCCGCCTCAAACACCTCGAAAAACTCCGGCTCATCCAGGTCGCGCCCGGCCACGTTGGAGTTGATCTCGATGCCTTTCATGCCCAGGGATTTCAAGCGTCGCATCTCTTCGATGGCTCGACTCGGAAAGCGAATCGGTACGGCGCCCAGGGCCACGAATCGAGCGGGGAACTGCTCCACCAGACGGTGGTTGTCGTCGTTTAAGATCTTGCAGATGTCGGCGGCGTCGTCCGGGTCGTCGATGAAATCGGGGATCATCATGGGGGTGGGTGAGAGCACCTGGACCGTCACTCCGTGACGATCGCAGGCCTGGAGCCGCGCCGGTCCGTGATAGGCGTCGTCCTCAATGACCCGCCGGACCTCTCCCCGGCCGTTCACCATCTCGGCACAGCAAGGCTTGTTCTGGTGCAGTCTCACTCTCACGAATTGGGCGTAGCGAGAAGCGAAGCGATCCAGCTTGTCATAGGTTTCAGGGGATAGGGTCGTGTGGGTGTGAACATCCCATTTCTCGACTGGTCGATAGGGCCTCAACGGGCTCTCTCCAAAAGCGCCACACACTTCAATTCTACAAAGATCTCTTTGAGAGGTAGCGCAGCCACCTGTACGGTGGTGCGAGCGGGCATCCAACCGTCTTCAGACACCATATACTCGCGCCACAACTTGTTGAAAGTCTCGAAGTCTCGAGCGATGTCGATCAGAAAGACCTGGACATCGATCAGATCGCGAAAACCTCGTCCGCCCATCTCCTTGATCACGGCTTCTATGTTGCTGAATACGTTTCTGGTTTGGACCTCGAAATCGTAGCTCTCCACCTTGCCGTCCCTATCCACCACGACCCCGGGAACGGCATTGGAGCGCTTGTCCCGAGGGCCCATTCCGCAAAGATACAGCAGACCGTTTCCATTGCCGAGAGGCACCTCCACGGCGTGCGCGTAGTCGGCTACCGGAAGTGGTGCACCGTGGGAGATTCGCATGCTTGCTGAGTTCATTCTCTCACCTCAATCTTTCTGTTTGCGGTACTCACTCAAACTCCCACCGATCAAAGATTAACTGTGCCTCGGTCCCTTTCCCTAACTCGCTCACCAGTCGCAATTCACTATTCTGGCTTTTGGCCAGAGCTCGGGCCAGGGGAAGCCCCAGGCCGCTGCCCCCAGAAAACCGGTCTCGTCCCGGGTCTGGTCGGTAAAACTGTTCGAAGATCCTTTCCTGATGAAGCTGAGCGATGCCACAGCCGTCATCCCGCACGCAAACCACGGCGGAGTGAGGGCCAGAGGGGTAAACCGACACCTTCACCACCTCGCTCTTGGAGTAAAGAACCCCGTTTCGCAGCAGGTCGTGCAAGATGCGAGCGGTGGTTTTTTTGTTGAGTTCCACCTGCAAATCCTGAGACAGATCACTTTCCATGACGACCTGGGTGTCCGACTCGGAGCGAAACCAGGAAACGACGGTCCGGACATAATCGCAAAGATCGACCACCTCGAGCTCGGGGCGGTCTACTCCCGATTCGGCCCGCAAAAAGAGCATGAGATCTGCTACCAGCGAGGAAATTCGGGACACCGCCCCCTGAATCTCAGTGATAACTTCGTCCTTGACCGCGGCCGGCAAGTCCCCCCGGAGCAAATCCAGATCGGTGGTTATTACCGTCAATGGGTTTCGCAACTCGTGAGACAAACCCAACAGGGTCCGCTTGACCATCCGCTCCACATTGTCGAGAGAGGCTCTCTCCGGAGCCGTACTCAGGCGCTGCCCCAGAACCTCCAGGTGTCTCCATTCGAGAAAATTGGACAGCAGGTTGGTTACACTTTTCAAAAGTTGCTGCTCTTCGGCCAGGAAGACCTCTTCAGGTCCCACCTCCAATCCCAATCCAGAGGTGCTCACCACCACCCGTCCGACTTGTTGCCCCCCCAGGGTTATGGGCTCGACCAAATAGGGAGCCAACGGTTGAAAATTGGTGCTGCGATAAGAATCCTTAAAGTACTCGATACAGGCCCCTGTGTGCTCAGGTCTTTGCCATCCCGCCGGCAGTGCCTCGACCACTTCTTGAAGCACCCTCTCCAGCGGCTGTTGGGAAGAGTTCATGGTGCATTGCTGTATCCGGTACAAGCAATAGAGCTCTTTTTCTCGCTCCCGCAAAGAGTCTATATCTTCCATTGTGAGACATTAGGTCTCCCCCGGGAAGCTCCTGTATCCTACCGGGAGAGTTGCGCTTCGATGAGTAGCCAGACCACGCCGGCGTCGGAAGTGGGATCCTCCGGTCGGCCCTGGAAGCGCCCGCAAAAGGACGACTTCAAGATATCGGCCAGAGCGGCCCGTTGCTCGCTCTGAAAGATAGGGTGCTTGAGATACACGCAGGCCTCTTCGGTGGCCCTAACCGACAGTCCGGTGAGCACGTCGGGGCTCTTCCGGATCACGTCGGCCACTTCCACCAGTTTTTCGATGACCGATTTCCCAACCTCCGGATGCCGGGTGCGCAGAAGATTCACCTCTTCGAGCGGGGGGAGATAGTCCATCTGTAGCGGAGCGAATCGGTCCATCTGGGCTGCATCGATCCCGAAGGTACCCGAAAATTCACTCCCCCGATTGACCGCAGCGATGAACTGAACGTTGTCCGGAATCATCAGGAAGGTGTTATCCACCGGATTGAACACCTTGCGGGTGCTATCCAGAGCTGGCATCAAGGCGTTGCGAGCACTCTCCTGACAGCGATTGAATTCATCCAAAAAAAGGAGGTAGGAGCGCTCTTTATTCTCCCCGGCGCTCTCCAGGGCCGTGAGCACTTCGGTCTTAGAAAAGTCCATCACCGGTTGGCCACTCTCGGAGGCCCGCACCTGCACGGTGGCCAAAAAGTCGGTGGCCTCCACCACTGCTCCGCAGTTGAAGAAAACGAACTCCATCCCCAGACTGTCGGCCACCGAGCGAGCCAGCGTGGTCTTGCCACAACCCTGGGGTCCGTCCAACAAGATGTTGAGCCCACTTTCCAGCAAAACCTGAAGCTTTTTGGAGACCACCGGATCGAGATAAACCCCTTCGAGCTTCATCTCCTGGCGCTTCACGAACTCCACCACCACCGCACCCCTATCCGAGCGGGCCGCTTTAGTGATCTCCCGAATTTTGACCAGGCAAGGCACCCCGGGCCGGATCCTGGGGTCATCGCAAAGGACCACCTTGGGGGCTCTTCTACCATCGAGATGGGTAGCCCGAAATCGATAACCTGAATCTTTCACCGGATTGACCCAGAAGGTCCCCTCCAGAACCTTTCCCGGCTTTAATTCTTCGATCGTCCACTTACTCACGAAGCAAACATTCGCAGCACTTCTATCGCCACCTACTTCAAGGTCTGGAAAGTGAGACGGGCCACGATCCGGCCGAACTCATGAACCTGTAGGGCCAGCTCCTGGCGGTCGGAAAGCTCGATGTAGTTTGGGAAGCAGATCTCGCTCAACGGCCTGACCGCCACCTGGGCACAGTTGAGACCCTCCTTGGTGAGTCTTGCCACCAGAGCTCGAAGAGCCTTTACCGAACATTCGGTGGGCAGCCCATCGGAAATCATGACCAGCAGCCGGGCGCTCCGCTTGCTCTGGGAAGCCAGGCCGGCCAGATAGGCCATAGCCCCGGCGTCGTTGTTTCCACCTTCGGCTTCCAGGTTGTGGGCGCAGCAGCGACGGGCATCTCCCGCATCGAAGATCAGCGAGTCGTTGAAACCCAGCACTCTCAAATCCAAGCCCGGCAGACCCCGGGCCGCCTGGGCCAGTAAGGTCCCGAATAGCCTGGCCCGGTGCATGGAGTTTCCCCTCATGGAGCCGGAGCAGTCGATCAGAACCCCGAGGAAAAGGTCCGTGACGTAAACCCTCTGCCGGGCCTGTAAGATCCTGACCTCTCCCCGCAAGACGGCCTGAAAGACCCGACTGCGATCCAGCCGATAGCCCCGCATCCTCTGCTTCTCGATGCGATGAGAGAGACCGAGATTCTGAAAGACCTGGCGCAACCGGTGGGCATGGCGGACCACCAGAGAGACGTAGTTGCGGTTTTTGGCGCCGTCGAAAGGGACCGGTACCAGGGAAGTGATAGGTGGAAAAGCCTCCTCTTCGCTCTTGTTGATCCAGAGTGTGCCCTCAGCGCCTTTTTTCGTACCTCGCAGCCGTTCCAGCTCCCGCCGCATCTCTTCACCCGACATCCCCTCCCCGACCACCAGAACTTCTGCCTGATCGGGATGGAAAAGCTCCTCGGGCGATAGGAGTTGGAGCGCCGTAGCTTGCTGGCCGAAAATACGCTGCAGCTCCCGCGCGATCTCCAACTGGCCGGATAGTGGGAGGTTACGGAAATCTCCCCGGAACAGCTTCATGGCCTGCGCCACCTTGGGGTCCTGATAGCGATTGCCTCGGCCCAAGCGGAGGGCGCTGACGAAGCGAGCGAACGCCACCCCATGCTGCTCCATGGCTCGGGCCAGCTCACTACTTTTGAAGGCGACGCTATCAGCCTTATGAGCGACCTTCAAGCGAGCTTTTACTAGAACTTCGAAGCTTCGCTGCTGGAGAGCGGTCAGCAGGGTCATCACTTCTACCTCTCGTTTGAGATGCAAGAAAGCATAGGATGCCAACCGCTTGAGGCGGCGATCGAACCCCGGAGCCAGAGAGCGCAAGTTTCGCTCCAGATGCTCATCGGAGACCAGGTTGAGGAGCGAGAAGATCCCCTCCTTGTCGGCCTGCTCCCAGGCGGCCCTGGACTCTCGGTCAGCGTGGTATACGTGATGACCGAGCTCGTGCAGGATCAAGCCTTCCACCACTTCGACTCCGTGGCGTTCCTCCCGCAAGAGCGGCAGTGGGTTGATGAAGATCTTACTCTCTTCCAGCCGGGTGAAGCCCAACTCCTGGCCACCCAGCATCTCGATCTCAAAAACCCGACCTGTGAGCTGTCGCCCTTTACCCACTCCCCAGTCGAAGCTCCGGGCCAGGCGAGTCAACCGCCCCTTTCTTTCGGGTGAATGGGGAATCCGATCGAGCAATGCCTGGCAGGTGGCGGGACGACGACTGCATCGCAGCACCAGAGGAGCACACTCCTGCAAAACTTCGTCGGAAAGCTGCAAGAGAAAACTCAGCAGCCTGGTTTCAAGATTGGCCGGTCCACCCAGCAGCATCACGCTCTCCACCGCCCTGCACAACTCCACCCGCGAAAGCTCGATGGAGGGTGCCCCGTCTTGCAGCGCCTCCTGAAACAACAACGGAAAGCCCCGGTCGTCTCCTTGCTCCCAGAGAAAATGGGCCGCTCTGTTTCGAAGCTCTCGGCGGCGCTGCGTGCCCATCTCTAGAAACCTTGCCAGCGGCTCGGGCCAGCACTCCCGGAGGGAGTTTTCCACCGCCAGGCTGTACGCGTGGGGGTGTTCACTCTCGCTGAGGATCAGACACAACCGCTCCAGAGCCAGCCCGCAGTCCAGCAGTCGTCTCCAGTGGTCAGGCGTAAACCAGGGATGAGCGGCGGGCAAAAGCGCCGCCTCCAGAGCCAATTCGGCCAGTGGCTCACCGTTTTCGGAAAAGGAAAGAGCTGCCACAAAGGTTACTTCGGGACTGAACCGGCCCGCTTGAAGGGCGTCTAGCAGGGCCGAGCGAGACTCTCCTCGAGGCCACAGACCGGCCCACTCAGCCAGCAGAGGAGTGTGAGGCGGTGCGCCCGCAGGATCAAGAAGCAAGAGTTCCAGCAGTACGGCCGCACCCGCTTCGGAAAAGCCCAACAGCCGGAAACCTGCTTCGGCCACGATCTCGCCTCGAGGGTCGCAGGCAAACTCGCGAAGCCTGTTCAAATCCCGGCAACACCGAACCTTCTGCAATTCCTCGCCAGTGACCTGATGGCTTCGCCGTCGGAGGTTGGTAGCCGCACCCAGCCCTTGGCTACTCACGTATTCCGAAAGAAACTGCCGGGTCTCCAGGGGAAGGTCGGCAAGCAGCGATTCTACCCCCGGTCTGGCCTCCTCCAACTCCTGAGACAGCACTCCGGCCTGCCACAACCTGAGCAGGCAGACCGCTGCCGAACGGTGGGAGGCACCCTCCAATTGACTGAGCAAGAGCCTCAACTCCTGGCTTGTGACCTGCTCCTCCAAGCGGGTGGCGGAGCGGCTCTTCCAGCGCGAAAATACTCGTGCCACCATCTCGAAAAGAACTCCGCCTACCGGCTGGGGTAGCAGGCTAGCCTGCTCCATGAGGGTCTTCAGATGCCCTTTCCCATTCAGCAAAAAGCTCTCCACCTGATCGATGTGGCGATCGTAGCAGTTGAGCCAACAGTGCCCGTGGAGAGGCAAGTTCGGATTACCCTCCCACTGACGGGTCACCTCCTGCTGATATCGCTCTGACCCTCCGTACACCCTGATGAGGTCAGCCACCGCCGGGATGGGATCGTGACATCCCACCAGTGCCACCACGACCTCCGGATGGAAACGAGTGGGAGCAGCGCGAGCGTTCAGAGCTTCGCTCAGTCCGAAGGTTGGACGCGCCAGAGCAGGCCCCAAGGCCCCGCTCAACTCTTGCTCCCGGCAGTTCACGATCATTTGATGCTCACTCTCGGTGAGGGCCCTGGCTCCGGAACGCCGGCTGCTCTGGAAGGTCGGCACCTCCAGCTTGCGCCTGAGGTTGGCCCAGGCCGCCGGGCCAGGCTCCGGGTGGCTCTCCAACGCTTCGGCCAGGGCCCCCTCGATCTGATAACTAAAAGCGGAACAGTTGTCGATAGCGCTGAGAAGATCTCTAAGCTGGGGGGGAGACAGAGTCTGCAGGTGTTCGACCCAGTCCCTGACAGAATTCACCCGGGAAAGGTGACAAAACAGTTCCGAGGCCAATCTGAACCGGCCATCCTGCCGAAGAAGAACCGGAACCAGAAAAGATGTCAACTCCAACGAACGCGCCCAACCCGAAAGACTCTCTGCGATCTGGCTGCATCGCTTGTCCGTCGGTCGTACAGCCGGATCCTCGAGCAGCCAAAAAAGAGTTTGAAGGAGTGCTCTACTCTGCAGCCAGGGAAACAGGTTAGCGGCCTGTTCATAGTCTCCACCCAGCAGCAACCCCGCCACAATCTCCGACCAACACCCGGCCTTATTCCCCAGGTCATTTGCAAAAGCTCTCATCTCGGTGCGGCCGTTTATAAAAAGATAGGAAACCGTGAAGGCGTCCGCTTCGATGGCCTGGAGAAGTTCGTCTTCGGGAATGGCGCTCAGTAGTCGGAGCGGAGCGCTGGTGAGGTGAAGGACCGCACCCAGGGCCCACAGATCCCAATTGGTAGGTTTGAGAATGGGGCATTGAAGGTTCCTCAGCAGTTCCTCCACCGGCAGACTACCTATCCTGCGACTATAAAAAACCGCCATGCCCTTCAACCGGATCTCAAAGGGCACAGCCTCCTCGGCAAAGAGTTGAGGATTCAAGGCCAGAAGCAGTCGGCAGGCTCCTCCGGGCCACTGCGGGCGCTCTTGCAATCCGAGCAGAAGCTCAAGAAGCCCGGAACGCTCGGATTCCGGCCACTCACCCAGACGGTTCCAGATAGTTGTATCATCATCCCAGAACCACTCTAAGAACCGGGCCGCCTCCTCCCCTCTCTCTTGTTTGACCAGGGTGAGTAGGTGCCGTTCACTCAGTAAAGAGCGGAGCTTTTCCGGCAAGAGGCCGAGTTCGGAAAACCAATGAACGGCTGCTGCCGCCAGATCCTCCGGGACCTGCTCGGGCAAATTTCGGAGGGCAGAATCGGCGCTCTCGGGGTCGCTCAGCAAGGGGAGATTGAGCAGATGGGGTCCTCGCTCTGCGGCCAGCCTTCTGACCAATCTTCGAGGATGAAAGACAGCGTGGGCCCAGCGCAGCGGCTGGCCCTTCACCGAAACCGCCAGACTTTCCAGAGCCTGCTTCACCACCTCGGGATCGTCGTCATTCAGGCTCCTCACCAAAAGTTCGAGGGCGAGAGTACCCGACGCACCGGCCAGAGCAGCCAGGGCTGCCCGACGGAGTTGGGGCTGTTCATCTTTCAGCAGTGGCTTTATCAGCCCCAAATAAGGGATTCGCTCGATGGGTGGAAGCCCGGCCAGCTCTTCAAGAAGCCCAACCAACGCCGGATCGGGCTCCTGCTGTAAGAGTCTCCACAGCTCTAGATCTTTCATGCTGGTACCGCATCTTCGTGCTGCTCCCCGGCGGGTTCCTCGTTGCCCGGATACGACTCATCGAGCGGCGCCGCAAAAAAAGCCACGGCCTCCGCCGAAACGGTCGTCTGGTGCAGTTGAGAAACAGATAGCTGAGTCCGATAGAGTGAACACGGTCTGGCGGATCCAACAGGATCCGGGTGAACCACGGAAATCCGGGGCCAAAGAGTCTTCTGGTGGCATCGCCACCGGATGGTCTGGAAGAACTCGGCTCTGCGAGCGATCGCTCCCACCTGAGAGATCGGTGTTCTCCTCGCAGTTCGAACGAGACGACAGATTTGTACCGGGCGTCGCCTCGCCGGAGCGCCCCTTCGCCGGAAGCGCTCCCTACAGTTTAGTGCACTGGTCTCAGCCGTTGCGTTACCTCATTCGAGCAAAGCACGACAGATGTGGATAAGTCATTAAGTATAGTCATTGCCTCCTCTCCTGGGAGCGTGTCGGAGTAGTCGGACCGAGCAGAGCGAAGGACATTTTGTTCAGGCGGATAGTGAAATTTCACCCCAATATCGGGCTATATTCGGGTGAAATGAGCTATTCGCATGGACAATAATGAACGAGCCTCTGCGACGGGAGACTACTCCGACAAGCTCCTGGGTTGGGTCTTATTGTAGGGACGGGACCAGTGCCAGTCAAGGGGGTCGACTTATCGAACCATCAACCCGGGCATGGTGACGGTCTTCTTTTCGGCAAAAAACTCCATGGCGTCGGGAACCCCTTCCCGATGGCCGTTTCCTGAGTTCTTGAAACCGCCGAAGGGGGTCTCCAGGACCCGCAAGTTCCAGCAATTGATCCACGGCATTCCGACGTCCAGGGTGTCGACCACTCGGAAGGCTCTCTCCATGTCTTCGGTCCAGACGGTGGCGGACAGTCCGTAGCTGGAGTGATTAGCCAGTTCCACAGCCTCCTCTTCGTCTTGAAAAGGAGTCAGGGTGGCCACCGGGCCGAAGATCTCCTCCTGGTTGGTGCGACAGTCGACGGGTAAGCCTTCGAAGAGAGTCGGACGAACGAAGTAGCCCCCAGCACAACGACCCACCATGTTCACCTGCTCTCCCCCACAGAGCAGCCTCCCTCCCTCTTCACGGGCCAGCTCCAGGTAACTCAAGATCTTCTCCAGATGAGCCCCGCTGATGGTGGCGCCGTGTTGGGTTTGCGGGTCCAGGGGATCGCCCACCACGATGCCCTCGGTGGAAGCCACCAGGGCCTCTCGGAAACGGTTGTAGATGGACTTCTCTATATAGATGCGAGAACCGCACAGACAGACCTGGCCCTGGTTGGTAAAGGCCGCCCGCTTCACCCCCTCCACGGCCTTCGAAAGATCGGCATCGGCGAACACGATGCTCGGGTTCTTACCGCCCATCTCCAACAGAGGAGGCTTTTTAAAACCCTCGGCACAGGCCAGCCCGATGTGGCGTCCGGTGGCGGTGCTCCCGGTGAAGGAGATTCGGCTGATTGCGGGATGGCGAGTCACGAGTTCCCCCACCGAATTGCCGGTACCGTGCAGCAGATTGAGCACTCCCGGGGGAAACCCGGCCTGGTTGAGGTAGGTGGAAAGGAGATAAGCGGTCTTTGGGGTGACTTCGCTGGGCTTGGCGATGACCGCGTTGCCGGCGGCCAAAGCCGGGGCGATCTTCCAGGTGAAGCTCAAGAGCGGCAGATTCCAGGGAGAGATGGTGCCCACCACTCCCACCGGGTGCTGGCTCACGTAGCCCCGGGCCTCGGGGGTGGCAAACTCCCGGGGCAGGCAGAACTCCAGCGCTGCCCGGGCAAAGGAGCGAAGATTGGCCGCCCCCCGGGGCACCTCGACCCCGGCCGCAAAGGCCCGAGTCATGCCGTTGTCGTCCACCTCCGCCTGAACCAGTTCTTCCAGGTGACCCTCCAGCAGTTCAGCCAGATTGATCATGATCCGGGCTCTCCCCCGCGACCCCAGCGCGCGCCAGGTCGGAGCGGCAGCCTCGGCGGCAGCAACAGCTTCTTCCAGATCGGCCGGGCCTGAGCGGGGAACCAGGCTATCCAACTGACCCGTGGCGGGGTTGATCGACTCCAGATAATCCCCGCTACTGGGTGGGCAAAGCCTACCTCCGATGAAGTTCGCGAGCTTCAAGGCGCTACTTCACGTTGGTCGATTCGAAGATCTTGTCCGCGCTCTTGGGCACGAACCCGTTGAACCCGTCGTATCGCTGAGCAAACTCCACGTAACAGGTGGTGATCTCATAGGGCTTGCCACCGGGAGGGGACACCTGGCCTTTATCAGCGATGGTCGAGCCCTGAACAAGCTTCACCTCGGGGGTACCCTTGATACGCCCACCGGCCAGGTTCATCCGGTAGCCGTTCTCTTCCAGGAAGGTCATCAGGGCGTCCAGATCGTCGAAGTGCTTCAGCCCGTTGACACTGATGGTGAAGTGGTTGGCGCAGAGGCCGTTGACCGCCACCCAGCCGGCGTACTCACTCTCTTCTAATAATTCCCGATAGACTTTTTCTTCCGGGATCTCCCACAGCGGTCCGGCGAACAGCACGCCGGCATCCTTGACCCTCTCCGGGTCCACCTGCTTGACCAACGCATCGATCAATTCGTTGGTTCGATCCGAGAGCTTGTGGGTTTCAAGCTCCGAGAGAAAGACCCGGGGGCATCCTTCTTCGGGGTGCAGATAGCCGTAGGCCCGCAGCTTCTTGTCTGCGAACTCATAAGGTTCGAAGCGCTGATAGCCGAAAGAGAGCAGATGGGGCTCCAGGTCGGCCAGGGCGATCGGGGCCCGGTCGTAGGTACGAAAAGCTATGTGGTCGTTGGCCCATAGCTCCTCCTTGCTCTCGAGGAGTTTGCGAATGCTGAGAGCCTGGGGAGCGATCCGGGTGTAACCCTGCCAGAGGTTGTTCAAGAAATCATCGATAGTCATGGGACAATGTTGAGCTTGAACGACTTGGATTCCTCTTTCCAAGATTCGCCCAAAAGGATCTAGCAAAAATCCGCCCGAAGGCGTTCCATTATGAATAAGCCGTTTAATCTGATGAAGTGGATCGAAGATCACCAGGACGAGTTTAAAAAGCCGGTGATGAACAAGCAGTTTTACAAAGAGGCCGACGACGTCATCGTGTTTGTTTCGCTGGGCCCCAATACCCGAAACGATTACCACGTCAATCCCACCGAAGAACTCTTTTATCAGCTCAAGGGAGACATCGCGGTGCGGGTCCGACCGCTGGACGGCTCTCCACCCCACGACGTGGTGATCCGAGAAGGGGAGATGTATCTCTTGCCCCGGCACCTTCCCCATCGCCCCCAGCGCCCGGACAACACCATCGGTCTGATCGTGGAGTTTCCCCGGCCCCAGGGAACCAAGGACAAGCTACTCTGGTACTGCCCGGACGACATCCATCTGGTTCACGAAGCCGAGTTTCGCCTGGAGCACATCGACGAGGATCTGCACCGCATCATGGATGAGTTCTGGAATGGACCTGAAGAGATCAGGACCTGCAAGCAAACCGGCAAGGTGGTCACCCGAGCCGGAGAGTTCAAAATCCAGGATGCCCAACCCACTCTGAAAAATTGTTAACCTTTTTGTAACATTTGGCCGGCGGTTTTCTCACCTGCGTTTTGACCAGCCTTCCCTATTCTAAGCTTAGAAACTTTGAAGCGGGAGATAAAGAAAATGTCATTTGTAGGTTTTGGTGGTTTTAACAGAGCGAATCAAGCGGCCCTAATTCAGCAACAACACAGAGATATGATGCAGGCCCAAACTCTTCTCAGGACCTTCGGTTATGTCCCTCAGGCCCCCACCCTTACCCACGGCAACGCCAACCGCGCGGTCCACCTGGGTACCCAGACCTTCATCAACACCCCCACCGCCGCCACCCGCGGCCTGGGCATCGACCTCAACAACGATGGACGCTTCAGCGCCGGCACCGACGGCCAACTCGCCATCGACCTGGATGGAAACGGCATCTACAATCAGCAGGACGTCCAGGACACCCTGGATATGCTGACCCTGTTCTCGGGTGGCGAGGTTCCCGCCGGCAAAACCAAAAAGAAGAACAAGAATAACAAAGCCAAGAAAGCCAAGAAGAACAACAAAGCCAAGAAAAATAATAAGAATAATAAGAAGAAGAAAGCCGATGCTCAAAAGCCTGCAATCACCCCGGCCGAGCAAATGAGACAACACCGCTTAAAATCCATCGCTCAACAGGCCGACCTCGACCGAGACGGAGTCCTTTCCAGCTGGGAACTGCAGAGACTGGGAGCCAAGGTTATGGTGAAAGACACCGCCAACCCCAAAGCCCCTATGAAAGCCTACGACCTGCCCGGCACCTACCAGCCTCAACAACCCCAACCGAACTACTTCGGCGGCTACACCCCTTACAGTGCACCGCCCGTAAACTACGGCTTCTTCTTCCAGATGATGCAGAACTTCATGAGCCTGTATCCCCGCTTCTACTAAAGGGTCGCAGGTCGCAAAGTCCGGGGCTCGTTCCCGGACTTTTCTAAGGCTCGCCGGGCACCCCGATAGTTCTGCAGGTACCAGCCTTGAAAAAGCACGCTCTCGATCACCCCGGACCCACCACTGGCGTGCACGAAGCGACCATCTCCGGCGTACATGCCCACGTGGGTGATATCGCCGGGCTGGCCGAAAAAGACCATATCACCGGGCATCAGTTCGTTCTTCTCCACCGCTAGCCCCACCTCGAACTGCTGGTCGGCGTCCCGCGGGAGGGTGATCCCGTGGGTGCGGTAGATCGTGTACATAAACCCTGAACAATCGATACCTTTGGAGGTCATCCCGCCCCACAGGTAAGGAGTCCCTTCAAACTTCCGAGCCAGGTCCACCAAGCGCGCACCCTGGCCGGGTTGCAACGGTTTCTCCTGGGTCACCTGGGTGGCGCGTACCCAGAGGGGGCCATCCTCCCGAGCGATGCCATACCATTTTTCCCCCTCCAGCGTTTTTTCGGAAGCCACCGGTAACCGGGAAGCGAGATAGACCCGCTCCACCACCGGGGCATCCACCGACGGTCCGGTCCGCAGAGAAACCGTGGGGTAGGCTACGGTGACCATGCGCTGAGGGTAATTCTCAGAGTGTGGGGACAAAAACTTCGCTCGCACCCACCCCGGATACCCCTGGGGAGTCCGGTATTGAGCCGGTACAACGACCTTGAGCCACTCCCCCTGGCGATCCAGTACGCTAATTTCATCCCCATAGAGCACTTGCGTCACCTGCTCACTACCCTCACTGGGTTGAGCAAAGATCGGAGCCACACCGGTTGCGACCGTGGCTGCTTTCTCGGTGGGTTGGGCGAATCCGCAAGCGACCAGCAGCAACCAGCAGGCAGCCAGCCGCAAAACCCTGATCATCTCTTACGAAGCGCCTGGACGGCCGGTACTTTCAGGGTGTCCCCCGGAAAAATCGCATAATCCGGAGCATTCAAGCGATTAAAATCCGCAAACGACACAGTGGTACCGTTGGGAGAATCAGGATAAAACTTATCGACCAGAGCCCCCAGGGTGTCGCCCTGCTTGACCTTGTAAAGCTTGACCACACCGTTGCCGCCGGTCAGGGGCGCGCCGGCTACGGGCGGCTGGGTGGGAGGGGTTGCAGTCTTTGCCGCAACAGGAGGCGCCGGTTCGTCATCCAGCGGTTCACCGATCTCTTCCAGTCCGGCTGCCAGTTTCAATTGCTCATCCAGAAGTTTGATGTCAGAGAGATGAGTCTCCAGCTTTTCGAGCCGACCGCTCAGCGACGCTACCTGGGCCGAGAGGTCGGACTGGCCTCTCTCCAGCGCTGAAGTGTCGACCGTTACCGGTGGGTTGGGACGAAACAGGATCAGACAAGCGTTGATCACCAGCAGCGCCACGATCAACATGTCTTTTGGGGTGATCGGCGGCTTCTGGAGCTTACTCTGAATCTTGTCCAGTTTTCGCTCCAGGTGGCGCCCCTGCTGCTCAGAGTTGGCCCCCACGGTGTTGAGACCCGCGCGGGCTCCCACCGGAATAGCTTCTTCCTGAGAACTGGTCGGTGTCTTACCGTAGATCCTGAAACCTTTGGCCGGGACAAGTTGGCCCTCTTCGGGAATAAAGAAGTTGCGATCCTCACCCTTTGCCGAAACCGCGTAAAGCAGATGGCTCTCCTCTGGGAAGTGGCGTTTATGAACGGTCTTCTCCTCTTCGGTGAGTTCCAAGGAACCGTCCAGATGGGTGTGAAACCAGCCCACCACGACGCGGTTCGGATGTCGAGCCGCAGCGATCCGCCGGGCCCGTTTCCACATCCCTTCTTCAAACCGAGAGGAGCCATCCTCTCCTAGCGCGGCCTCGATGGCGTCCTCCACCAGAACGAATCGCTCGCCTTCCACGGTGGACTCGCGCCCCACCAGAAGCCCCACCTGCTCTCGATTAGACTCGCGCTTGGCGAAATCTTCCAGCGCTTTGAAGAGCTGATATCGTAGATAGATATTCAGGCGCGAATCGTCCTGACCAATGAGAAAGTATTCGTCGGGTTCCATAGCTTCAGGTTTCATGGGAGGCAAAATCTTCTTCTTTCGTGTTTAAAACTCTTCAAGTGTTTGGGGGTTTCTACTTTGAAGAATTTTCTTCCCCCCGAGGGTGAGCAAGTGCTTCTCCATCCGCTCCGAACACGTGGACAAAACGGGGATCGAGGCAAAGTTCGAGGCGATCGCCCACCTCTCGCCGGGCCGCGGATTCGGTCCGCAGGGTCACCTGCTCTCCACCTTCGGCCAGGCGGCAGAAAAAGAAGTTCTCTGACCCCAGCGGCTCCACCACCTCCAGTTCAGCGGGCACCATGACCGCCGGGTCCTGGGCCGGGGTGAGAGTGAGGTGCTGGGGTCTAACGCCCAGAGTCAACTCGCCGCCGGCGCCGGCGGCCTCCTCTGGTAGCTTCATCCTGAAAAGTGGGTGCACGGCGAATCCGTCTTCGCCTCTCACCTTGAAAAAGTTCATCCCCGGTGAGCCGATGAAGCCCGCCACAAAGAGATTGGCGGGCCGGTTGTAGAGCTGAAGAGGTGAATCGCACTGCTGAATGTGGCCGTTGTTCATGAGCACGATCCGATCGCCCAGGGTCATGGCCTCGGTCTGGTCGTGAGTCACGTAGATGGTGGTGACCCCCAACTTGTGGTGGAGTCGCTGGAGTTCGGCCCTCATCTGCACCCTAAGCTTGGCATCCAGGTTAGAGAGCGGTTCATCCATCAAAAAGACCTGAGGTCGACGCACGATGGCTCGACCCATAGCCACCCGCTGACGCTGTCCACCGGACAGTTCTTTGGGGCGCCTCTCCAGCAAGTGACCGATATCCAGTAGGCCCGCCGCCTCTTTGACCCGGTCGGCGATCTCGGTGGGCGGGTATTTGCGGAGCTTCAATCCGAACGACATGTTCTCGGCTACGGTCATGTGGGGGTAGAGAGCGTAGCTCTGAAACACCATGGCGATGTCTCGGTCCTTGGGGGAGACGTCGTTGACCACCCGTTCGCCGATCCTGATCTCCCCCCGGGTCACCTCTTCAAGACCGGCCACCATGCGTAGCGTGGTCGACTTGCCACAACCGGATGGACCCACCAGCACCAGGAACTCACCGTCTCTGATCTCCAGGTCGCACCCCTTCACCACGTGAACCTCGTTGGGCCGACGCGAAGGCTTCCAGACCTCCCACCACTTGCGTGGGATAGGCTCCGTGCCTTGATAAATTTTGTGAACTCCGGAAAGGGTTACTCCCGCCATGCCAGCACTCCAGCGCGCTCTTTTGTGAACGGGAGACGCACTCCTGCCACTTCTGGCAACCGTGCGGGTGGAAGGTCCAGAACGATCAAGACCAAAGCGTTGTATTATGAAAAGAGATCTCTGGCTCCTCACCCTGTTAGTCTTGGCTCTGTTCGCCGCCACGGCCGCCCGGCCGTCGGAATACCTCATCGTGGAAGGCGGTCAGAGCAACGTCTTTCTAGACGATGAGCAAGCACAGGTCCATCTGCTTCTGCGGGACGGACGGCTGGTCTTCGCCTTCCCGGCCGAGAACTCAGGTGTGGGTTTGTGGTTCGATGGGGTCCTGGAAATCGTGCCGGAAACACTGAAGTCGCTCCCTGCGGGCCCGGCCAGCCAGCAGGTGGAAGTCCGACTCCGCGTGCTAGAGCCCACAGCGGTCCGAGACGTGGTGCTCGATAGCATCCGCGTCTTGCGCGACCACAGCGAAGGGGCAGATACCGCTGCTAAAGTCGAAGCGGCTCGCCGGGCTCTGGGGGCGGACGGTGCCGAGACCACTCGGAAGGTCAAGCTTCGAGAAGACGGACTTTCCACTATCTCTTACGAGCGCAGCCAGCGCCACACGCCGTCAGGGGCCGGACTGTTCCGTCTCACCCTTTTAGGAGAGGTCGCAGGAGACGAAGAACTCGTCCTGCAGTCCGGCCTCGTCACCGTCACGGCCCAACTACCCTTTCCGAAACAACCGGGCTTCTCGGCAAACGAACTGTATCGGCCTGAGTATCTCCGGCAACTTTCACGCACCCCGGGCCGGGTGGATGACTCCCTGCGAGCGTTGGAGTTTTTGGCCCGTAAAGAAAAACTCATGGCGGGCTCCTGGCGCTTTCTCACTTACTTCGGCCGTGATACTTTGATCTCGCTGGCTATGTTGGAGCCGATCCTCAGCGATGAAGCCCTGATCGCCGGAGTGGAGAGCGTCTTGGTACGGCTCTCCGCAGACGGCATGGTGGCCCACGAGGAAGACATCGGCCCCTGGGCCGAGTGGCGCTGGCTGGAGGCCGGACAGGCCGCTCACGGCATGGATCCGGTCTACGATCATAAAATGGTCGACGACGATCTTCTCCTCCCCGTTCTCTTCACGAAGCTGCGCAGTCAGGGCCGGGAGGCGGTGGTGCAGAAGCTGCTGCAAGACCCGAAATCTCGCCGGGCGATCCTCCTCAACGCGGACTACGTGCTGGAATTGCTGGCCAGAAAAGAGCTGGTTCGTTTAAACCCCGGAGAGAGTACCGGCGACTGGCGAGACTCCCACGAGGGTTTGGGGGGCGGAGCTTATCCGGCCAGCGTCAACGCGCACCTGGTGTTGCCGGCGCTGGACGCCCTGGAGATGATCTACCGATCAACGGGAGCCGATGGGACCAAGATCGCCAGAGTGCGCGACTTGCGCCCGCCCTGGGAAAAGCTGGCCGGAAGCTACTGGGTGGAACTCACCCCACAGCAGGTCGAGGAGAGCCTGCAGAGGTTCGCAGAAGACTTGAACCCGGTGCGAAGGGTAGCCTTCGAAAAGCTGGTACAAGCCCGACTTGATCTGTTGCAGCGACCGTTTCGTTTTCCCGTCCTCTCTTTCAACGACGATGGTTCACCGGTGCTGGTTCCCCACACCGATGTGGCCTTTACCCTCTTCTACGGCACTCCGAATCAAGCCGAACTCACCGACATCTTGACTCTGTTAGAACGCCCCTTTCCCTACGGTCTCTCTACGCCGGCCGGGCACCTGGTCGCCAGTCCTGTCTTTTCTAGCGACAGCGAGCACTATCAAAGCTTGGGATTCGGACAGTATCACGGATTGGTGGTCTGGTCCTGGCCTTCGGCCATGCTCCAGCTTGGTCTGATGCAGCAACTACAGCGTTATCCCGAGCTCGATGAGCGAATTCGTGGCCTGCTCGAGCAGATCGAAGCCAGTGAGCAACGGGTCGGCCCCCTGGCCACCTCGGAATTGTGGGCGATCGATCTGGGGGCGGAAGGTATCGTCTGGCGCGCCTACGGGGTAGCGGGCGACCAGGCCGAATCCAACGCTCTACAACTCTGGTCTACGGTCTACCCGGCCCTGGTCCGGGCGCGTGCAACGCTTCTCTCAGGTCGGAAATGAGATCGTAATCCAAAATATCGTCTGAGGCCTTCCATTGCTTTAAAGCCTCGTCAGCTAACCCCGCGTGTTCTGCAAACGGTAATTCTACTCCACTCCTAACGGAATATGCTTTCCTATCCAAAATCGACAACAATACGTCACCCAGGCGAGCGTAGGCAGCCTTTCTAAAAAAGATGCCACCCTTGCGAGCAAACATACTCTCCCCGAAAAAGACCGGCCTATCGGGCGTCAGCCCCAGAAGATGAAGCACCGTTGGAGCGAAATCCACCTGACCCACCGGAGTTTGGAAACGATGCCCCTCCACCCCGGGAATTCTAATCAAGAGAGGTACCGATTGCTCCAGGGCCCAGGCAGCTTTCAAGGGCAACTTCGCTTCCGATAGAATTGGCTCCAGCTGGGCGGGCGTCATGGGGCTTGCGTGATCTCCGGTAAGAATTAAAACTGTGCTCTCGGCCAGTCCCATTTCGTGAAACTGAGTTAAGAAAGCTCGTAATTGGTTATCTCGAAACCGGCAGAGCTGCAAGTATTCTCCCACTATTGTTTCTTGCAGCTCAAGAGGAAGTTTCAACTCTCTCTGCTCCGGTCTCAATTCATTAAAAGGATGATGCCCCATGGAGCATTTCACGACGCTATAAAAAGGTTGATTCAGGGTGTCCCAAACGCCATAAGCACGAATCAGAGTGGGATAGTCAGCCAAACCCCACCCGATCTGTTCGTCGGGCCGAGGGGGCGGTCCGAACGGGGCGAACACGGCCTGACGAAATCCAAAAGCATCCATCATTCGGCGCGCGTTCCAGAACGACCCGTCATAGTAGCCAATATAGACAGTATGATACCCGCCTTCGTTTAGGTGGCTGGGGAGAGCTTGAAAGCTGTTATTTTGGTATAGAAAAGCCGTCGTTCCCTGAGCTGCCGGATGGAGGGAGGTGGCCAGTACAAACTCACCGTCGGCCGATGACGCATGATTTGTCTGATCGTACATACGTGGAAAATACAATGTGCTTTTAGTGTATTCTGAAAGAAACGGCATCACCGGTTGGCCGTCTATTTCGTACTCCAGAGCAATGCTCTGCAGACTCTCTAGCAGGATCACCACCACGTTCATCCCTTTAGCGGCTCCCCGATACTGGCCAGGCTGCACCACGCTCTCAAAGGAACGCCGTGCGCTCGGAAGCGCCGCCAGGGGTCGGTTGGGGCTTCCCGAGAGCCTCCATGCTCGTGTCGCCTGGTCGCGCAGATCGAGCAAATGGTAGAGAGGTAGCCCAAACTCCCGGGCCACCGCGTAATTCTTAAACCGAGCCTGCCCGACCCCCCGCTGCATTGGATTCTTGACGAAGTCCACAATCCCAAAGGCTAACCCTGACAGTGCCAGGGCTATCAGGGCTTGGAAATAGCGAGGTGCCATAAATGGTCGGTTTTGGACGGCTAACCAGAGATACAGCGGAAGGTCCACGAGTAGCAGGAGGTCGGAGAACCTAAGGACACTCTGGACCGAACCACCTACCTTGGAGAGTTGACCCACCTGAGCCAATTGGGAAAGAGTAGGCAGGTCGATAAAATATCGATAATAAGCGGCATCCGTGAAAAGAACAAAGGTGACAGAAGAGCTGAGAACAAGTGCCATTAGCGCCTGGGCGCGTCCGCTCCTTCCTAATAACAGCAACGCTCCCCATCCCAGGAGTGAAACTGCTGCCAGGCCCGTCCACCATAATGGAGTGGCAAACAAGGTTTGGGTTTGCAGAGAAACGTAAACGAGCTTCAACCATCCCGCAAAGATTGCAATACAGGGCACCGCGTAGGGATTGCGGAGCAGGCTTTCAATTTGGGTGATACGGGAACGGCTCATCTTTAAAGATAGTACGCTTCGTCTTGCTCGATCCGGGACAAGATCCAGTCGAAATCGCCCCGGGTGAGTTTGGCCTGGCAGTACTCGCACACACCCACGTGGGTGACCTTGTCCAGGGGAGCGCCACAGCTCGGACAACGAGCAGCGTCTCTTTGCTTGCTGGTCACTCCGGCCCGGCGTACGAAAGTCCAGTATTCTGAAAATTTTCGTATCTGGTTGGGAGAGCCGGAAAGAACCCGCCCATCATTGGCTCGCACGGTATAATCTTTCATGGAGGCAAAGATACGAACGGTGATCCCTTCAAAATAAGGGTCCGTAGAGACTTGAGAAAAATGGATGTCGGTGACCTGCACGTCTTCCAGCACGTTTCTAAAGCCCATCCGACGATACGATTCGATCCAATAATGGTGCTGCTGAAAGAGGTCGTCCGTCTCCAGCGGTCGGGCCTTTTCCCACTTCATTTCAGTCCAGGCCTGCTGCAAGGTGAGAAAAGTTTGCCGGGCCAGATCCAGGAATGCTTCTTGCTCAAATCCAGGATCCCGTTCTTTTAGCCCTGCCAGATCCGCCAGCAGGTTCGAACTCCGCTCGGTGGGCATGTCGGTCCCGATCTCGATCCCTCCCGATGACAGCACCACGGGTGGCTTGGGAGTCGACTTCGATCGCTGAAACTCAGCCAGGGTCCATCCCCAGCGGCCGTCGTTCACGATCTCTTGACAGAAAGCGCAGCGCCCATCTTTTCCGATACCCTCGTTGTTACCACAATGAGGACAGGACAGGGCGTAGACCGTTTCCGGAGGATTCGTCTTTACCCCCAACCCCCGCATAAAGACGACCCGGTCCACCACGTAAAGTTCATCGCCAGCCTCCAAGCTGAGATTAGACTCAAACTCGATCTCTACCATCTCTGAAGTCTTCGTCCGATGAATATTGACCAGTCGAGTGGACCCGATGATGATCGCCTTCACTCCGCCCGGGGCAGACTCCATGCGCGTTCTAATCTGGTCCTTGAGATAGCCACCGATCTCAGACAGATCTCCTCCGGACCCGAGCAAGAGTTTCGAATAGACCGAATTCACGAAATCTAGAAAGAGAGTGGGACTAAAATTGGGATCCCGCAATTTGAGCTCGTTCATCCTCGGTGGCTTGCGTCGTTCTACCGAGTTAGCCGCCGACCAGTTCTTGAGAGCATTAAAGGCCCGATCGGTCCCGCTGGACTTGCTGTAGTAGTAAAAGGCCACGGCAATTCCGATCACCAGCGGAATGCCGATCTTCGGGTAATAGATGACCAGGCGAATCAAGAGTTCCAGAATGAATCCAATGGCTTCACCGTCGCTGCTGCTACCTCCGCTGTAGCTAGAGCCTGAACTGGAACTGGAACTGGAACTGGAGCTGTAGCCTCCTCCCGAGTAACTCTCTCCACCCCCGACCCTGGCCCAGACCGGCAGCATGGTGGCCAAAAAGAAGCTGAATAGAGCCAACCAGCGGGGGTTTATCAAGAGACCTCCACCGGCCGGTCAGGCAGCTCGTTGGTGTCATCTTCCCGACGAGGCAGTTGCCGACCCAGGGGAGCCTTGAGTGCCTGAAGTTGCTGCTCCAGGTTCTGCAAAAGCCCTTGATCTGATTCAGCGGTACCGTAGCGGTCGGCCCACTCACTCCAGACCGGCGGTGCGATCTTCTCTTCCAAGCCCTGATCCGGAACCAGAACAATCGCTCTTTCCAAACGACTGGCAAAGATCAAGAGCCCGGTTCGCTCCCTGGTTCTCCCGATCCCCAGACGAACAAATTCGCTATAGGCGGTCCGCTCCAATTCTTGGGCGCGCCGCCGAGCACTCAAAAAAAGCCGCCTCATCGATTGGAATCGCCGTGAGGCGAAATAGGTGAGAAGCCCCACCAGCATCAGGTTGGGAAGGAGCCAATCCGGGTGAAAACTCTGGGGCGACCAGACTTTATAAGCCAGAGTCATCAAGCTGGAGAAACCCACCCAGAGCAAGTCAAGATCGCGATAATTTGCAGACGAGTCGTGCAATGAAACGACCACTTCGGCCGAAGATTGAGCCTCAATCTCCTGAACCAATGCCTCGATCTTATCTGCAAAATCCACGGCCACGTCCGACTTACTTATTCAAAAGGGCCGAAAGTCTTTCTAGGGTATCCAGACGGCCCTCTCCAGGCGCACCTGAGCATCCGGTAGCTCCCGGACGATGGTGTCGAGATAGGCGGGATTATAAACCAGCTCTACCACTGGTGCGGTCATCCGCAGGTGCCCCTCCCGGGCCACGATGGCGCCCTCCACCCGAACCTTATTCTGGTGGTAAAGCTCTACGTTTTCTTTGGCGTAGACCAGCCCTTTGAAGCTGAGAGTCCCCTGGCCTGTCCAGTTGTCGGGAGGGGCGATCCTTACATTCTTTCCGGAGTAGATCGAGAGGTCCGACTGAGTGTCGGTCTCCACGTCGATCACATTGGGATAGAGACTCACACTACCGTTAGCTATCAGATTTCCGGTTCCGGTCACCACTCCTTCGATCAGGATCTCTCCGTCGCTGGAAAGGGAACCCCTATCTCCCATACCTTCCTGGTCTATAAAAGCCAGAGAAGGAGTGATTGAGGGATCCTCTGAGAAAATTCCAAAGTCTCCCTTCACCTGAACATCGACGTTGGCGCTTATCTCGAGTCTAGACGCACTGAGGTCGGCCTTGATGAGTTCGTCACCCTCGTAGAGTTGGAAGTGGCGCGAATTCACTCGACGGGCAAACGCCCAGTCCGAATTGCCATCGGTGGTGATCCATTGTTCATCGGCTACCCAGTCATCTGGAAGTGCATCCCCGTAGTACCACATCTCCTTTACGTCTCCGATGGTGGCCTTACCGTCGACGAGCTTGTGTTCTCGCCGCTCCAAGGTACTAACCCTCTGAGTCGTGGTCGTCAACGGCCCGGTGGAGTAGGTTACGTCGGAGGTACCGAACACGTAAATCCCGTCGCCCATGACTCGAGTGTATTTGGCGATATTGATCTCTTCTCTCTTGAGATCGTGAACATTATAATCCGTTCGAGAGTTGTCGACGAACCGTCCCCCTGTTTCAGCCGCACTCTCGCGTGCGTCGGAACTCATTCTCAGGCTTTCGTTACCCAGAATAATATCTTTTCCAGACCACAAGATCCCTTGCTCGGCCGAATTCGGGGCTGGCTGGAACTCGAGGTCAGTCGTTCCTTTGAGATGCAAGTCTTGCTTGCTACGGATCACGTTGCGCTGAGGGTCCTTGCTGGCCACTACAAGCTTATCGGTGTCGATAACCATGCCGTCCGAGGCCACCGCCGAAGCGTCATAGAGCGGCGCAGTGTTGAGCTGGATTCGACGTTTCGACTTCAGACCGCCCCGACTCACCTCGATGTCCAGCAGACACGCATGGGCGGGTACTCCCTGCGCGTTCGGCGTCTCCCCGGAAATGTTATTTCGGATCAGGACCTCAAAAGCTGCATCGTCCAGATTGGTCTCTCCTTTGATCCTGGTGGTACCGTTGATCTCCTCTACCACCATCACGCTCTGCACCCCGAGGTCTTTGCGATTCTCGTCAAAGGGCTGAGCCCCCCAGTACTTATTGTGCTCCAAACGGGAAAAACAGTATTCATAGACAGTCTGGGAGGCCCGTTCCAGGGCGTCACCGGTCTGGGAAGAGGACATCAGATTGATCTGACCCTGGTTCAGGGAAATGAACGCACCGAGCAAGACCATAACAAAGGCGGTGACCATCATCGTCAACATCAAGGCTATACCGCGCTGTACGTTTCTCAAGAGCCCTCACAACCTGGGATAAGTATTGAGCGCATCCAGACTAAACACTGCTTCCCGAGTTTCATCGATCTTTCGCATCGAGCCGGCCTCCTGGCCGCCTCTGGTTCGGAGTCGCAAGGTGATATCCAGGAGTTGCCTGGAGTCGTCCTGCGCTACTTCCAAGGATAGCACATTTTCACTCAATGTCGTGGTCTGAAGAACATCCGAATTGGAATTCGGAAGTTCACTGATATTTGTCGATAGCGCCGGGTAAGGTCTGGGCACATTGAGGCCCGTGGCATCGATCAGT
This sequence comes from Vulcanimicrobiota bacterium, assembly GCA_041676625.1. Lineage (GTDB taxonomy): Bacteria > Vulcanimicrobiota > Xenobia > Xenobiales > JADMJV01 > JAEXNA01. The sequence continues at coordinate 28,086 of JBAYRN010000030.1, forward strand.
TGCCGGATCAGACGACCGGACTCTTGTGTGGTGGGGTAGTATACCAGTTGGCGGTCCCAACGCGGTTGGCCAGTGGGGTGAAAGCGATCCGGGTCGTACCAATCGGAAAGAGTGGTGAAAGAGAAGGCGGTGCGGGAAACATCGGTACCGTCTTCCAGGGTCTTGGTACGAGGTACGATCGCCACGGTGTGGTAGTGGCTGGCCCTAAAGTCGTAGGTCAAGCGGCGCTGCACCGCTTCGAGTTCCCCCGAGAGACCCTGCTGGGCGATGGCCTGGCGAAATCCGGCTGAGGAATAAGTAAAGATGGCAAAGATTCCTCCGACCAGCAAGCCAAAGATCAGGAACACCGCGATAACCTCGATGAGGGTAAATCCCTGCCTACTTCCCGGTGTAAACAAGTTGGTCCACGGTCACCGATAAGCGACCGCGATCCCTTCGCATGTTATCGGCGTCTGTACCGGTGGGCCACCAGTTGACCTGCACCTGGACTCTTTGAAGCTCCCCCAGCGAACCCGATTGAATATGGTCCACCTGGACCTGGTAGAAATACTCGGTACTCCGTTCCGAGCGGAGGCTGGTCAGCATCACGGAATCCTGGTAGGAGGCTCCCGTGGCGCCCCAGTTCGGCGGCCCTTCTCGTGCCGCTCTGCTTAGAATCTTTTCAGCCAGGCGTCTGGCCACTCCTTGGTCGGCTTGTTTGCTGCCGGACGCCATCATTTTGGAAAACAGTCCGATGACCGTGACGGATAGCATCGCCAAAAGAGCAATGGAGATCATGGTCTCGGCCAGCGTCAGACCCCCAGAACTATACACCCGTGAAGAGCGTAAGAATTTCACCTTGACACTATATCACAGAAATTCAAAATGGACGCCTGCTTTCAACTGCTAACCGTCGGTAAAATCGGCCGACATGGATCGATGCATGACCGAGCCCGATTGCATTCTTAAAAGCTGAGCGTAAGCCTTATCCCAGATCACTTGAGTCTGGGGGTGCTGCTCGGTAAACTCCACCCCTGCCCGGAACGATTTTCGTCGTTCTTCGCCGGGGGCGCACCAAACCACCACCGCCCGAAGTGTGAGTCTGGGGCAGTCGGCCAACTCCAGTTCGAAGGTGATATCCATGATGGTGCCTTGTTCCACCAACTCCTCGCACTTTATCTGCGCCCCGTGCAAGGAAAGGTCCACAGTGACGGCTCGAAAACCGGGCAACTGCTGAGAGAGGACTCGGATACCGATGGGAATGCGCTCACTGCGCCTGGCCAGCCGTCCCAGGTCGGGTTTGGGAGCCTCCCCCAGTACGGTTGTGAGTTGTGCTACCTTTTCCGGGTCACCCAGCAGGTGGCTGACCACCAGGTACGACCGATCCGGCAGTTCGCGCGCCGAATCCACCACGACTTCCAACTTCAGGCTCTGGATCGAACCTTCCAGGAAAACCTGGAGTACAATTTTAGAGACGGAACCGGACTGATGCTTCTTTTTCTTGGAACGATAAGTCAGCGTGGTGTCGGAAATATCTAAAAACTCGACCTTTTCCGGTCCAAACAGCCCAAACAAACTTCGCTACCCTCCGGTGTATCCGTTACACCCTTTTCTAAGGGTTCTGAAAGCTAATCGCGCTTCCTCTTCCGCGAGCAAACTCTTCACCTGTTCTAGAGCCTTAAAGGTTCCTACTAAGCGGTGTAAAAGAAGGCGGTAGTTTATATGTAAAGAGGTACCCATGACCACAACAGTTGGCACAACGATCGCAGATTTCAAACTTCCGGCTCACGACGGCACGGTGGTAAAACTCAGTGACAAACTAAAAAAGGGCTCCGTTGTCCTGGCCTTCTTTCCGGCCGCCTTTACCGGGGTTTGCACCGCCGAGATGTGCGAATTTCGAGACACCCTCAAACAGTTCGAAGCTCTCAAGGCTTCGGTGTTTGGTATCTCGGTTGATCTTCATTTTTCCCTGGCCGAATTCGCCAAACAGCAAGACTTGAACTTCCTTTTGCTCTCAGACTTCAACAAAGAAGTCATGACCGCTCTGGGAGTGAGAGACGACGACTTCAAAGGAATGAGAGGGGTTGCTAAACGCTCGGTCTTTGTGATCAATCCCGATTTCACCGTGGCCTATCAGTGGATCGCCGACACCCCCGGCCAGCGACCAGACCTGGATAAAGTGCGAGAAGCTCTTTAAGAGAGATAACGCGAAGCGACCCGGTTTCCCGGGTCGCTTGTTGGTGGAGGTGGCGGGAATCGAACCCGCGTCCGAAAGACCCCTCAACAGGGTTTCTACGAGCGTAGTCTCAGGTTTTTCTTAGCGTGAAGGCTCCCTGAGACCGGATCCTTCAGGCCGAACTCTCACTTGAACTTCGCCGCCTCGTCGAGAGCAGTCCGATTTGGCTAGCCACTATAGGTTGGCGTCTGTTTCACTCCCTAGTGGCCAGGAGAGAGCAGACGTCACAGCGTCTTAGGCTGCGAGTGCCAAGCCACTGGTGTAGCTGGGCGTTTTACTGTTTTTGGCAGTTATTGTTTTACCGAATTCTTTTAACGAGGAAAGTCGGAATATCTCGGCTCGCTTCCCGGAAAAGATCGATCCCTCGTCGAGACCAATCACCCCCAGGTCGTGCCTCCAGTATAAGAGTATTTGCACCGAAGTCAACTTTGAGCGCGGTTAGATCTTCGTTATAGAATCTGGATTAACTGGCTCACGTTCATGGGAGCGCCCAACACCAGCCCCTGGGCGTACTGGCAACCCATTCCGGCGATCTGCTTGAGTTGCTCTCGGGTTTCCACACCCTCGGCGAGCACCGGGATCTCCAGGGCGTTCGACATATGGGTGATGGCCTGGCAGAGCTTCACGGCCGCCCGATCGTCGGGGATCCTGGCTACCAGAGAAGCATCGATCTTGACCACCCGGAGAGCGAAGTCGGTGAGTAGGGTCAGTTCTGAGCTTCCCGTTCCGAAATCGTCGAGGGCGATTCCAACCCCCCAGTGGGCCAGGTGGGCCAAAGTGTTCTTGATCCGGTCGGGATCGACCCCGGCCGTCTTTTCCGAGATCTCCACCATGATCTCGTGGGGCGGGACCCCGGCCACCTGGAGGTGCTTCATAAAACGGGCCGAGAAGCCCGAATCGATGAGTTGGCGAAAGCTCAGATTGAGAGTCAGAAAACGGCGTTTCATGAACTTCTGCTTGGCCACTTCCAGAGCTTCTTGAAGCACCATTTCACCGATCGGCACGATCAGGCCGGTGTCTTCGGCCACCTCCAGAAACTCCCGAGGCTCGAGCACTCCGCGCTGGGGGTGTGACCAGCGCAGAAGCGCCTCCACCCCCACCACTTTGCTGGAAGCGATCTCGTAAATCGGTTGGTAGACCATCCCGAACTGCCGCTGGGCCAACGCCTGGCGCAATTCGTTCTCCATGTAGCGGCGCCGCTCCCGGTGGTTGTGCATCTCCTCGGTGTAAAAGCTTACCCGAGCGCGCCCGCTCTCCTTGGCCTTGTACATGGCGTGCTCGGACTGCTCCAGTAGTTCAACCCGGGAGGTGGCCGGCCCCGGGTAGAGAGCCACCCCCAAACTGGCGGTCACCTGGACCTTCTGGTCCAGCAGGTCGAAGGGCTTGGCCAGTTCATTGAGGAGATTGTGGGCGATGCCTCGGACCCGGGCCATGAGCGCCTCCCCGTCCACCCGGACCCCTTCCATAAAGGCCACCACCATAAACTCGTCCTCCCCCCGCCGGGCGATGGCCGTATCCTTTTCGGTGACGCACCGCTGCAGCCGCCCTCCCACTTCTTTCAAAAGAGCGTCTCCCGCTTTCTGGCCGAGAGCGTCATTAACCCGGCGGAAGTGGTCCAGGTCGATCAGGATCAAGGCCAGAGCACCTTCCCCACGTCCACTTCGCTCGAAGCAAACCTGCAAGTACTGCCCCGTCAGGTTCAAGTTCGGCAGCCCCGTTAACTGGTCGGCGTAGGCCAATTTCTTGGTTTCGCGGTCCCCCTCCAGGGTACGGCGCAACTCCTGGTTCATTTCGGCTAACTGCTCTCGGGTCCGGGCCAGTTCGTGTTCCAATTGCCGATTCTTTTCCGGGAGGTCACCGACCATCTGCATGCCCTCGGTACTACCGGCCAGTTGGGCTTCCAGTTCCGAAATCCGGCGGCGGGCCAGTTGCAATTCTTCCGGAGAAGCTTCGGTACGAGCGCGCTGAACCTCGGCCTCCAGTTCTTGAACCCGGGCCAGCATATCGGGGTCGCCTGCTTCCGACGACTCTTCGGCCTGCTTCAAACGCTCTTCCAGGGTCTGAATCTTCTCTCGAAGGAGTGGAACGCTCTGGGCGATTTCGGCCTTGATCTCCAGTTCTTCCCGAGTTCGCTCCAGGACCACCCTGGCATCCTGCAGTTCCCCTTCGACTTCGGACAAGCGCTGTTCGGTCCGGGCCGCATCTTCGCCGGTACTTTCCTCAGTAGGGGGTAGAGTACCGTTGACCTGCACCGAGGCGTAGCGCTCTTGGAGCTGCCTCAAAGACTCCTGAACCTCTTGATACTCCAGGTCTCGACGAAATCGAAGCTCATCGATCACCTGTCTGGCCTCGGAGAGTCGGGACCGCAAAATGGCATCGGCCGCGCCTCCGTTGGACGATGCAGGGGCCAGCAGAGCCTCCTCCAACTCCCGGATCCGGTTTTCCCGCGCTCTCATGTTCTCGCGCAACTCCACGCAGTCGCGCTCCAACTCCCGAAAGGCTTCCCCGTCGGTTTGGCCGGCTCGATTGCTCTCCGCGGCTGCGCTGGTGGCCGCCAATTCAATCTTTAGATCTTCGATCTGGCTTTGCAGACGCTCGATCTCTTGCTCGGAATCGGACTCCCCACCGGAGTCGTCCACATCCCGGTCCATCAAGCGTTGATAACGCTCCATCCGCGCTTCAGCGGATTGGAGCTTGGCCTGGAGAAGGGCGTTCTTTTCCTGGGCGGACACCATCTCCCGATCGAGTTCTTCGTACTCCCTCCGGAACCGTTCCGCTCGCTCCTCGGCTTGAGACACTTCCTGAGCCTTGCTATCCAGCTCTTGCCGAAGCTGGGTCATCTGCTGCTCCAGCCGAATCATCTCTCGATTCCTGGCCGAGAGTTCGTCGTCTCGCTGTGCTAGGGCATCGTGCTGCTGCTGGAGGGTCGACTCCAAATCGGAAAACTGCTCTCCGGAGCGGCTACGAACCTCTTCGATCTCAAGCGACTTCTCTTCCAGACTCCGGCGCAGCCCGTCGGTCTCTTGCTTGAGCCGGGCCAGGCGCTCGGAAAGCTGTTCGCGTTCGGCTCGCTCATTCTCCAGGGCGTTGCGGGCGGCTTCCAGTTTGCTGAGAGAGCGCTGGTGGAGATCTCGCAGCTTGGCTTCCAAGCGGTCTCGCTCGGACTCCACGGTTTGCCGCTTCTCCAGTTCCACCGCTGCCATCTCTACGGACTTCTCGAGGCGGTCCCGGAGTTCTTCGACGTCCCCCACGCCCTCCTGGCTCTGCTCCAGGCGAGCCTTAAGCTCATCGACTTCGGCGGCGGCAATCTCCTGGGACTGCTCAAATCGGCTGCGGAGATCCTCCAGTTCTCGAGCTTGCTTTTCAGCTTCTTCCAGCCGCTGCTTCAGCTCTTCGCTCTCCGAAAAAGCCAGGCCGCGAGCCTTTTCCAGCTCGTCTCGCAGCCGGGAGGCTTCTTGCTCAGCCCCCTCGTTCTTGCCAACGGCCGGTACGGCGGCCAGATACCAGGCCACATTTCCATCCCAGAGAATTTCTTCCCAAATGAGCCGAAACGGGACTTCACCGGCGTCGGCGGTGGTGATCACTACCTGATCCGAGTCCATCCAGGCAGCCGGTAGGGGTTTGCCGAAAAGGTCGGACTCGCCAAACGCATCCTGAGCGGCGGCGTTAAAGAAAACGATTTTCCCCTCTTCTTCACAAACGATCAGAGGATAGACATAGTTTTCCACCAGTGTGCGCAGATCGGTGGGCGAGGCCGGCAATATTCTCGATTTTCCTGGTCGCGATCTCAATGAGTTCCCCTTGTGGTCTCTTATCGATTTTTGCCCGGACGACTCGGTCTCCGCCGTAACTTTTTGCGATGACCCACCCCACTTGGAGCCCGGTGGCGTCGAGGCCTCTCCTGATCGTCCTCCTGGACTCCGCTCGGCTTCGCGAGAGGCTTGAGATCAGGGAGTGCCGTCTCTGGTAGCTGGCTTTCGGTGGGACCGTGAGGGTCTCCCTCCGGCGATTCAAAAAAGCTGACATTCTCTTCCAGGGGCCCTCGGAGTAAAACCAGGTTCGTGGCCCGAGCCAGATCCCGGAGGGCCTGGGGGGCACCATCCCAATATTCGACCTGACGCGAGAGGTCGTAGGTGCGGCGCAGCACCCGGAAGAGATCCCCCGCGGAAAGCCCGCTGATCTCCTGGGTGGCCTCCCAGGAAAAACCGGAGCCCCAGATCTCGGCCACACCACAGTAGGCGAGTTCCTGGGGCACGGCGCGCTCCAATCCGTGGTCCAGTTGTTGATCCTCGATGTCTTCGCAGAGGCGCAATATTCGGGTCAGAAGCGGACGAACTTCTTTGCTGACGGCCGGTGGGTCGAAACGGGGATCGCGCCGGGCGGGCTCTCCCATCAAGAGGCAGCACACCGCCGCAAATCCGTTCTCTCGCAAGGTATCGATGTCGTCCATGACCGGACCCAGGAGCGACTCTCCCACCGCATAGACGTTGGTGGCTCGTAGCTGTGCCAAAAGCCGACCTTCGGCGGTGGGCTTATCGTCCTCCAGGAAGCCCCTCTCGTGCAAGACGTTGGAAAGGGCCACAAACTCTTCCCAATACGACGGCTTGTCAGCCGTACCGAGTTCTTCGTAAAGCTTGCCGCAGTCGTGGTAGTTGGAGCAGCCGTGACAGGGACTGGCTCTTCTCGCCACCTTGATCTCGGCCAGTTCCTGTTCCATCTCTGCCCGAGCAGCCAGCAACGCCTTCTTGTCTCCCTTGCCGGCCATGGAGAGGGGCTTTTCGTAGGCCTTCAGCTGGGCCCGGAGGGTGCCGCGCCGGCCTACCAGCTTGAGATAGGAGGGGCGGTCCCCCCGAGGCCCGGGGCAGGGTGGTTCAAACTCCTCCCCCAACCGGTCCTCATCCACCCCCAGCCCGGCCTGTCTTCGCCGATGGAGAAACTGACCGAAGGAACGATCCAGAAGTTCCTTGACCACCGCCACTTCTCGGCGCTCCAATAGGTTCAGGACCATCCCGTAAGAAGGCAAAAAATGGCTTTCCAGCGACTCTGGCTTGGCTCGGGCCAGAGCTGCCACCATCTCTATCGGCTCCTTAGGGTGGGCCCCGATCACCACATTGCCCACCTCGTCCATCCCGCGTCGACCCGCCCGACCCGACATCTGGAGCATCTCGCTGCCCGTCAGGGGTCTCAGACCCTCTCCGGTATACTTGGAAAGAGCGGAGATGATGGTGGTCCGGGCGGGCATGTTGATCCCGGCGGCCAGGGTCTCGGTGGCGAACACGACCTTCAGTAGTCCCTGACTAAAGAGGTTCTCCACCAGCGATTTCCATAAGGGTAAAATCCCCGCGTGGTGCACGGCCAGACCCCGGCGCAGGGAATCTAGATGGGGGTGGTCCAGGATCTCCGGCGAGTTCACCGCCCAGCTCCGGACCACCGCGTCCAAACGATCGTGCTCTTCCCCGTTCAGAGTTACGGAACCCCGGGCCAAATCCATCATGGATTCGCAGCCCCGTCGGGAAAAGACGAAATAGATGGCCGGTAGCATATTCTGATTTTGCAGCCGGGCCAGTAGCTTGGCCGGGTCGCAGAGCATATCTTTGCGGCTGCGGTCCCGTCTGCCCCGAGGGGGGCGCTCATCCTTGAAGCGGAAAAGCTTGGGATTTAGTCGGGAAGGTTGGGCTTTCTCAAACACCGTGAGCAGCTTGTCTTTGCGAAAGTAGTAGTGCCGCAGAGGGACCGGCCGAAAGTCGGTAGAGACCAGACGGGTTGGACCGTGGATCTCTTCTAGCCAGTGGCACATCTCCTGGGCGTTAGCCACGGTGGCCGATAGGCCCACCAGCTGGATCCGGGGAGGGGAATAGACGATGGATTCCTCCCACACGGTTCCGCGATCGGTGTCGTTCATGTAGTGACACTCGTCCAGGATCACCGAAGCCACTTCGCCCAGCCCTTTGCCCCGGAGTGCGTCGGGACCGGCGGCGTACAACATGTTGCGATAGACCTCGGTGGTCATCACCACCAATCGAGCCGACGGTCTGACCGAGACGTCACCGGTGGAAAGACCTACCTGGTCCTCACCGAAGCGCTGACACAGATCGAAAAATTTCTGATTGGAAAGGGCCTTCAACGGAGTGGTGTAAAAACACCGTTTGCCGGCAGCCAGAGCTACCTGCATGGCCCACTCGGCCACCACCGTCTTGCCCGCTCCGGTAGGAGCACACACCAGCACGTTTTGACCGGCGTCGATCGCCTGGCAGGCCTCCTCTTGAAAAGCGTCCAGGGGAAAATGGAAAAAATCCGAGCGTTCGACAATCACCCAGCCAGTCTTCTGACCTGCGCCGAGATGGCCTCTACAAGGTTTACCATCGGCGATCCCTAATCTGGGAGGGGTGGCCGAGATCATTTTATTCTGTGCTCACCGCCGGGAGGCGGAGCCGTTTCTTCAGTTGCTGAACCTGGATCGGGTGATCGAAGATCAAGTGTTGATGGGCTATACCGATCAGCACGGGGAATGCGCCCTGTTTCTCACCGGCCAGGGGCCCCTGCGAGCGGCTGCCGCCGTGGCCTCGGTGTTGGCCCTCTATCCCTCGGACCAGACCCGGGTCATCGGCAACTTCGGAACGGCCGGAGCTTTCCCCGACGGGCCCCCGGTGGGCCAGGCCGTGCTGATCAACCGGGTGCAGGACCAGGCTTCGGGAAGTTCTTACTACCCGGATCGGCTGCTCCTCTCCCCCTGGCCGGAAACCACCTGCCTGACCCTTCACCGGGCGGGCCATCAACCCGAATCGATGGAGGCGGTGGTCGACATGGAACTGGCGGGGATCGCCTCGGCGGCGACGCTTTTCGTCTCCTCGTCTCAACTGGTATTCGGCAAGCTGGTCTCCGACCACTTGGGGAGTGAGCCTCCCGACTGGAAAGAGATGTTCGCCGCCATCACCGAGCCTTACAGTCTTGCCTGCAAGGAGTTCGTGGAACTTCTGCGGGCTCAGCGAGAGTTGCTTGTGGGCAACCCCCGCCACCGCCGCATCGAACGCGCTGTAGAGCGAACTCAAAACGCCATGAAACTGCTCGGCGAACGCTTCACCGTGACCCAGTCCAGGCAGCTCGAGATTGCCCTCAAGGCTCTCTCCTTGAGCACCGAGGAGGAGCAGTGGGCCCGGGCTCTCTCCAGCCTGGAGGAACTGCTGGCGGGATCGCCCACAATCTCAAAGCCGCAACGCGCCGAGCTGTTCGATCGCCTGCTCGGCTCGCTTCAGGCCTCAGGCTCCTTTTCCGGGAGAGGCCCGGCATGAAAGAAGACGGGCTTTTACCACCCTTTTCCCACCTTTACGTTGAGGAGGATCTGCTGGAGAGCACCTGGAGCGGCAAAGTCACGCAGCTTTGCAACCGTTTCGGTAAAGCAGTAGTGGTACCGGTGCGGAGCTTTCAGGAAGTCACCCAGCGCCGCACCGCTCGCTGGAATGATCAGAAGCGCTCTCCTAAACTGGTCATCGCTCGCAAGAGGGGTGAGCTGATCTATCCCTGTTCAGAGGTGGCGCCCAACTTCGGCCATCCCCACTTTTACTACGCCGTGCCCATGCAAAACTGCTTGTACGACTGTGAATACTGCTACCTGCAGGGGATGTACACCTCGCCCAATCTGGTCTACTTCGTGAATCAAGAAGAGATGATCAAAAGAGCCGTGGAACTGGCCCGGGAACTGGGCGAACTCTACCTCTGCATCGCCTACGACAACGACCTGCTGGCCATGGAGGGGGCCCTGGGGGTGACCGCCGAGTGGGTGGAAGGGCTGCGCAACCATCCCAGCGTGACGGTGGAGGTTCGGACCAAGAGCGCCAACTTTGCCGCCCTGAAAAAGCTGGCTCCCCCGACCAACTTCATCCTGGCCTGGACCCTCTCACCGGAGCCCGTGATCCGGCAGTTCGAAGCCGGAACTCCGGGGCTGGAAGCCCGACTAAAGTCCCTGAAGGCAGCGCTCTCAGCAGGCTGGCGAGCCAGACTCTGCCTGGACCCGCTCCTACCGGTCAAGGATTGGCCCACGGTTTATGAAGAGCTCTTCCGTCGCCTGGACCAAGAAGAGCTGTGGCAGGCTCTGGAAGATGCCAGCTATGGGCCTTTTCGAATGCCGAAGCAGCTCCTTCGACAAGCCCGTAAGGCTCGACCGGACAGCGCCCTTCTGCACTCCGCCCAGAGCCGGGAAGAGCGTGGTTTGATGACCTTCGGCGGCACTGATCAGGAGCGGCTACTAGAATACGTGGGTACAGAGCTACGAAAGAGGATGCCCACGGATAAGGTCTGGACCTGAGGCCTGGATCGAATCTCGCCCTTGGGCGAAAAAGGCCCCCGATATCCCCGTCGGGAAACCTGCTTCGGGAAAATTGTATTTAACGGTTCGTGCATGATCACATCGAAACCATAGGGCTTTCCGAGCAGGCCAAGGAGACCCTCCGAAAAGCCTCGGTGGAGCTGACACCGCTAACCCTGGAGGGCTACCAGGTCCATGAAGAAATCGGGCGCGGTACCTATGGTGTGGTGTGGCGTGCGACTCGTTTGAAGACGGGTCAGGAAGTGGCGGTCAAGACCCTGGACGAGAGCAAAGGCCTCAACTGGGACTATCTGCGGCGGGAGCTGGCGATGCTCATCGACCTGGAGGAGCACCCCCACACCCTCACCATCCTGGATGCTCAACTCGACTCCTCTCCCCCGCTCATCGTCATGCCCCTGGCCGAGGGCGGATCCCTGGAGAAAGCGATCAATAATCGTGGCTTCTCACTCAGACAGAAGGAGCGATGGATAAAGCAGATGGTGGAAGCCCTGGACTTTATCCACTCCCGAGGAGTCATCCACAGCGACCTCAAGCCCTCCAACGTGCTCCTCTCCTCTACCAACGACATCCGCATCGCCGACTTCGGACAGGCTCGCCGCAGTGAGCAGGCCGGAGGTCTGGGAACTTTGGGCTTTATGCCCCCGGAGCAGTGCGAAGAGCGGGGTGGCAATCCAGCCGTCAGTTGGGACATTTACGGCTTCGGAGCGACCGCCTACTGGATGCTGACCGGAGAGGTCCCCCGCTACCGCACAGGCTCCACCTCCGGAGGGGTCAGCGAATATGCCCGGGAGATCAAGGAACGACCGGTGGAGCCCATCAGGCGGATCGAGCCGGAGGTAGATCGGGAGCTTGCCAGTATCGTAGAGAACTGCCTGGTCCCCGATCCGGCCAGCCGAACTCGAGGCTTCGACCTGGTCCGAGAAGACCTGCGCCGTCGCCAGCAGCGAAAGCCGCTGCTCTGCCGACGTCCCTGGAAGGCGAGCTATCTCTTCCAGGTCTATTCCCGCTGGACCAGCGTCCGGCTGTTGCTGGTGGCGCTGCTGGTGCTGGCCGGGGTACTGGTCTATCAGTGGCGAGAGCGCCAGGAGAACCTTTACTCATCGCACCTCTTGAAGGGGATCCAGGCCAATAACACAGGGCGCTACGAAGAGGCCTACCTGCAGTGGGCCGAGGCGCTCAACTACAAAGGGGACTATCGCCCCCTGGAAGTGAGGATGGGCTTTCGTCCCATCGCCCAGGTGATCGCCAACCAGTCCCCGGTCCTGGATTTCGTCATGCTGGATCAGGGTCGCCGGCTTATCACCGCTGAAAGCTCCGGACTGGTCACCCTCTGGGAGCTGGAGAGCCAGAAAATTCTACAGCAGTGGCCCCATGAACTGGGGGTCAGCCGTTTGGCGGTTAATGAGGAGCGTGGTCGACTGGCCACCGCCTCTTTCGACGGCCAGGCTCGAGTGTACGACCTGAAAAGCGGGGAACTCCTCACCCTGTCCGGCTCGGAAGGAGACGACTCCCTGGCCGTGGAGGCGATCGAGTTCTCCCAGGACGGCCGCTACCTGATCGCCGCGGACTACTTGGGCAATCTGGTCATCCACGACCTGGATCAAGACCGACGGGTAGCCCTGGACGTCGTAGACGACACCTACGGGCACCAGCCTCTGCTCGCCCCTCATCCGAGCAAACCGCGCCTGGCCAGCCTGGCCCAGGCGGAGAGACCGTGCATCTGGGAGCTGGAAACCGGTCAGATGGTGGAGTTCAAGGGGGGCCACACAAAAGCCATCAACGATCTTGCCTGGGCGGCCGACCACCGAAGCCTCTTGAGCGCCGGTGAAGATGGTGTGGTGGTTCTATGGGATTCTCACAGCGGCGCCAAGCAGGCCGAGTTCCAGCATCAGAGCCCGGTGAGCGTGGTGCTCCCCATCGACGCTGAAACCTTTGCCGCCGGGTGCCGCGATGGAAGCGTTCGGATCTGGAAATTCAACAACAGCCAGGAACCGGCTCTGAAGTTGCGCCTGCGCAGTCCGGTCCTGACCATGGCCGTGGACGATCGTTCCCAATTTCTAGCGGTGGGCACCGGGGAGGACCCGGACCTGTGGTCGGAAGCCGAAGCCAACGGGACCAACAATCTTTTCAGTCTGAGTACGGGACACCAGGTCGCCGGCCCCTGGCCGTCCGAGGGTCCGATCAATAAGGTCCGCTTCCAGGAAGGGGAAAACCGGCTGGTGAGCCTGTCCAGCAACGGGCTCAGAGCCAACAGTTCGCTGCCGGTCTACGTCAAACTGTGGAACTACCCGGTGCCGGAGAAGCAACCCGGTGACGCTCCGGCCCCGCTTGCCAAGAAGCCGCAAACCGAGGTTCGCCTACCCAACGGCCTCAAGCTGAATCACGGCGACGTGGCCATCAACGAGGTCGAACTCCACCCCGGCCGAAACATCGTGGCCACCGCCGGCGACGATTGGACGGTACGACTGTGGAACGGCCGCTCGGGTGAACCGCTGCAGCGGCCTCTAGAACTGCGCGGTCCGGCTCGGGGGGTGGCCTTTTCCGGCCCGGGCGATCTGCTGGCCACCGCCAGCCAGGAGGAAGCTCTGGGGCTGGAGCAACGACCCGTCCGGGTGAGAATATGGGATACGGAAAGTGGCCTCCAGGTGAGCCCGGTCCTCACCTGCCCGGGAGAGTTCCTATCCCTGGAGTTCGACGGGCCGGCCCGCCACCTGACCGCCGTCACTACCAGCGGGCGATACCGCTGGGCCCTGACCCACTCGCAAGAAGTGGATTGGGAAAAGACGCTGGCCCGGGAGTTGAAGGTCAAATTGGACAAGCGAGGTGGCCTGGTTTTTGAGCCCTTGGAAGATTAGGTTACAAATCGTCAATGATCGAACCCTAAAAATCAGGTTTGATAATGGCACACACTCACTTCTATTGGAGAATAACCATGCAAATATCTTCTTCTCGTATCGCGCCCCGGCCTCAAGCCTCAGCTCAAGCAGCCGCCTCTAACGGCTCGGCCACTTTTCTCAACGAACCTCACGTCCCTATGGATGCAGTCATGCGCGGCTACAGCCAGCTCGACACCTCCCGCCTCAAGGAAGTTCTGGCCTTCACAGCCATCGGTGCTGCCGGTGGGGCCGCTGCCGGAGCTGTGACCGGAGGCAACGGCTGGATGACTCCGGCCGCCATGGGCACCACCGCGGTGGCTACCACCGCTGCCACCGCTTTAGATCTGGCCATCAACGGTGATGACGGGTTCGGCAAACTGGAACTGCTCGTCTCCCCAATCGCAGGCGGAGGGGTCGGCCTGGCCGGTGGACTGCTCGGGTTCGGACTGACCGCTCTGACCGGGATGAACCCGGTGGCAGCCGGTGCGATCGGCGGCGCCGTAGGGGGCGCCACGGTAGCTCTGTTCTCCTCCTAGGCTGTAGAACTCCAGCCCATGGGTAAACTCGCGAGGTTGGCCTTCGACGGGTACCTCAAGTACCACACCTATCAGCTCGAGCTTACCTCGGGCATGCCTGCAACCTTCACGGGGGGGTTTGTGCATGGACCCGGCCATCATATCGCCGCGGTGGCGGCCTTTGCCTTCGACCACAACCTGACCCCCCATCCCATCCTCAAATCGGGAGATACCAGGCTCTCTCGCTTCGAACGCGGCCAGCCCTATGTGCTGGACGGGTTCGTGGCGGGACGCATGGATAAAGAGGGAGCCGATAGCTCCAAAATCGCCCTGGCGGAACTGGCTGAAGAAGTCGGTGGCCAGGTGGTGGGGAACACCTTTCGTAAACTGGGCGAACTCACGCCCACCATGCCTTTCGAGTCGACCGAGGCCGACCACTATTACCTGGCCGCCGTGGAGATCGTCGGCAGGCCCTCGGGCGACGGTGGTCTGATGGAGGTGGCCGATCTGATCGCCCCCCGGTTTCTGGCTCCCCTGGAGGCCTGGCGCGCCATGGACCAGGGAGAAGTCTCCGAAGGTGGCCGAACCAGGGCTCTTTTCGGCCGGGGGTTCGACGCCCTCGGCTACTTGCCCCAACTGGGCGTCTACATCCACGACCACCCTCAACTGGCGGCCCGCTACGATCCTCTGGGAGCAGGTCCGGTCCAGGACCTCCGCCCTCAGCTCAAGGCCGGCCGGATTCCGGAAGTACAACCGCCCGGAACCAGCCTGCAAGCTCGGATCAACCACGTCGTGACCGGGCCCAGAGAGGTTCATCCCCTCTCCGAGACCAGCCGGATGGTGGATAGCGAGTGCCGCCACGCGGTCGGTAAAAATGGAGAGGTCACGGTGCTGGAAGGCCGGTTTCTCAGCCAGTACCTCCAACTCGATTACGATCGGGCCAAGCTGGCCGATTACTACCTGGATCCCGAGCATGGTCCCATGATCTCTTTACAGACCGAAGCCCGACCGGCGCTGGCCTTTTCCCCGGGATCCCCTGAGGTACTCAGATTGGATGTCCAGGATCTTCCGTTATTCCGGAACCGGGAGCCCCGAGAGCAACTCCCCCCGGGAGTCAGACCCCTGGGCCGTCCCACCGGAGCCTCGCCCGGGCAAAGCGATCTTTATTACCACTTCTACGTTCGCCAGATAGACCCGCCGGAGTCGTCCG
Organism: Vulcanimicrobiota bacterium; assembly: GCA_041676625.1. Lineage (GTDB taxonomy): Bacteria > Vulcanimicrobiota > Xenobia > Xenobiales > JADMJV01 > JAEXNA01. The sequence goes on from JBAYRN010000030.1 coordinate 43,225, forward strand.
GCTTCGTGACTCTTGGCCAGGCCATCAAGCTATGCCGCAGCGGCCACGGAGACGCCCACACCGAAGCGCTCTGCGCACGGCTGGCTTTGGATCTCAATTGGATACCCAACCTCAACATGTCGGTCGAGGCTGCACAACAGTTGCTTAGAGCGAGTCGATGAAGTCTCGAAAGATGTTGGTGGGTACGTGGTCGCGGTTGGTGAAGTTCTTGAGATTGATCAGGATCACCGCCACCTGCTCGGTTTGCGGCTGGTACATCACCAGAGCTTGATAACCGATGAAGTCTCCGGTGTGGCCGATCCAGCCATCCAGGTTTCCGATCCCCATCCCGTAGCCGTCGTATTCGGGGCAACTGGTGCAGTTGTTGTTAGGGATCAACTGCAGGCGCCGGGCGTGCAGCTGCTCGGAAATCAGAGAGCCACTCCCCAGGGCCCGGCCCCAAATGGCAAGATCGTTCAAATTGGTGACCAGGGCGCCGGAGCCTGCCGTGGAGGAGGGATGAGACACGGTCATGTCCTCCAGTTGGGGGGGATCCATGATCCCGTAGCCTCTGGCGAAGGGGAACGGAATCTCGACGGTTGACGGATAGCTGGTACCGCTCAACTGCAAGGGCTGAAAGATACGCAGTTCCATTTCCCGGGCCAGACTGTTTCCGGTCACCTGTTCGATCACCATTCCCAGCGCCACCGTGTTGGTGTTGGAGTACCTCCAATCGGCTCCCGGGGCAAAGTAAGGCAAATTGTTGATGGCCACCTGGATCAACTCCGGTTCGGTCCAGGCCCGGGTGAGGTCATTAAGAAAGAGGTTCAAAAAATCCGGGTCTTCGGAATAGTTGAAGATGCCGCTGGTCATGTTGGCGAGTTCTTCCAGGGTGGCTTCAGGATTGTGGATGGTGGGCAAGTAATCGCCGATCGGGTCATCCAGGCTCACCAGCCCCTCATCCACCAACTGCAGCAGCACCGTCACCGTATACGACTTGGTCACACTCCCGATCCGAAACCGGTCCTGGGCGGTGACTGCTCGCCCCGCCTCCACGTCGGCTTCCCCCAGTAGGACCAAAAACGGCTCCCGACCCGGCTGCCACAGCCCGGCCGCCACGGCGGGCAAGCCTTCGGAATTGAAAAACCGTTGCACCGACTGCTGAAAGGCGGCCTCTTGCTCAGAAGGGCCGAGGTTGGCCGGAACGGTGGAGTCGGTGCTCCCGCAGCCGGCACAGAGAATAAGGGTGACGATGGAAAACGAAATCAAAAGGTGTCGAATCATCGGCCTATGTTTGTAGCTTCTCCAGAACCTCCCCCTTTCCGGGTGCCTGTGACAAACATGTTACAAACCTTAAAAACACTCGATTTGCCAATCAGCTATTTTTAAGACCTGAAGAAGTAATATGGAACTAAGATGAACATTAAAAGCTCAACCTCACCGGTTAAAACACCCCAGGCTCCCCCTCAGACCGCCCCCCAACCACCCGCCCAAGAGGCTCCTCCTAAAGAAGGTTCGGTCCTTCGAGACATGGCCTCCATCGGTGCCGGCATCGCCGGCGGCGTGGCCGGAGGGACTTACGGATTGGCCGAAGGCCTGATCAAAGGCGGACTTAAAAATTACCCGGCTCAGGTGAAAGCCGGAGCCCAGATCGGCAAGAAGATCGCCTCCCCCATCGGAGGCGCAGCCGGAGCGATCAGCACCGGGTTGGTGGTGGCCGGAGCGGCCATCGTCACCCCGCTCGCTGCAGTCCTGGCTACCGGAGTTGCGGGAGTCCTGGCCACCGGGGCCTCCGCCATCCAACAAGCCCCTGCGGCTATCGTGGAAACCGGAGCCAAAGGTGCCGAAGTAGGCGCCGGACTGGGTCAAAGACTTGGCAAGATCGGGGAAACCGTAGGCCGCTACGTAGGAGCCGCCGTGGGCGGTGCAGCCGGAATCTTCGTGGCCGTGGGTCGGGGCGTTCCGGCTGGGCTACAGACGGCTAAAGAACAAGCTCAATTTGGATTTGAACAGGTCAAAGCGCTACCTCAAGCTGCCAAAGACACCTGGAACACCCTCTACCCGGGCGGTCAACGGATCGGTGGAACTCTGGGCGCAGTCGCCGGAGGCTCGGTCGGAGTCGGAACCGCCACCGTGAGCACCGGAGTCGACGGTCTGACCAACTCTGTGAAAAGAGGAGCCGAGTGGGGCAAAGCCGCCTCCGATTTCGTAGCGGGTAAAGACAAAGCCCCCGCCCAATAGCTCAGGAAGATAAGGTCTGGTTCAACTCCTTTCCGGAGGAACGGTCCTGTCTTAAGATATTCCAGACCATCCACACCCCGCCCCCGGCGGCCAGGAAAAACGAAACCACCGCCAGGGCGGGGTACCCCAGCAGGGTGGGCCCCTTCACATTGGCTCCCATCAAAAGGGAGGCTCCCAGGATGAGAGCGCCCATCACGATACTCATCCCGATCCGGTTGGCGATCTTTTGAAAGCTCACCAGCAACTCTCGTTCGTCGACCGCATCCACCCCCAGCACCAGCGTCCCGTTTTCAATTTTCTTCAGGATATTATTAGCCAGTCGAGGACCCTCTTTGAGAAAGGTGCGGGCCTCCAGGTAGCTATCCAGCATAAAGCGCCTGGAAAAGTCCCGTTTGAGTCGCTCCTCCAGGATGATGGGGGTGTGCCTCTCCAGTGAATCGGTAGGATTGAACTGGGGATCCAACCGGCGGCCTATCTCGTCCAGGTTCATCAGGGTTTTGGCCAGCATGGTGAGTTCATAAGGGATCAAGATTCCATTGTCCGCGGCGCACTGGGTGATGTGAAGTATTAACTGACCGGCTTGCATCTCTGAAATAGGCTGGCGGTGATAGTCGGCCAGCAGTTCGGAGATATCTCGTCGAAACTTCGTCTCGTCGGCGTGCTCGGTCCGGCCACTAGCATCCAGGGCCGTCTCGGCGGCGGCGTCTCCGTCTTCTTCGGTGATAGCCACCAACAAACGAGCCAGCACGATCTGTAGAGAAGCGGGCATGTTGCCCACCATCCCCAGGTCCAGCAGGCACAACCGGCCGTCCGGGGTGAGCAGTACGTTTCCCGGGTGGGGATCGGCGTGATAGGTCCCTTCCAGAAGCACCTGGGAAAGATAGACTCGGAACAACTCGTCGGCCAGGGTCTTTCCGTTGAGCGTGGATCGGGCGTCGATCGCCGCCGGCAGCTTGGTGCCTTCCACGAAGTCCATGGTGAGTACCCGGGTGGTGGTGTATTCGGGATAGGGCCGGGGTACGAAAACAAGCTGAGCATCCTGGAGCTGGCTCGCCATTCGGTCCAGGTTGCGCGCCTCCATCCGGTAGTCCAGCTCGCGGCGGAGTGAGCGGGACAGCTCCTCCACGATCTCCACCAGACGGTACTTGCGGGCCCGGCTGGAGTGGTTCTCCAGAGTCTCCGAGACCTCGGCCAGCACCTGGAGTTCCTGCTCCACCCGGTCGCGCACGGCAGGGCGCTGAACCTTGACGATCACCGGTCGACCGTCGATCAAGGTGGCGCGATGGACCTGTCCCAGAGAAGCCGAGGCCAGGGGAGTCTTGCTGAAGGTCTCAAAGATCGCCTGGGGACTCTTCCCGAACTCTTCGGCGATCATAGCCTCGACCTGCTCGTACGGCACCGGCTCCACCCCGTCTTGCAGGCGCTCCAGCTCCCGCAGATAGTCCTCCCCCAAGAGATCGGCTCGGGTGGACAAGAGTTGGCCCAGTTTGACGAAGGTAGGCCCCAGGGCTTCCAGATCTTCGGCCAACTCCTGGGAGTGAGGCTTGTCTGTTTCGTTGGAAAACCAGTCTTTAAGGTTAGTCTTTTCGGCTGCCAGACGGCCTCCGTGTCTGGTAAAGACTGAGGCCAACTCCCGATAGAGATGAAGCCGCCCGGGCGCCTCCAGGACTGATGCTGACATACCAATACCTCCGGAACCCAGGGTATCGCACGGCAACCGCCTCTTCCGGTATCCCTTGTATCAAACCACCCTATCCCAGGGGGTGAAATCGGCGGCTTTGCCGAGAGCGCGGACCCAGGCAACGAGTTCTTCCTTGCTCATGCTGGATTCTGCTACCGCTAGAGTGACCCGTTCCAGTTCTTCCGGGCCTGGAATCTTTCCGGGGGCATTCTTTTTCAGGAAGAACAGGATGCTAGACTTTCACATCTTCAGGAAGTGCTTCCCGCAACTCTTGAAGCCTACTAGGATCGTTCGCTAGAAGCACCAGAGCGGAAAGAACCCCACGACTCGGAAGGATTTCTCCCGACTCATACTTTTGAAAAGCACGAGGTCCTCCGCCAATCAGTTCGCCTGCGTCCACCTGGCTCAACTTCAGCTTTCTCCTCAATTTTTTGATCTTCTCAGGGGTGAGATAGCCTTTCTCTTTGGCCTTCAGCAGGTTCAAAGCACGGTCGGCAAGCTTCATCTCTTTGCCGTCATGGAGTCCCTCTCCACAGGTGGGACAGTACCATCCAGGCATATCAAACGTTGCTTTCATCCCGTGGTACTCAATCGTCATCGGGCGAACGTCCCTCTCCATCATATCCCCCGTTTCCGGGCAAATCGGTTTGTCCATCATCAGGTTTTCTCCTTAAAAGATAGGAGCAGGAATTCCGATATGACGCCCGCTGTGAACTTTATGTAGAGGGTGCCTACCTCTGAAGGGACATAATAGACATCCTGCCACAACTGGCTGTTCCCGTGGGCTGTCATCGACTTTTTGAAGTGTCCATGCTCCATGCTTTGAATTGTGGCGACAATCTTCGACTGGTCAAACCCCAGACTTTTCGCATCTCTAGTGGCGGTAGTTGTGGCCCGAAGTCTATCCGGTTCCGAAAACGCCTTTTGGATACTGGTTAAATCATAGGTTGGTCGCCTCTTATCCACTCTTCATTCTACACCAAAGTGGTGTCATAAGTATAGATGGATCGATCCTTTTCCTCAGCTCGGGTGGCCTGGTCGCCGCACCCACTTTTTTCTACCCCGCCCGGCCGCCGCCAGGACTGATGCTGACATACTAATACCTCCGGAACCCAGGGTACCGCACGGCAACCGCCACTTCCGGTCAACCCACGAGGACAGTTCTTGTCATTTACGAGATAGAAACTGTACCTCACCAAAAATAGACCACTCTCCCCGGTGGGCCCGAATGGTAAAGGAGTCATCTTCCTCGCCGTCCCACCCGATATTGAAGTCGAGCCACTGCCCCAACTCCAGATCGGCTTGCTCGGCCACCGAGTTTCCTTCGGCATCGGTGAAGTGCAGCTTGCCGTCGGACCGGAGGAAGATGCGAAGCGATCCGTCGTGCACGTTTCGATGACAGGCCGAACACAGCCCGACTAGGTTTCGGTCAATGGTGGGGCCATTCTGGGAGTGCGGCACCAGGTGATGAAGGTGTAAGTAAAGCTTATGACAGCATCCCGGTGTGCTGCAGGTCCAGCCATCTCGACGCAAGAGTTCTCGCTTTTGGGCTTTGGTGGTGTGGCGGTTCTGGGGGTTGAAACAGAGGCGTTTGTTGGAGATGGCCGGGGGTTGGTGGCGC